>JANODD010000327.1:0-31997 GCA_031412515.1 Planctomycetia bacterium | reverse complement strand
CACATTATCTGAGAAAGATTCTGCTGCGGCGTTCGAGTGACAATCGGGTAGTTCAATTCGGTATCGTGCGACTCAAGTTGGACGCGATCGACGCCGAGGCTCGCGCTGAAATTCTCGCCAAGCAGACTCCCCTTGGCCGAGTTCTTATTCAGCACAATGTCATGCGGCACGTTGAGTTGTTAGATGTATGGAGCGTCCGGTGCGGTATTGCATTGGCCGAACATTTCGCAGTCGCATCTGGCCACGAAACCTTTGGACGAACAGCTTTGATCTATTGCAACGACGAACCAGCCATCGAGCTGCTTGAAATCGTCGCCCCAGAGGACACCTTCTGAGTGTCGCACAATTGTTTCAATTGTTCATCGGCTGGCATTAGGCTTGTTCATCAGCTTGCTAATTTGCGTTGAAGCGAGTCGCAATACCAGCCGCTATTGTTTCTTGCTCCGGAACTCAGCGTATTCCTCAGCTGTAATCAAACCGTCTCCGTTAGCATCTGCGCCATCGGGCTTGACGGTCATCAAGCTCCACTCGTCGACTGAGAGTTTGCCATCTTTATTCTTGTCGTATTTATCGACTTGTCGCTTAGCCCAGTCAAGATTCGCTGATCCGCTGGACGCAGTGGCGCCACTGCTCAGGACGACGGAAGCCGCAGTAGCTGCTGGTGCCGGCGAACTCGATGAACTCTTTGCGCTCGAAGAAACGCCGTTCTTCACCGCTGCAAGACATTCTTTCGCTGTGATTATGAAGTCGTTATTCAAATCGAATTTTTGAAACTCGGCTAGAGAGTCCGCCGTAAGCGAACTGCTGTACTCGCTAACTAAAACCTGTCCATCACCGTCCGCGTCGCTACGAGCGAACCAGTCGGGCAGTCCCTTAGTGCCGGTCGTCTTCTCTTTGATTGTCTTCATACGATACGACTTGGCGTCGCCAAAACGGTCTTTCTCTTCGGCTTTTTCTTTGCGAACGTTTGCAGTTTCCGGTCTCGACCAACCGCCAGCCCCGGAGGCTCCAGTTGCACCCTGCATTCCACCCCACATAAATCCTCCACGGCTTCCGTTACTGCCGGGCTGTGTATTGGCCGGAGCTGCCTTTTCATCCATTCGGCGTTTCGCGTATCGGACCGCCATTTCAGATTTTGAGATCTTTCCATCGCCGTTGCGATCATACTGCAGTGGATCATCGCTCCATCGGTTGCCTTCGATCTCTTCTTTGCTCAGGATCCCGTCGTTGTTTCGATCGTAGCGACGGATACGTTCTTCAGCTTCCTTCAAGTCGCGTTCTTCGACTTTGACGTTAAACTTTGTGCTGGTACTTCCGAACCCTTCGACCATGGCCGGTTCGCTATCGAGGCTAAAATCTGGCACCAGCAGCTCTGGCTTAGCCGGACCTTTTGAAGGCTCTTCAGCCGCCTGACCACCACGCATTTTTTCCATTTCCTTGGTCAGCAAATCCAAGGGTACAGGACGTTTTAGATCGATTTTTGGATTGCTTTGCGCGAGTCGTTCCAGAAAGAACTTTGCTGGACCTTCGGCTTCTTCCGGATCGATCATTTTATTGTTATTACGGTCGAAACGGGCGAGCATATCTGCTGGGTTGAAGCCTCCGCCGCCTCCACGATCACCCCCGCCCCGCATTCCTCCGCCGGGCATGCCACCGCTTGGAAAGCCACCTCCACCGAACCCACCCCCTGGCATTCCACCACCGCCAAAGCCACCTCCTGGCATCCCGCCGCCCGGAAATCCACCCCCTCCGCCGCGGTTACCTCGATCACCACCGCCTGGAGGTTGAGCCCACGCGAACTGAGACACGCTTGCACACAAGATGAATACTGAAAGTAGCCGCATGGTTGATTCTCGTTCGTGAGCCAGAGAAGCTGACTTGAAAAGCGGACCTGTTTGGACTGTAGTTGCTCAAAAACTGATTCTACATCATAGTCCCTACCGCAAAGAAACCCCAATCGAAGCTTTTAGTTTCGCACCACAATACTTTACTCCAAGCGTCTTAAACGTAAGTAAAACGGGCTCCTGCAAGGAAAAAACGCGAAACCCAAGCACTTGGGCTTGCCATGTCCCACAGAACGTATAAATTCCATCCTCAGCGGTTGGCTTTTCCGGAGCCTGTAGCTGGTTTCGTAAGAAACCGGAAGCAGTGAAATTGTTCCCCCAAAGTCACCCCAGCCCGCCCTCGTAGCTCAGTTGGTAGAGCAGGTGACTCTTAATCACCGGGTCCAAGGTTCGAGTCCTTGCGGGGGCACTCATCAGAATCAGCTACGGCAATGGAATGCTGTTTTTCCTCGGGTTTTTCGCTGTTTTCGGATTCTTCAGCGTCAGTTTGCGCCCCTCTGATACCCTCCTGACCGACCGTGATGCTGACCTGGGTGCTGACCAGTTTTGACGCTCGGTCCCAGTGGTCGACCGTGACCTGCTGGTAATGCTCCCGTGCAACCTTTTCGGAGTGCCCTAGCCACGCTGAAACGACATGCCCTGGGAAATGATCGTCTAGTTCCGTTCTTCGAGTAGAACGCAGGTTAATGCAAATCTTTGGCCACGCTTTAGCCTTAGTGATCTTCTCGACCTGCTTTATCAGTAGAGGGGTAACGCTATACTTCGCTCGCGTGCCACTTCACAACCTTTGACTGTTGCTGACCACGAAGGTCAGCGGCGTCCAGGAGGTAAGGCAGCGTCTCGGGGAAGATTGGGCATTCGCGGTAGCCGGTCTTTGTGGATCTAAACCGAAGCCGATTCCCAGCTAAATCGACTTCCGACCAATCGAGCTCGACTGCTTCAATCCGTCGCATCCCCTGCCATCGCATCAGGGCGAACAGCATACGCCAGTTCGCATCCGGCAGACCGTCCATGATTAGTTTGGCCAGGGACACATCGATGAAGAACTGACGGCTTTTGTCGGTTTTGCCCGCCTCGAATTTGAGGTGAGCGGCTGGCGATGACTTGAGGAGCCTGTCTTCAACCGCGGTCTTCATGAATCGCTTGACGCGCTGAACATGCTTGTTCCGATTGCTGACAGCTCCAAGTTTGGCTTTGATGTGCCGTTGCCATCGGGTCATATCGCTGGGCGTGATGTCGGTCAGCAACTGGTCATCCGCGAAGTAATCCAAAAGCCAATTTCGAGTTGAACCGTAGTTCACCCGCGTTGCAGGCTTCGAGTCCGTCATGTCGTCGATGCAGCGCTGCAGGAACGGCTTCAGTTTCCGTTGTTCAGCATCAATTCGCGGCGCATCACACGAAGCAATCAAGCCGTGCTTCACTAGCGAATCCCGTACGCTACTGCCCTTGAGGGTCGATACCCATTCCGCTGTTGCGTCTTTGGGGTCCGAATTGATCTTCTTGGCTCTCAGTAGATTCTTTATGTGCCAAAGCGAGTCATTCGCCTGGGGTTCGCTAACATCGCCAAGGTAGATCGATCGCTGGCGCTGGTCGTCCAATCGGAATGATACCAACCACACATTGCCGTTTTTGCGTTTTCGCTGGCTAAGAAATGCCACAGATGCAACCCCCGAAGTCGTCCCGGTAATGAAAAGTGCGGCGTCGATCCGGGAGACCGATGTTCGGGAGCTAACCTAGCCGCGTCCGAATAGTAACGACGGGCGAAGCCAAGGCAACGTCCGACAAACTAATGACCGGAACTGTAAGGGCAGCATGTCGCTGGATTCGGCTATAATGCCGCGAAGTTCCAAAGATTCGCATTTTCAGTTAGGACAAAAGTTATGATTCAGCGCATCTGTAGCATTGCCATCTTTACTTGTTGCGTTTCTGCAACTTGTGATGCAGGAATCATCGTGAATGGCGAATTTAGTTTGGGGCAATTCGCTTCGCCTGGAGATTCAAATTATGTCGTATTTGCACCAGGATATACCGGCACTCTCGTCATCCCTGGATCTCAAATTCTCACTGGTTGGAACGTTGGGCTCTCTCCTTTCGACCCTGATCGATCATTGACTTTCGGCGGCCCTAACCATTTTGGGCTTGAATGGACAGACTCCGTTCCAGAAAGCGGAAAGTGGATAGACTTGAATCGAGGAGGTGATCTTTGGCAAGTCAGTCAAACGTTCATGACCGTTCCAGGTCAATCGTACCAACTCAGCTACCTTAGCTTGGCCGGAAACGTCATGGGGGGAGCTATAACGCAAATTCAATTGATCGGCCATTCTATATTGACGTTTGAAGATACTACGAGTGCGATTGGTAGCCCACGCTGGGACCAAACGCTGCACAATTTTATTGCGGATTCTTCAACGACAAGCTTAGTATTCTCCGCAAAGCAAGCAGGTCTTGACCCTCTCACGGGTACTCAGATTGACCGCGTCGCAATAACGGCAGTTCCCGAACCTAGCGCCGCGTTGGTCATTGGTGCTCTCCTATCGTTGGCCGTATTTAACACTCGTAGGAGGTGATCGACTTGCAAGTCCGAATCTTGCATGCCCCTAAGATACAACGCCGGCGAGTCTTTCCACGGTCCGGCTGGATTAGAGAACATATCGCCGATGCCAACAAATACTTGCAGTGGGAGAGCGTCCTGAGGGAGATCAAGCACCGCGGTGCGGCTTGGATCTTCTGCGAATGAACGGGAATTTAGAGATCCCGGTACTCAAGAGGCGACGAAATGATCTATATCGACGACCCGCTTTGGTTGGCGTTCCAAAAGCATATACTCTGGAACTACTCAGCGCGCAGTCGTGCGGGGTTTGAGCTAGCTATCCCTTGGAACAAGATACTACCAATTTCACTCAGACAGCGGCATACATCTGGTCGCTTGCTGATCTCCTACGCGGTGACTTCAAGCAATCGCAATACGGCCGCGTTATCCTGCCATTCACGATCCTTCGTCGCTTAGAGTGTGTTTTAGAGGAACGCAAACCGCAGGTGCTGAAGCAGGTCGAGAAACTTAGGGAGATGAAAAACCTTGAAGCGGAAGCCCGCGAGAAATTCTTGCTGAAGGCCGCAAAACAATCGTTCTACAACACTTCAGCGATGGATCTGTCCAAGATGGGCAGCGCCGACATCAAGAGCAACCTACTCTCATACGTTGATAGTTTCTCTAAAGATGCTCGCGAAATATTCGAGCACTTCAAGTTTGCTGAGTTCATTGGTCAACTTCAGGATGCGAACCTGCTTTACAAAGTCGTTCAAAAGGTCGGACTGACGGACCTCAGCCCCAACACGATCAGCAACCACGACATGGGGCTGGTCTTTGAAGAACTCATCCGGCGTTTTGCAGAGTCCAGCAACGAGACTGCCGGAGAGCACTTCACGCCGCGCGACATTGTGCGTTTGACCACGTCCCTGGTCTTCATGGAAGACGACGACGCGCTAACCGAACCAGGCATTATCCGCACCATCTACGACCCCACTGCGGGAACAGGCGGGTTTCTATCCAGCGGCATGGAGTACGTCCACGAGTTGAACCCAGAAGCGGTCATGCGAGCCTTTGGCCAGGAACTGAATCCCGAGAGCTATGCGATCTGCAAAGGCGACATGTTGATCAAAGGCCAGGACGTCAGCCGCATCAAACTGGGCAACACGCTTAGCGACGACCAACTGTACTCCGATCGATTCGACTACATGCTTTCCAATCCGCCGTTCGGCGTTGACTGGAAGAAAGTCGAAGGGCCCATCCATGACGAGCATAAAATAAAAGGCTTTGACGGTCGCTTTGGACCGGGACTACCGCGAGTCAGCGATGGATCGCTGCTGTTCCTGATGCATCTGATCAGCAAGATGCGTGATTACGATCCCAATGCCCCCGACAAGAACGGTGGTCGCATCGGAATCATCCTAAATGGTTCACCGTTATTCACCGGCGGCGCGGGGAGCGGTGAAAGTGAAATCCGGCGTCACATATTGGAAAGTGATCTGTTGGAAGCGATCGTCGCGCTGCCGACCGACATGTTCTACAACACCGGCATCGCAACCTACGTTTGGATTCTGTCCAACAAGAAAGACGCAAAGCGAAAAGGCAAAGTGCAATTGATCAACGCCGTTCATCTCTACCAAAAGATGCGTAAGAGTCTAGGCAGTAAACGTCAGGAGATTGGCGAAGCCGACGTCAAGCTGATCACGCAAACGTTTGGCAACTTTGAAGCCGTCGAGAGTTACTGCCTAGACAAAGAACCTGACGAGAAATCCAATCGCGGTCGTCGGTCCGCGAGCAAGAAGAAAGCCGATAAGAAGACGTTTGGTAGCAAGATCTTTGAAAGCCACGAGTTCGGCTATCGGCGCATCACGATCGAGCGACCGCTGCGTCTTTCGGTCCAGTTCACCGACGAGCGACTCGAATCGCTACGTTTCGAAACTGGCAAGCTGAGCGCGGCGATGCAAAAGGTCTACGAACAGTTTCGCGACTGTTTTCTATCAGGCTCCCCTCGCGCCGCTTCGGGGAGAGCGGTTGGGGATGAGGGGCATTCAGGCAAGTCTTACGGCATATTGAAAGAATTCGAAGCCGAAGTGCGAGCGATGGTCAAAGCCGACTTCCCCGAACTCAAAGAGAAAGACATCAAAGACCTGCTCGACGCAAAAACATGGAAAGCTCAAAAAGAACTGCTCGACAAAGCTATCATGCTGCAAGCCGTGATTGGCACGGACCAGCACGATGACTTCAACGAGTTCGACGAAACGCTGAAGCAAGCAATCAAAAAGGCAGGAGTTGAACTAGACGCAAAGCGGCAAAAGCAGATCATCGCCGCCGTCAGTTGGACTAACACAGACGCCGAGCCGGTCATCAAGAAAGTCATTAGCCGATCGGGTGATTACCCCGGTTCCAAAAAGAAAGTAAAAGCCGATCCAACCTACGGAACGTTCGAGTACCGACACCAGATCGTCCAATTCCAGCCCGACAGCGACTTGCGCGACAACGAAGACGTGCCATTAACCGCCGAGACCGCTCGTGGCGTTAACGTCAACGCAATCAACGAAGCATATTTTCAAAAGGAAGTTGCACCGCACGTTCCCGACGCATGGATTGACAAAGACAAGCGCGATGAGCGCGACAAGCAAGTCGGCATCGTTGGCTACGAGATTCCGTTCAACCGCCATTTTTACGAGTACGAACCACCGCGTCCATTGCAGGACATTGACGCCGAGTTGGATGAGCTGAGTAGCGAGATCATGCAGATGTTGCGCGAGGTATACTCGTGAGTAACCGCTTCAAACCATATCCCGACTATCAAAACACAGAACTCGATTGGCTAGGTCGAGTCCCGAAATCTTGGGAGTTGCGACGGCTAGGAAGTTACTTCCGTGAGCGTCGCGAAAAGGTGAGTGATTCAGATTTTCCTGCACTTTCGGTGACGATGCAAGGAATAGTGCCTCAGCTTGAAAACGCAGCAAAAACAAGCGATGGTGATAATCGCAAACTCGTACGTAAAGGTGATTTCGCGATTAATAGTCGTTCTGACCGAAAGGGTTCGTCTGGCGTTAGTGCATACGACGGATCCGTCTCTCTGATCACGATTGTGCTACAGCCCAAGGGTCTGCACCCGGCTTACGTTCACCATCTACTACGAAGCGAAGCGTTTCAGGAAGAGTTCTATCGCTTTGGGAAAGGCATTGTTGCTGACCTTTGGAGTACAAATTTCGAGGCGATGAAGAATATCACGATTCCCGTGATGTCACTCGACGAACAAACGCAAATCGCGGCGTTCCTGGATTACGAGACGGCGAAGATTGATGCGTTGATTGAGAAGCAGCAGCAACTCATCGCATTGCTAGGGGAAAAACGTCAGGCCGTCATCAGTCATGCGGTCACCAAAGGCTTGAACCCCGACGCCCCCATGCGAGATTCCGGTATCGAGTGGCTAGGCAAAGTGCCTACGCACTGGAAGGCAGTTCGTGTTCGAGACGTGGGCAAAGTCGATCAAGGGTGCGCTTTTGCTCACGCAATCCAAGGGCAAGAGAGTGGCGAAATTCCGTGGTTTAAGGTGAACGATATGAACCGAGACGGGAATGAAGTCGAGATGCGTACGGCTGACAACTACGTCGCTCTGAAATTAGCCGAATCGATACGTGCCCCGATTTTTCCTGCTGGAACAGTGATCTTTCCTCGCGTCGGAGCGGCTTTGCTCACGAACAAACGGCGAATCCTGACAAGTCGTGCGATCATCGACGATAACGTCTACGGCATTAGACCGCACACAGTTGTGCCGCGATTTCTACTGCACTTCCTTTCGCTTGTAGACATGGCCCGCCTTTGCAGCGCTGGACTTGTGCCAACAGTTACGTTCTCAGTGATAAAGGAAATTCGCTTACCGCTTCCACCGCAGGAGGAACAAAACGCGATCGTCGACCACATTGAACGGCTTCTGGCCAAACTAGATTTGCTTGAAGAAAAGGTTGCCAACGCACTGGGAATTCTCCAAGAACGCCGCACCGCACTGATTTCTGCGGCCGTCACTGGCAAGATCGACGTGCGTGGTTGGAAGCGTCCTTCCTCCGACGCCCGACTCGGTACCGAATTGGAGGTCGCATGAACGCAGACTCGAAAGAAGTCGCTTTTCAGCAGGACATCATCGACCAAATGATCGCTAGCGGTTGGAAGCTCGGCGATCCGGCAAAATACGATCGGAAACTAGCTCTCTATACGGAAGATTGCCTGCTGTATGTCAAAACGACTCAGCCAAAGAGCTGGCAAAAGTACGCTCAACTCTACCCAGCCAACCCCGAGCAAGCGTTCATCGACAAGCTCGCTTCGCAGCTTTCCAAAGCCGATCCCCAGGCGAGTGACAAATCACTCCGCACCTACGGCACGCTGGGCGTGTTGCGACACGAACTTCGCGACAAGTCCGCCTCGTTCAAAATGTGCCAGTTCAAACCCGAGCACGGTTTGAACCCCGATACGCTCGCGATGTACGAGGGCAACATCCTCCGCGTTATGCCCGAACTAGTTTACAGCCCTTACGCCACCGCCGCCGAACTGGCTGAAACTGGCAAGCGGGCCAAAAAGTGGCGGATCGATTTGGTGCTATTCATCAACGGCATCCCCGTCGTGACGATGGAGCTGAAAAGCGAGTTCAAACAGGCGGTCCAAAACGCAATTCGCCAATACCAGAAGACTCGTCTGCCCAAAGATCCGGGAACCAACAAGCCCGAACCGCTTCTAACCTTCAAACGTGGAGCCTTGGTTCACTTTGCCGTCAGCCAGTACGAAGCTTACATGACGACGCGACTGGCGGGTGATGAGACAAGATTCTTGCCATTCAACAAAGGCACTAAGGACGGTGGGGCAGGCAATGACGCGCCCGAAGACATCGACGACTACGCCACCGATTACTTGTGGAACGAAGTACTGTCGCCTGCAAACCTGTTGCACATCATTGGCAGATTCATCCACCTGGAAATCGAAACCGAAGAAGAGTGGGACGGTCGCAAGGTAAAGAAAGAAAATTTGATCTTTCCTCGTTATCATCAATGGGACTTGGTTCGCAATCTAGTTCAATCCAGCCGTGATGAAGGACCGGGCCGCAAATACCTCGTTCAGCATAGTGCAGGCTCTGGCAAGTCGAATAGCATCGCCTGGACCGCTCACCAACTTTCATCGCTGTACAACAAATCGGGCGACAAGGTTTTTAACAGCGTCATCGTCGTCACCGACCGTACGGTACTGGACGACCAACTGCAGGACACCATTTATCAGTTCGAACACGCCGATGGAGTCGTCGGACGGATCAACCGCGATGAAGGCCAGGGATCAAAGTCGGAAAAACTGGCATCGGCGCTGGAAAGCAGTCAGCCCATCGTAATTGTGACGATCCAAACGTTCCCACACGTTCTGAAAGCGATCGAGAACAGTGTCAGCCTGAAAGAGCGCTGTTACGCGATCATCGCCGACGAAGCCCACTCGTCGCAGTCTGGGCGTACTGCGGGCCAACTTAAAGAGGTACTGTTGAGGGAATCAGCAGAGGAGGACGCGCCAGTCAGTACCGAAGATGCCTTGATCGCAAGCGTCGAAGCAAGAAAAGGATCGTCCAACCTCAGCTACTACGCTTTCACAGCCACACCGAAACCCAAAACACTGGAACTCTTCGGTCGACCGACCAATCCAGATGAGCCACCATCGAAACAAAACAAGCCCAAGGCGTTTCACGTTTACAGCATGCGCCAGGCGATTGAAGAAGGCTACATTCTCGACGTGCTGAAGAATTACACAAGTTACAAGGTCGCCTACACCCTAGCCCAAAAGGTCGCCAAGCCTGATTATGAAGTCGATGCAAAGAAAGCCAAAGTCCGACTTGGCCAATGGATCCGCCTTCACGAGTACAACATCGCTCAAAAAGTGAAGGTAATCATCGAGCATTTCCGCCAAACGGTCATGGGCCTACTGAACGGACATGCCAAAGCGATGGTCGTAACCGGCTCACGCAAAGAAGCCGTGCGTTACAAGCTGGAGTTCGACAAGTACATCAAGAAGAACAAGTACAGCCAATTGGTGGCTATGGTCGCGTTCTCGGGTGAAGTCGAGTTCAACAAGGATGACCCGAATTCGGAAGGCTTGTTGGGAGAGAAGTTCACCGAGAACAGCATGAACCCGGACCTCAAAGGCCGAGACATGCGAAAAGCGTTCGACACTCGCGAATTTCACGTGATGATCGTCGCCCAAAAGTTTCAAACGGGATTTGATCAACCCAAACTATGCGCGATGTATGTCGATAAAAAGCTAGGCGGTCTGGAATGCGTGCAGACGCTTTCACGACTGAACCGAACGTTCCCAGGGAAGACAGAAACGTACATCCTCGATTTCTATAACGAACCCGACGATGTGCTGAAAGCGTTTCAGGAGTACTATGAAACGGCAAAGCTGCTGGACGTTTCCGACCCGAACATGATTTGGGATCTGTTCGAAAAACTGAGAGCGAGCGGAATATTCCTTTGGACCGAGGTGACACAGTTTAGCGAAATCTTCTTCGTTAAAAGCAAAAGCAATGCCGCCATCAGCAACGTCTGCCGCCCCGCCGTCGATCGTTGGACCAAGCGCTACACACAGGCGAAGCAGGATTTCGAGAAACACAAAAAGCTATTCACGCACGCGAAATCTCTGGGCGACCCGACCTTCATCGCCAACGCAGAAGGCGAGATGAATCAAGCTAAGAAAGAACTCGATGCGTTGGGTATCTTCAAAGCGGATCTGGTGTCGTTCACTCGCTACTATGAATTCATGTCACAAATCGTAGATTACGACAGCACGGACTTGGAAAAACTGAACCTTTACGCGCGACATTTGGCACCACTGCTGCGCGAGGAGGCTCCCGAAGACGACCCGATCGACCTCACATCCGTTGGCCTAACGCACTATCGATTATCCAAAATCAAGCAGCAGGACCTGATGTTGGTAAAAGAAGGCAGCGAAGGACTCAGGCCCGGCTCTGACATTGGAACCGGTAAAGCAAAATCGAAGCAGGAAGTATGGCTGTCTCAGATCATTGCGCGCCTGAACGAGTTGTTCATAACCGACGGGCTGACGGAAAAAGACATGATCAACTATGCGATGACAATCAGCGACAAAGTCAGTGAGAACGAACGGGTAATGCACCAAGTCGCGAACAACTCACCGGAGCAAGCGTTGCTCGGTGATTTTGCCGGCGCGGTCGACGAAGCCGTGATGGATAGCAGCGAAGCTCATCAAAACCAAATGACTCAGTACCTCAACAGCCCAGAGCTGCAAGTAAAGTTCCACCGACTAATTTTAGATATGCTGCTCGCAAAGGGCGAGTGAGTTTTGCGACCGCTCTGCATGAACTGGAATAGCTAGTGGTTTCCGGCGAGCCCAGCGTGGCATCACACTGGAAGGACGGATGGAACAGTGTGTCGATAGAATCGTCCCATTATTTACTAGCCCGCGACCTAGAGATCACGGTTCTCAAGCCGCTCGACTTCGAGATGATCCCCTTGGCTATGTTACTCCATAGAGAACTAGGATTTGGTACACTGGACCAAATCGCTAGAGAAGCTCCCCAAATCGGATTCACAATGTTTCAACGCACGTTAATTGTCATCCTTCTATTCGGATGCCATTCTACGGCCTTCGCTGGCTACTTGCTAAACGGCAGCTTTGAGCAACCCAGTGTTAGCGTTCCAATGCAGTTCCTAAATGGACAGACAATTGGCTTGGGGTGGACGGTGCTTTCTGGAAACACCGCTTACATCTTAGGAAACAATGCAGGTCAAGGAGCAACACCTTTCGGGGACCAGTTTTTGGAAATCCATGGGGACGCAATAACCCTATTTATTACAGACCTGACGATCGGGGGTACGTACGAGGTTTCTTACTACGCAACTGCGCAGTCAAACGCTAGTTATTTTGGAAGCGGTAGTGTCATTGCGACGGTCGCGGGACAGAGCGACAACTTTACATATTCACTTACAGGGATTAACAGCTACGGTTCCTCTGAATTGCCCTGGACACTTCGCCGACTGAAATTTACCGCGAATTCCTCGTCAGAACTACTTACGATCTCCGGCAGCGGAAGCCTCAATACCAACCCATTGGTCGCAATCGACAATGTTTCCATTAGTGCCGTACCGGAACCGTCTGGCCTTCTGTTAGCTCTCTTGTTGCTCGTCTTTAGCTGCGTCCCGCACCTCACATCTCAGGTTTGGTCTCGGGTTCATGGTTTCAATTCGAGGTGATCGACTTGTGAGTCCGATTCTTCCAGCCGTTCCAGATGCTCAGCCGCCGACTCTTTGCTGGGCTCGGCTGGTTTGTTGAGAGCATTAGCAACAATGTCTAGCAGTTCTTCGTCTGTCAGATCGCTTACGCTGCGCGGCTCAGGATGCTCTGAATTGTTGTGTGGGACCATGTTGCTGAACCTTGCTTGGTGACGAATCCACGACTGGGCTTCTACCGAAACGCCTTCAGTCGCTTGGTCTTCTGTAGAAACCCGAACGCAGATAACTGCTGTCTGCTTTTGAGGCATGGTCGATCAATCCGGTTGAATGAGGTTGGTACATCATTCAAGGCAACAACTAGCTGCCGACTGGGCGGACAATCTGAGAATTTTGTACACAACGGGACGGTTATGTCCAAACGAGTGAAAATCACAATGCCGACTTGGCAGTTTCGCACTCCGCCTCCGATGACCGTTTAGAGGTACACTACTCGACGCGAGCTCTCGGGAATCCCATGACAAAGGAAAACTTCTTTAGAACTCGTCACTTTATTATCAACGATCACTTCAATTCGAGCATAGCCAGCGGCAATCGGGCCCGTTGGTACTTTGAGTATGGCGTGATCTGGGCCGACTTGCGACAATTGCATCGCCACGCCCGCCACAATCAGGCGCAGTTCCACTATCGCTGAATGTCGTTTTGAGGTGGACATGAAAACGTACCGGGATGAGTGCGAGCAACGAGCAAAGGTATATTGCGAACAACGCTTCTGCGAACCGCTTTTTAACTCACAACTTGGATGGGGGCAAGAAGGGTATGTCTGGGAAACAAGCCAACGTTCTGCCATAAAAGTCTATCGGGAGAACGGGGAAATCAACTTCAACCGTGAGTTCAGGTGCTACACAATTCTAGCGGAACACGGACTAATTGAACTTAAGGGATTCAACATTCCGCAGATGATTGACAGCGACTCTCGCTTGCTTGTAATCGAAATGACGATTGTATCAGCTCCATACATTTTAGACTTTGGAAAAGCTAACTTCGCGCCACACGATTTTTCCGAAGAGGTCATGGAATACTACAACCAAGAGAGGGAGGAGTGGTTCGAAGGCAACTGGGATCGCGTTCAGAATGCTCTCTACTCTTTGGAGCGACTCGGAATTTACTACAATGACGCTCGACCGGGCAACATCAATTGCGTAGGGCTGCCGGATCTTTGATTTTGCATGAAACGCCTGCAAATACACCAATTGCCTTCAGCCGCCGCCGTAACGGATGTGCTGCGGCGAGAGCGGTTAGTACTAGCACGTAATTTAATCACTCGAACAGCACGACACCCAGGTTTTAAAGATAAACATAAAGGCTCACACCTGTGAATCAAGCTAAGATAGATAACGCAATTCTAGATACGGTTCAAGGGATGGGGCCAATCGTATTGGAGCAGGGCGTCGCGTTCCGCGTTTGGGCCCCGAACGCCGATCGCGTATGCGTCGTCGGTGACTTCAACGACTGGAAGTCGGGAAAAAGTCCAATGTCGCGGGAAGATAGTGGCTGCTGGTTTGCTCGCATTGAGAATGCGAAAGTTGCAGACGAATACAGGTACGAGATTACCAACGGCGAAAAAATATTCACTCGCATCGACCCCCGCGGCCGCGAGGTTACCAACTCGGTAGGTAACAGTATCGTCCACGATCCCAATTTCGATTGGCAAGACGACGACTTCCAGATGCCGCCATGGAACAAATTGGTCATCTACGAAACGCACATCGGAACGTTCTATCGCGACGGAAAAGAGCAAGTTGGGACGTTTGAGGATTACATCAAGCGATTCAGCCACCTGAAGAAACTCGGCGTGAACTGCTTGCAAGTGATGCCGATCGCCGAGTTCGCAGGTGATTTATCGTGGGGCTACAACCCTGCCCATCCTTTCGCAATAGAAACCGCTTATGGCGGCGCATGGGGCTTCAAGACGTTCGTGCGTGAAGCCCATAAATCTGGCTTCGCCGTCATTTTGGATGTTGTTTACAATCACTTCGGGCCTAGCGATTTGGACCTTTGGCAGTTCGATGGCTGGAGCGAAAACGACAAAGGCGGAATCTACTTTTATAATGACCATCGTTCTTCCACTCCGTGGGGCGACACGCGACCCGATTACGGACGAGGCGAAGTTCGAGCGTACATTCGCGACAACGCGATGATGTGGCTGGAGGACTACCGCGTAGATGGTCTACGTTACGACATGACTCTGTACATTAGAAGTATCGATGCGAGCGGCACGCAGGAGATTCCCGAAGGCTGGGGGCTGACCCAGTGGATAAATCGTGAAATCCACGCGTTCAAACCATCCGCAATCACCATCGCTGAAGATCTGCAAAACAACCCCTACATTACCAAGTCCGATATCGAGGGCGGAGCCGGTTTCTCGACCCAGTGGGATGCGAAATTCGTTCATCCAATACGTGACGTAATCACTCAGGCGGATGACGCAGGACGCGACATGCACAAAGTTCGTGACGCCCTCAATCACAACTACAACTGCGATGTGTTCCAACGAGTCGTCTACACGGAATCTCATGACGAAGTCGCTAATGGTAAAGCACGCATCCCGAGCGAAGTCGACGCGGAGGACACGGATGCGTGGCACGCGCAAAAGCGAGCAACACTTGGGCTCGCTCTAGTCTTGACCACTCCGGGAATACCGATGTTGTTTCAAGGGCAAGAGTTTCTTGAAGACGGGTGGTTCCAAGACCAGGAAGAACTCGACTGGGAAAAAGCCGACGATCACGCTGGCATTACTAAACTCACTGCCAAGCTGATACGCCTGCGTCTAAATCAGAACGGTCATACTAAAGGACTTACCGGACAGCAAGTCGATGTTCATCACGTCAACCAAGAAGGAAAAGTCGTGGCATATCGTCGCAGTTTCGACGGCGGCAGGGCTGATGATTGCATCATAATCGCCAACTTCGCCAATCAGCACTACCGCGAATACGAGTTCGGCCTGCCCGCCAGCGGGACTTGGCGACGTCGCTTCAGCAGTGACAGCAAACAGTGGAGTGACGACTTCGGCGGCAACGCCTCAGGTGATATCGAAGCGGTCGAACAACCTTACGATGGCCAGCCACATCGCGGCAGAATCGAACTGCCACCGTACACGGTTCTGATCTTTTCGCAAGACGCTTGCTAACGAGGAACTTTGATTCTTACCCGGGAATAAGAATCAGCTGCGGTTGCGATCAGCGAGAGTGTCCTGTTTAAAATGGATTTAATCCGCCGGTGAAGTCTTGGGGCGTCGTTCACAAAACGGGTTGAGTTGGTGCGGGAAGATTTTCGTAGACTTGCGTAACTGAGCTTGTCCGGGAAGTTGGCTTGTAATTGTTGTCAACTTGTGAACACCAACACTGAATTACGATGGATGCGGCTGCTTCACATGCTTGAAGGCCGTAAGAGTAGGGGCGCACACCAGTGGCATGCGGAAAAGCGATGTCATAGATTCTATCATTCGAGAAACCGTCCTTTCCGATTACTCGGTAAAACCCGTCAATTGCAACGCCACCCAACCGCATCGACTTTCGTCCATTACGTTCAACTAAAATGTCGCTTACGGATTCATTGAGTGGATCCATTGCAAATGCATCCCGGAAGTATGCGACGGCTTCCGTAGCGGTTCCGTCAGCGGTCATACTTTTGAATGGGTAAGAATCAAAGTCCAAGGTTCCTTGGCCGCTGCAGTTGACGAACATACGATATGCTTTTTCGATGGTTTCATTATCGTTTGCGACTTCAACGACCGTTCGACCGTTTCGTTTCTCCTTGACTGTCACCGTTCCTGGCACCAGATCGAGCCTGCCCGCGTCATGCAGTGCTAACAAGATGTTGGCCGATGGGAGCGGCATCGCGGCAATCACATTCATCAAAAAAGGGACAATCACCTTGCGATAACGCAGATGATCTTCCGCCGGTAGTAGATCGCAATGGAAGTTCAACGTGAACATCAAATCGTCCAGAGTCTCCTTCCAATAAATAGGAATACCTTTGCGAAGCGAACGGCTCGCCTCTGGTATCTCCAATCGCATCAGTGCGAACGGATCGTCCGCCGTATGCTCGTCGCTCAGCGTTTCAATAAAATCTTCCAGCGATGCGTTTTCTACATTTAGGAGTTGGACAATATCGACTCGGTTGTCTTTTTGGAACGCGATCGTAAGTGCGGGGCGACATACCTTGTCGAAGTAGTCGTCGAGTGAAAGAAACCCGGTATTATCGCGTAGCCCGAGCATTGTGTCACGATCAACGTGCCTATAAATCTCACGAAACGACTCTTCCTGCTCATATTGCAAATGCGGCAACCACCCCTTGGATGAGTGTAATGATATTCTGAATCCATCGGCATCCGACGATGGTTCGAAAACAAGTCTTCCATCGCGCTGGAAAAATTTCCCGTGACGATGCGCGAGCGAAGACACGACATCGAATGCAGACAGCGATGCGCCCAGCGTTCCGATCTCAAAGTTATGAAACTGGCAATCATTGGGTACGAGTTTCTGCATCGGCCAGGGCGACGTGTAGTATCCATGCTCCGCCTGATCGGGTTCAACGAACGCATGTCCCGTCGAGATTACCAAACGCTCCACGATGACACTCTCATCGCTATTAAACCTAATCTCTACGCATTCATCTGGTCGATGATCGATCACATCAGTCACTGAGCAGCCAGAGTATTCGTGCAAGGTAAGGTCGCAGGAGCGTAATGCGTCTGCGATGAAGTTGTACTGAGCGTGAAAGTAGTCGCCAAGTGTAGTGCGGCGGTACGTCTCATCTTCATCGATTTCGGATCGCTCGATTTCTTGCAACGCCAGTTCCTCGTCGCTCAGAGAGTGCAGCCAATCGACCAATGACTGATTTAGTAGCGGAATCTCCGCTGACGAAATGTTGCATAGGTTGTGTTTATCGGTCGTGTTGCGATCGTAGGGCATGCCAATGCCGAGCGCGGCCCGTTTGTCGAAAAGATAGAGGTCCGTCAGTGACAGTCGAAATCGATCGATGTTGATGAGTAGGTGTTTTAGCAAATAGATGGCGGAGGGACCAACGCCGATGATTGCTAGACGACCGAGTTTACTCATGAGGCGAAACCTTCCTAAGGTACGGTGTTTGCTTAAATGGGATTATTTACAACTCCACGCGTACGCGAGGGGGCGGGAACCGAAATCCCTCGCTTACGCGACGGGTTACGGAAACAGTCTGCACTTGAACTGTTTCTTGCAATCGAGGTGCTTTCGAAGCGGTCAGAACTCGGAACATTTCAGCCGATGGCAAATTGTGGACCAAAGGAAGAGATTTTTAGCGCGACTTTGGTTGTCGACATTGTGATTTCACCTGGGCACGATTATCGGGTCAAGAAAGGTGCTCTGGCGATGCAGCATGGTGAACAGACCGTGAAGCGTGCGGAGTTAGTAGCGGGCCGTGGTATTCGAGGCGATCGTTACTTTGGCAGACGGATGAACCATAACGGTCAAGTGACATTTATCGCGCTAGAAGCAATTGATGAGATTCGCTGCGAGTTCAACCTGCCAGAATTGCCCGTAACTGTGTTCCGCAGAAACTTAGTTGTCAGCGGCCTCAAGCTTGCGGATTTGCTTGGGAGGCGTTTTCAAATTCAAGGCATCGAGTTCGAGGGAACGCAAGAGTGCACACCGTGCTGTTGGATGGACCGTGTGGTCGGCGAGGGTGCGCGTAAATTCATGATGGCTCATTTTAGAGGTGGACTGCGTGCCAAAATCCTGAGCGATGGGATCATTGAGTGCAATAAGATTGTTGGGGGCAATTAAGCCTACTTGAAATGAGGTAAAACCGAAGATGATAGTACGCAGAGCTAGAGTAGGGCATTTGAGATCGGCAATAAACGATGATAGCACGCGGTGTTTTGGTCAGACTCGCTCCGCTAGCAGGTTTTGCAGGGCCGTGAGCTCGACGGGCTTGACGAAATGGTGGTCGAAGCCTGCCTCCTGGGAGCGTCGTCGATCTTCCTCCTGGCCCCATCCGGTCAAAGCGACGATCACCATGTCCTTGGACCACACGTGCTCCCGAATGCGACGGCAGGCGTCGTACCCGTTCAGCTTGGGCAGGCCGATGTCGAGCAGAATGATGTCCGGCCGGAACTCGGCTGCCACTTCAACGGCGGCGAGGCCGTCGTGGACCGTGCGGGTATCGTTGCCCATTAACTTGAGCATCATCGCCAGAGTCAGGGCGGAGTCGTGGTTGTCATCGACAACCAGAATCCGTTGTGTGGAGTAGGGTGCCGGGTCGTGACCCACTGTTGGACTTTTGCGACCGATAATGCTTTCCGAAATGAGTGACAAGGACACGATGAACTCGCTCCCCCGGCCCGGCCCGTCACTGCTGGCCTTGACAGTGCCGCCGTGCATCTCGACCAGTCGCCGCACCAGGGTCAGGCCGATCCCCAATCCGCCCTGCGCCCGCTCCATGTTGCGATCCACCTGCGAAAACATTTGGAAGAGGCGGGGCATCGCCTCGGCAGGGATGCCCAACCCGTTGTCCCGCACTCGCACGGTGACTTCCTCGTTGGTCGCTTCAGCCGTTAGTGAGATTTGACCGCCCGGTTCCGTATATTTGGCGCTGTTGTTCAACAGATTTGAGAACACTTGTGCCAGCCGGGTTAAGTCGGCCTGTAGATAAGTTGGCGTGGGAGGCAGCGAGATTGAAAGTGAATGGCCCGACTGCTCGATGAGTGGACGACTTGTCTCCACGGCACTGTGAATCACCGTTGCCAGATCGACTCGCTGTAACTTCAAGTCGAGTTTGTTGCGGGTGATGCGGCTGACATCGAGCAAGTCGTCGACCAGTCGGACCATCTGGTTGAGTTGCCGCTCCATCATGGACCGCACTTCGACACCCGCTTCGCCGTGGGTGCCAGACAATCGCAGCACTTGCAAGCCATTGCGGATCGGGGCCAGAGGATTGCGCAGTTCGTGAGCTAACGTGGCGAGAAACTCGTCCTTGCGCTGGTCGGCATCCCGTAATTCTCGATAGAGTTGGGCGTTGTCGATGGCAATCCCCGCCCGGCTCGCCAAGTCCTCCGCTACGGCGAGGTCGGTCGCGTCATAGCGATGGCCGGATTCAGCGGCAATGAAGGTGATGACGCCGAGTGTCTTTCCTCGGACGGTGAGCGGCACCCCGATGTACGATTTGAGGCCAAGCTCGCGCATGATGTTGAGAAGTTCGTGATCCTTCACCGACTGTGCTAAAAGTTCGTCGGTAATCTCCGGGACGATTTCCGAGCGTCCCGTGCGAAGAATGCTCCACACTCCTTGAGCGGCGGCAGGATCGGGTGGCAGACGGCGGTGAATCTCGTGTGCCAATCGTATCTTGGCGGGGTCGATATGGGAAACAGCAACCCTGCGCAAAGTTCCATCTGCCTCGATCACATCCACTGTCGCCCAGTCGGCAAAATAAGGGACGGCCAGCGAGGCCACTTTCTGCAAAGTACTGTCGAAATTGACCAGCACGGCTAACGCTGCGCTGGCGTCGGCAAGAAACTGAGCCGTTCGCTCCGCACGCATGCGCTGAGTCACGTCCATGCCGATCCCAATCATCCGCCCCGGCAGGCCGTCATCGGCAGGGAACACTTTTCCCTTACCG
Organism: Planctomycetia bacterium; assembly: GCA_031412515.1. GTDB lineage: Bacteria > Planctomycetota > Planctomycetia > Pirellulales > Pirellulaceae > Aureliella. Next base: position 11,727 of record JANODD010000327.1, on the reverse strand, counting down.
GCGATCCAGTGAATACTTCCATTCGGCCAGACATTGCGAAACTCAATGTCGTAGCCAGTTCCCTCATCAACGGCGCTGCGGATGGCATTGTTGACCATTTCCCGGTCATCGGAATGGATGAGCTTCTGGAAGTCGTCGAATGTGCCACCGAATGTACCGGGAGCCAAACCATGCAATGGTTCAAGGCTATCGGACCATTTCAGATCGCCAGTGCGGATGTTCCAATCCCACACCCCCATGCGCCCCGCATCAAGAGCCAGACGCAACCGCTCCTCGCTCTCCCGCAGTGCGGCTTCCGACCGCTTGCTCCCAGTCACGTCTCGTGTAAAGCAGCGGGTGTGAACGAACTCTCCCTCATGCGACATCACACTGGAGTCGATCAGGACATCCTTGATGGAGCCGTCTTTGCACTTAAGCCGGGCCGGGTACTCGTGCAGTTCCTCGCCCGCCTGTAAGCGGCCCAGGATGTCGCAGATCGTGGCCTCGTCGGCGTGGAAGTCGGCGATAGGGCGACCGACGTACTCCTCCAGGCTGTAGCCGAGCAGATCGAGTTCGGCCCGGTTCGCTCGCAGGATGATCCCGCCCGCCCCGACCCAATGCAGGCCGACCGTGGCGTTTTCGAAGAAGTCAGCAAGCTCCTGCTCGCTGCGCCGTAGTTCGTCCTCGGCCCCTTTCCGCTCGGCGAACTGCCCGAAGCTTCCGGCGACCGTCCCCATCATTTCCAGCAGATCGGCGTCTGCTTCTCGTATCCGTTTGGTGAAAAACTCGATCACGCCGAGTGTGCGGTCGTCAACCACGACGGGACAAGCGAAGGCACTGTGCAAATCGTGAGCGACGGCACTGGTGAGGCGGGGGAAGTTCCCGTCCTGGGAGATGTCGAGTATCCAGGCCGGTTTGCCGCTGACCCACACACGGCCGGGTAGCCCTTCTCCCGGGCCGAACGTCCGGCTGGAACTGGCCGTCTTGAACTCTTCCACCGCCACGTCGGGCCTGTGCCAACTTCGCCGACACAACAGCAATTCTTCTTCCTTCTTGACTGTCCAGTAAAACCCCACGTCCCAGCCGAGGTTGTCGCACACGGACCGGAGGACTCGTTCGGCCCCGTCGTCAAGGCTGGCGGCTTCGTTCAGGGCGTGGGTCACGGCGAGCCGAGCGTCGCGATACTGGTCGGTCCGCTTCGCTTCGGTAATGTCTCTCATGTAGGCCGTGAACAGTGGCGGGCCTTCGGTCGGGATTCGGGTGATGGCGAGTTCAGCGGGGAATTCGCTCCCGTCGGCTCTCATGGCCGGAAGTTCCAGCCGCTTGCCGAGGACTGGACCTTCGCCCGTGGCAAGGTAATGAGCCATGCCAGTGCGGTGACGATCCCGAAAGTGCGGCGGAATGATGAACCGGCAAAGCTCCTGCCCGATGACCTGCTCCCGGCTGTAGCCAAACGTCTTCTCCGCTGCCGGATTGAACTCGACCACGTTTCCCTCGTGGTCCATTGTGATGATGCAGTCGAGGGCCGTTTGGAGGATGGCGCTTTTGCGGGCTTCACTGGCTCGCAACTCCTTCTCGGCTCGCCGCTGCTCGGTCACGTCTCGGAAGATAAGCACGACGCCGATGAGCTTGCCCGCCGAGTCCCGGATCGGGGCGGCGCTATCGTCAATCGGGCGCTCCGAACCGTCCTTGGCGATCAGGACGGTATGGTTCGCCAGTCCGACGATTACCCCCTCACGCAACACCTTCTCCACCGGGTTGTTCACCGGCTGCAGGGTCTGTTCGTTGATGATAGTGAATACGGCCTCCAACGGTTGCCCCTCGGCATCATGCAAAGTCCACCCGGTCATCTCCTCGGCCACGCCGTTCAGGAACGTCACTCGCCCCTGGTCGTCGGTGGTTATCACGGCATCGCCGATGCTGGCGAGCGTGACCGACAGCCACTCTCGCTGCTCGTGCAGCCGCTCCTCGACGATCTTTCGCTCGATCCCCACGGCAATCTCGTCGGCCACGGACGCCATCGCTTTGAGCGTCGTCTTGGACAAGGGGTGGCGGGCGAACATCGCCATGACGCCTACCAGCCGGTCGTCCACCAGCAGCGGGTATCCGGCGAAGGCGGTCATGCCCTCCCGTTTGGCCCACTCCTGATCGCTCACACCGGCATCGCCGACGACGCCGTTGGTCAGGTGCGGTTTCCGATCCTGGGCAATGAGGCCGATCTTGTACTTGCCGACCGGAACTCGACTGTGCGGGCCGTCCAGGTGTGTGTACATCCCGGCGCTGGCCCGGAGTTCTAACACGTCAGTTTGCGGGTTCAGCATCCAGATGCGTGCAAACGCCCCGTGCAGATGATCGACCAACGCCCTGGCACACCGCTGGAGCATTCCCCCAAGGCCGTCGCCCTGGACCAGTGCCGCACCGACCGCCGCATTCAGTGCGAGCAAACGCACCCGCTCGTTCAGCGCCGCCTCGGAGCGCTTCCGCTCGCTGATGTCCCGGAACACCAACACGCTGCCGGAGATGTCGCCCCGTTCGTTGCGAATCGGGGACGCACTGTCGTCAATTGGGCGCTCCGTCCCATCCTTCGAGATCAACACGGTATGGTTAGCCAGCCCGACAATCTTGCCGTCCTTGAGCGCCCGTAGCGCCGGGTTGTCAACGGGCAGGCGGGTGTCCTTGTTGACGATGCGGAACACGTCCGGCAGAGGTGCGCCTGTCGCCTCTTCGAGCGTCCACCCGGTCATGGCCTGGGCGACCGGGTTGAGGAGTTGGACCTGGCCCTTGGCGTCGGTCACGATGACGCCATCCCCGATGCTGTGGAGCGTCACCCCCAGCCGTTCCGCCTGCTGCCGGGCGGCGGCTTCGGCGTTCTTACGGCGTTGGATTTCCCTGCCGAGGTCTTCGATCCGCTGGTTGAGGGCGACGAACTGACCGACCGCTGATTCTTTGGGAATCAGCCGGAGCAAGAGGACGGCTTCCGACCCGTCCGTTCGTGGCCTCAGTAGTGTTCCCTCCGTCCGGCACGCAACGCCCTCGCCGCCCTGGGCTAGTAATTGAAACGAACCAAGGACCAATGAACGACTGCGGGAACAGGACCGCAGATAATGGGCTATCTCATCGGGCGAGTCGGCAACGACATCGGCCAGATTCTTACCCCGGACTTCGTACAGCGCAATGCCCAGCCGCTTCTCAACGGCTCGGTTGCCTGCAAGGACGACGCCGCTACCCGCCATTAACAGCATCGGCTCCGGCAGCGGGTCAGCGAAAGTAAGGAATTGTTCCGGCGTCACGGTCGAACCTCTACCCTTGGAAATACTCACGGCCCTGTGCGGCTTCCGCCTCCGGCGTCGGCTTGAGATAGACGATGACTCGACAGCCCGGATCGCCCTGGGCGATGGCCTGCTCGATGGCAACCTTGGCGTAGCCGAGATTGTCAGCGGCAATGCTCCCGAAGACGTTCGAGGTCATCATGCACAGGGCGGGGCGACCGATTACCTTTTCGGCAAAGGGGCAGGCCCGGTTTCCCAGCACGATCTTCTCGTCGTCCTGCTCGATGACGTAGAAATCGCCTTGGATTCGTCGCTTGAGGTCCACCAGGACTTCGGACACCTGCTCACGGCTTAGGTTCTCCACGGCCAGGGCGTTCTTGTAGGTGCGGTTGATCTCGTCGCCAATCTCCTGGCCGACAACGCTGACAAAGCCGGACGCTTCCTCCAGGCCGACGACCTTCTGCAACGTCCCCGCCAAGTGCCTGAGAAGGGTCCGAAGAAAAACATCCCGTTCGAGGGAGATGGTAAGTTCGCTCACCGCTGGCAGCGGCGTTGTGGTATCGCTCATGTCATCTCCTTTACGTTCCCGTGGATCGTCCGAATGATGCTGTTGTCGTCGACTTCCCGAAGCTGAACTTTGCATGTACGTCCATCACGTTTCCATCCGTACTTGGCCTTAAGTTCGAGTACATGTTATCATTCCTGAGATAATTCTCCATGCCTGGCCAGCCGGAATGACTCGACGTTTACCCAGCCTCTCGGAGCGAGAGCGGCAGGCCGCTGGCGGAAGATCACTGACCGACCAGCACGCGATTGGCAGCGTCGACGGCAAACTGAAGAGCCGACCATGCCCAGAACATCGCCGAGGAAGATCACACTTTCTTCTTGCGTGATTCTCGATCATGCTGAACTGCTTATCGTGTTCGGCGACATGCGGCATTTTTTCAACTGCCGACTTTTAGATCTTGCTGGTTCCTTATCGAACTCTCTGGCCGGTGTTCTGCCATGTCGCTCTCGCATGCGAACAGTAAGTAAGCAGCTAAAGGAGCGAAAATGAACGGAACGCTCTTTTTTTGACATACGTCGATCGGGTAACTTGACCGACAGCGCGACGCCAAGTTAAATCGATCGATATGCAAAGTTTGAGGATTCCATAAATGAAGGTTCGATACAAAAGGACTAGCGACATAAAAGGACTAGCGACGCACTATGCGATGCTTGCATCGCACGAGACCCGCGGACCCGATAAGCGATTCTGTTGACTGCCTAAACAGCCGTCGAGAAAAACTGGATGCGTTTAACAATGAAACTGTCGCAGAGTGTGAGGCATGCTCATAATGAGTGAGTACTTTTCAAAATTGTTCGACACGTCCGACTTCCCTGCGCGTTGGCATTGTGGCAACTGGTCAGACTTTCTCGGATGGCTACATATCTTAAGTGACCTCGCCACTTTCAGCGCGTACTTCGCGATCCCTGCAGTCTTGTTTTACTTTGCTCGCAAGAGAAATGACTTTCCATTCACTAGTTTGGTATGGCTATTTGGCGCATTCATTCTCGCCTGCGGAACCGTTCACCTGGTCGACGCCATCATCTTTTGGTACCCCATCTATCGAATTGGTGGAATGATGAAGTTTGTTATGGCGATAATTTCGTGGGTGACGATTATCACCTTAATTCGTTACATCCCAAGTATCATGCATTTGCCATCGATGGCTGCGACAAACGACCGTCTGAAGCTTGAAATCATACAGCGCGAGCAAACGGAACAGAGACTGAAAGAAAGCGAAGCGAGTGCGTTGGCTGCAAGTAAAGCCAAAAGCGCTTTCTTGGCTAACATGTCGCATGAGATCCGCACACCGATGGCGGCAATGCTGGGCTATGCTGACGTGCTCCTGGACCACTTGAAAGATCCAGACAATCGCAACTGCGTTTTGGTAATAAAACAAAATGGCCAGCACTTGTTGGAGCTAATCAATGACATTCTCGACCTTTCAAGAATTGAGGCAGGTAAGCTGGATGTCGAAATCGAGCCCATTTCCTTAGTTCAATTTGTTAGCAATTTGCACTCTCAAATGTGCGTACGTTCCCAAGAGAAAGGCCTTAGCTTCGATGTCAAATTTGCAAGTGAAATTCCTGATCGGATTAGAACCGACTCAACTCGACTACGGCAAGTGCTCATTAACTTGATTGGCAATGCAATAAAGTTCACGGAAAAAGGACGCGTTCAGTTGGCTGTGTATATGTCTCAGACCAACGAGCTAGCCTTTTCTGTTAGGGATACAGGAATTGGCATTAGCCAAGAGCAACAAAAGCGGTTGTTCAAGCCATTCTCACAGGGTGATTCATCAGTCACCCGCACTTACGGAGGCAGCGGACTTGGATTGGACATTAGCAACCGATTAACTCGGATGTTAGGGGGAAGCATTTCGATCGAGAGTAAATTGGGAGTTGGGTCAACGTTCACGGTTACTATACCTATTCTCTCAACAGACGACTCAAGTCTTGTAAAGCCTCCAAGTTTCGGAAAGTTGGATTTAGCTGTAAATGAGACACATAAAATACAACATCTTGCGTGTCGAATCTTAGTAGTTGATGATCGCCGTGACATACGACATATCAGTCAACATTTCTTGGAAAAAGCCGGGGCAAAAGTAACAACTGCGGAAAATGGACGACAAGGAATCGATGTAGCAATCGCTGCCCGAGATAAATGCGAGCCGTTTGATTTGGTGGTGATGGATATACAAATGCCGATTGTCGATGGAATGGAGGCCGTGGCAGCACTTCGGCTTGAGGGTATTGACTGGCCAATTATCGCACTCACTGCAGACGCAATGAAAGGGGACCGCGACAAGTATTTGAACGGAGGTTGCGATGACTACCTATCTAAACCGATCGATCAAGGGAAATTGGTTTCGATTGCAGTGAAATACACACGCGATATTTCTAAAAAAGAACTAAATCGCCTTCGAACGGAACGAGCTAAGAAATTCCAGACAACTTTGAGAAGCGAAACCTCGGAAGCTCGTCAATAGGCAAAACCTTTGAAATCGTGAGCGGATTAGCCAGGCCAACGATCGACGCAACGGAAGCGAAGCCGGTAGCCAGAAAAGCAAAATCAAAACAAGAGACAGCGGTTGAACGAGCTGCACAGGTTGTTGATGAAACGACTCAGGCGACAGCAAATACGCTGCGTTTAACTTCTCTACTTTGCGAGGACTAAACAGGGCTGAACAGTGGGTTCCAACTCTGCTACGCCTGTTACCTCGCGGATAATCTGTCCATCGTACGCAGTCTGGTTAACTCACAAAGTTTGACGAGTTAATTAGCCTAAGTAGTCCTTTGCTACAACTCTGACAGCAACTTCATGAGCACGGACCTTTCCACCGGCTTGACTAAGTGTGCATTGAACCCAGCCTCTTTGGACTTTTGACGGTCCTCTTCCTGCCCCCAGCCGGTTAACGCTACGAGTACCATGTTCTGCCCCCACGCCTGGTCCCGAATCTTCCGGGCAACTTCGTAACCATTCAACTTCGGCAAGCCGATATCGAGTAACACTATCTCGGGTTGGAAGTTCGCGGCCGCCTTCAAGGCCTCGACGCCGTCGTAAGCGGTATGCGTCTCGTTGCCAATACATTTCAGCAACATTGCAAGAGTGATCGCCGAGTCTTGGTTGTCATCGACAATAAGAATGCGGCGGCCGGTGGGCGGCGGCGGCGGCGCGTCGAGGGTCTTCTCCAACGGCGATTCAGGCGTCACTGTTAAAACCGGCAAACGCACAACGAACTCACTCCCGTGACCGAGACCGGCGCTCGAAACCTCCACTGTGCCTTCGTGCATTTCCACCAGACTCTTCACTAACGTGAGACCAATGCCTAATCCGCTCACGGAACGTTCTAACGATGTGTCAACCTGTGTAAACATGTCGAAGATGCGGGAAAGCTGGTCGGCGGCGATACCAACGCCGGTGTCCTTTACGCGGATGACCGCCCGCCCGTCCTCTTCCTCTACAGCAAGCGAAATGCAACCGCCATTGTCGGAGAACTTGCAAGCGTTGTTGAGCAGATTGCCCAACACCTGGGTCAGACGGGTCGGGTCGGCGTACAGGTAGACCGGCTTCGGTGGCAGCGTGACGGTCAGGTCAATGCCCATGCTCTTGTAAATCGAACGTACCGCTTCAACGGCGTGGTGGACGAGCGACGCCAGTTCGATTCGCTCGCGCCGTAGATTGATTTTCCCCCGGTTGATGCGGCTTACGTCAAGCAAGTCGTCCACCAGTCGGACCATCTGGCCGACCTGGCGCTCGATCATCGCCGACGCCGACCGGACGGTCTCCTCAGAGCATTCGGAATGTTGCAGGATTTGCGCGGCATTTCGAATGGGGGCGAGCGGATTCCGAAGCTCATGGGCGAGCATAGCCAGAAACTCGTCCTTGCGGCGGACGGCTTCTGCCAGTTCGTTCGCCCGCTCCCGTGTCGTGGAAACGTCCTCCACTGCGAGCAAAATCAACTCCGGGTGTTTCGAGTCCGGAGGGAATGGCCGAGCATTGAGGAGCATAGTCTTCCGACCCAGGGCCGGGAACGAGTGCTCGACCTCGAAGTCGTCGACGGACTCGTTGCTCGACAGAACTTGATCCAGTAACGACCGCAAGGCGGGAATGTCCCACTGGCCGTTGCCCAGGTCGTACACGAATTGGTTTTCCGTCTCGTCCTTCGAGACGTGAAACGAGTCGTAAAACGAGCGGTTCGCCGTCTTCACTCGCAGGTCTCCATCGAGGACCACGAACGGTTCCCGCAGGGTGGCGATGATGTCGTCGGCGTAGATGAGTGCCTTCGTTAAAGCCCGCTCCCACTCCCTGCGCTCGGTGATGTCGCGGACGTTGCACTGGATGACAGCATCCCCGTCTTCGCCGTACACGTTGCTGACGAATTCCACGTTAATCTGCCGCCCCGTCTTGCTTTCCAGCGGCAAGTCTTCGTAGCGGATGTACCGCTTCTCCTGAAGTTCCCGCATCGCCGCCTTGCTCGCCTCCTCGTCCTCAAACAGCCCGATCTCCCATAGTTCCTTACCCTTGAACTCGTCATGCGAGTAACCCAGCATTTCAGACATGAACGCGTTGGCATCGGTGATCGTGGCGGTGTGGGCGTCCAGGATCAGGATGCCGTACTTGGCCTCCTCGAACAGCCGTCGGTAGCGGACCTCGGAGGCCGTTATGTCGGATTCCGCCTGCTTCCGCGCCGTGATGTCTTCGATTGCGAGTAGGATTGAGGGGCTGGGGCCGCTCACTTGGACGAGCTGGCGTGCGTTGAGCAGCATCGTCTTTTTGCCGATGGACTCAAACTCATGCTCCACCTCGAAATCTTCAACCCTAGTTGCCAGGGGCAAAACCTCGTCTAGGAGTCGCCGCAGCTCGGGGATGTTCCACTGGCCATTACCGAGTGCGTACAGAGGGCGGCCGATGGTTTCGTTCGGCGCGACGCGGTAGGTCTGGAAGAACGAGTCGCTTGCTGACCGCACGACTAGATTCTCGTCGAGTACCAGGAGCGGCTCGCGGACAGTAGCCACAATGCTCTGGGTGTAGGCGTGGGCGCGTTTGAGGGCGTCCACGTCGACTAGCACAGCGACCACGCCGTCAATAATGTTGTCACGCGTTCTGTAGGGGCACAGTCGCAGCGAATACCAGCGGCCGTCCTTATCCTGAACTTCGCGCTCCTTTACGCATAGCGTGTCTAACACCTCCACCAGGAGTTGATCTAAGTCAGTAAGGTTGTCAAGGTTGAGCTTGAGATCAAGCAGTGGCCGGCCCAGATCGGCGGGAACCAAGTTGAGGAGCTTCTCTGCCGCCGGCGTAAACCGCCGGACGCGGAGGTCCTGCCCGAGCATTACGATCGGCATCTGAACGTTGTTCAGCAAGTTCACCAAGTCATCATTTAGCCGGTTTGATTCTTGGTTGCGGTTATTCAACTCGTCGTTGACGGTCGCCAGCTCCTCATTGCTCGACTGAATCTCCTCCTTTGAAGTCTCCAGTTCTTCGTTCGTGCTTTGCAACTCCTCGTTGCTTGACTGGACTTCCTCGTTCGCGGACTGAAGTTCTTCGTTTGCGGCCTCCTGCTGCTCAATGACCGACTGCAGGTACTCGCGGGTCGCCGCCAACTCCTGCGCAAGGCGGGCGGAGTCAATGTCGGCTCGAGGCGGTTCGGGTATCTGGGAGGCTCTCGCAACCGCGCCCGTCGATCCCGGCTCCTCGAACAGGATCAAAAACCCGCCATCGTTCTCGTCCGCTTGTCCCTTAATCGGAATCACCTCAATCGTGACCTCGCGATACACTCCGTTGGACCTGACCTGCAGACCCTCCTCTCGCACTGAAGTTTGCTCCTTACCTGCCCGCAATATGGCCGCGCGGACGCCGACAAGGAGTCCTTCGCGAAGCATTTTCAAGAGGTTGAGGCTCGCCTTGCCCGGTGCCGGGGCCAAGTACGCCCCGGTGTCGCCACGGTATTGAAGGATTTCCATGTCAGCCGACACCACTATTCCCGGCGGGGCGAACTTGGCGGAAAGGACGCGATCTACTTCTCGGAGTATGTCCGAGCCTTCGCTCGGCCGCGTCCCGCTGGTGCGGAACAGGGACCGTGGTACCCCGCGGTATTGCAGTGCGCCTTGTTGCAGCGGGAAGTGACCGTGCCCCGGGCCACGACCGGGCTTTTTAATATAGATCTTATTTTTTGCGTCCTGCGCTTCGAACAAGTCCCGGTAGGTTCCGATCGTCTCAGATCCGCCCAGCCACAGGCAACCCGCTGGCTTTAGCGAGTAGTGCAGCATGGGCATGATTTTCTTTTGTAATACCGGCTCCATGTAAATGAGAAGGTTTCGGCAACTGATTAAATCGATACGAGAGAACGGTGGATCGGCCAGCACGTTATGCCGTGAGAAAACGCAGGCGTCGCGAATCGACTTTGTAATCCGATAGCCGCCATCCACCTCGTTGAAGAACCGTCGAAGCCGCTCCGCCGACACGTCCTGGTCTATTTCCTTTGGGTAGATGCCGGCGCGGGCCTTTTCAATCCCTGCGGCGTTCAGATCGCTTGCGAAAAGTTGGATTGGCACAGAACTTCCTGCGGCCTCGGCGGCCTCCGTAAAAGCCATCGCCAGCGAGTAAGCTTCCTGACCGGTAGAGCAGCCAAGCGTCCAGAGCCGCACCGGGTCGTGCTTGGACCGGTTCGCGATCAGGCGGGGGAACACCTGGGTCTTGAGCGCCTCAAACGACTCCCTGTCTCGGAAGAAGCTGGTTACGCCAATTAGGATATCTGAATATAGGGCCTCGATCTCGACTGAGTTCTGCCGCAAGTACTGCACATACTCGGTCACCGAGTCCAGCTTTAAGAAGACCATGCGGCGAGTAATGCGGCGGTAGAGGGTGTTGAACTTGTAACCGGTGAAATCGACGCCGGTGCTGTGGTAAAGAAGCCGCACGATCTGATCTAGATCCGGCTTCTCATCTGTCTCGGCGACGTTGGCCTCGGGCACCCCATAAGGATGTTGTCCGATGCGGACAATCTCCCGCGCGATACCGTCCGGGGGAAGCACAAAATCCACCCACCCAGAAGCAATTGCACTGTGAGGCATCCCTTCTTGCTGGGCCGTAGCGTCTTGAGCGAAGGTGATCCCTCCCTCAGCCTTGATATCTTTCAGCCCAATAGTGCCGTCCGTGCCGGTACCCGACAGGACCACTCCGATGGCCCGATGCCGCTGCTCCGTGGCCAGCGTGCGGAAAAACTGATCGACCGGGTGGTGGGCTCCACGGCCCTCGCGCGGCAAGAGCTGCAACACCCCTCCGACGATAATCATGCTCCGGTCAGGCGGAATCACATAGACATGGTTCGGCTCGACTGTCGGCTCGTCACGGACCTCAAGTACCGGCATCTTCGTAGCCCGAGACAATATCTCCGCAAGGGCACTGGGATGCGACGGAGCGAGGTGCTGCACTAAGACGAACGCCATTCCGGTGTCTGCTGGGAGCGCCTTGAGAAGTTGTGTGAATGCCTCTAACCCGCCAGCCGAGGCACCGACTCCAACGACCGGAAACGACGTCAGGCTGCTGGGCTCATCGGGTTCAGCCTCAAGAAGTCGATCGTATTGTTCAGTATCCATGGGGAGCTCACGCCTACTCTCGTTTCGTTACGCCGGGCCTCTGACGAATTCTGAGATAGTGTATCAGTTTGGGGAAGTTAGATTTGCTTGCCGTCAATGTTCCCCGAAGTCGGCTTCCGCCAGTTCGCCCCGTCTGTTGATCTATTGTCGTACAGATCTTCGCTCTCGGGGGTATGTGGATGTTCCCTATTGTTCCCAGGTTCAAGCACGCATTAGTTTACGTATTAACTAAATGCTTGCTCTTCATCGTGCTCGTGCTCAGCGCTAGCGGTGCTCGTGCTCCTGCTCGAAATCGCCGTGCACGACGATCGATGTCCGACCGAACCAACCA
>JANODD010000326.1:0-61848 GCA_031412515.1 Planctomycetia bacterium | reverse complement strand
CATTGCTCGACAGTCGCTGATCATCAAATTCAACCTTCACCGAGCGATTGAAATCCGGTTCAAAACTGCTAACCTTAGCTTCACCCATCGCGTGATCCTCCATTGAATGCGTTATTGACTTCAGATACCAATTAAACGCTGAAAATCACGCATGGGTTCTATAAATCACAAATTTTTAGTATGAATAATCCGGGCTTAATACAAAACCATGAAAAATCGGGGGCTTCGGCAAACCTTCTTACACCCCAGTCAACTATTGGAATGCCATCTCTCGTAGCTTGTTGTCGGATCGCAAGGTTTGACTTGTAGGTTTCGGGACTCAAAGTAGGAATCGTTTCGCGCACAAGTACTTCTCCTCGGTCCACGTCGCGCACTTCTACTGTAGAGCCATCCGTGCAAAGAAGAGACATGCGGGATTCCGAAAAAGTGATGTCCGCATTCGCGGAAATCGATGGGTCAAAACTACTTTCCGCAACGACTTCAAACTTTTCGGCTCCCAAAACTCGAATTCCATTTAATCCAGCAACCGCCAAATTATTGCCGAGCCATGCGATGGGAACTGAATTCGCGGATGATTTAGCGACGTCGTCTAGTTGTTCCTCAATGTAGGGAAGGTTGTTAGTACCTTCCAGATTCCAGCATTTTAACATCTTGTTCAATCCATCGAAAAGCGCGAAACGAGTTGAATCTATCGAAAAATCACATGCGTAAAAATGCCATGGCTCAAGATTTGCGGCTTGCAAAGTAATGTTTCCCGTCGGCGACTTCGAGAAGACCAAGTCCCCAAGTTGGAACTCGTTTAACATTAACTCGTCTCGATTCTTGCCCTCACCATGAAATGTGGCGACGAGTTTCTGAAATACGCTTACCGTGATCACTTCAGTCGCATTATCGTTTTGTAACTTGACCGTCTTTCTAACATCGGGTCGACACATGATCGCAATTCCACTATCTGGACTCAGCCAGGCTTGCACCGCCAGGCTTTCCCTTAACATTACTCCGGTTGGAACGTGTATCAGTTTGCACGTATCGACAGGTGGTAATCGTTCAACTTGAGTTTTGAAATCTTCTCGCAGGCCCGCTTCAGAAAACACAGTCGGCGCTGGCAAATACTGAGGAAGCCAAGATGTCGGTGAAGAACGAGTTATGACTGACTCGCCAGTTTGATCTGTAGCACAGATATTGGTGACTTGATTCAATAGCGTAGCCTTATCGCCTCCGACCAGACGTGTCGGGACAAAAAGCGACAAAAAGAAATTGCGATTCCTCTGTGATAGGCTTGCTAAGTCCGACGTCGTCGTGAATTTTTGCGCGTAGTCCGCCAATTGACTAAGGTTGTAATACTCTGTCGAACGCAGTTGTCGGGGCGTGCTTGCTAATAATTCTTTGCATTGATTGAATTTTCCAGATTTGAGCACGAGTTTGGCTCCATGAATTTCGCCAATGTAACGCAATTCTGAATTCTTTATTGATTCGCTTTCTCGAGCGGCCTCGGCGAGTTGTTTTTCTCGATTACTTTTGAGAACCTCATCGTAAAGTTCTTTGATCTTGACGAGTTGTGATTCACTTTTCTGTTTTTCAGCATTGAGGTCCGATTTTTCTATTTCAAGTTGGTCATTGGCGCTCTCTAATCGCTCGTTAGTGCGAGCAAGAGTCGTCGCGCTCTCAGCCAATTGAATCGTTTTGTCTTCTGCCAGCTTCTGGTGCTCGATAGCCTTGCGAGAGTTTTCAGATGCCTCGCGACGGTGGAACTCCGCACGAATCCATAAACCGGTAATCGCAAAAACACTAATAAGGACTGTGGATAAGAAGGTGGTCGTCAATCGAGCAATTGCGGGGTTTCTACGGAACCATCGCGTCAAGCGTTCAAAGATGGTCTGCTGCCGAGCAGCTATCGGTAGATCTTTCAGCCAAGATTCCAAATCGTCGCGCAAGTCTTCGCAACGCGCATAGCGAGAATTCGCTTCTTTCATCAGACATTTGAGGCAGATTGTTACAAGGTCAATGTGCACCGTAGGGTTAAGCTCCGCCAAGTTTTGCGGATCGTCATGGCGAATGGAATACAACAACTGTAACTCAGCTCCTTGAAACGGACGCTCGCCACATAACAACTCATAGAAAATGACACCTAGCGCCCATTGGTCCGATCGACCATCAACTTGCTTAGTATTTCCTTCCGCTTGTTCTGGGCTCATGTAGGCGGGAGTTCCCAAGATCGTTCCGTCTCTGGTCTGCAAAACATCGTTGGTTTCACTGCGGGCAAGTCCGAAGTCCGCGATATAGGGAGTGCCTTCCTCACTCAACAGGATATTTTCAGGCTTGATATCTCGATGGATGACTCCAGCACGGTGAGCATAGGCCAGCGCGTCGGCCAATTGTGCAATCAAACGCGCTGCGGCAGTCTGTGTCGGCCGACCTTGCTTGCGTAACATTTCCCGTAGCGTGCAGCCCTTAACATAAGCACTGGCAATGTAGTAGTTTTCACCGACGCGCCCCGCATCATGTACTGCAACTATATTTGGATGGTGGAGTTTTGCGGCCGCCTTCGCTTCTGCCAGAAACCGCGATACTTGTTTAGCAGTCAACGACGCCTGAAACCGAGGGACTTTTAGAGCAATGATTCGATCGAGCTGCGGGTCCAGTGCACGATAAACCACACCAAAGGTGCCGTGCCCTAGTTCCATCTCAATACGAAACCTGCCGAAGAATTCGCCTGCAGGCTCGATTCGCTTCGAGCTCTGCTTCTCACTATTTTTATCTAAGGTTGTTTCAAAATCTCGAGGAGTGACTTCAATTTGCGTCTCTATCTTTTCCCTGATATGGCGAGCGATTTCTGCAGAGCTCTCTTTCTTCGGCTTTGAAGGCACCATAACTTTCGCTCGACACAGGTGAGTCGTCAACAATGCTAGAGGCAAACTTTCGCCACATCTTACACTCCTTTTGAGGCCCTATCAAGATTATCTAACTAGGGCGTCTATAAATAGTCAGGACGGCGATCTCTGTTGTGTTGAGGTCATTACCTCGGACTTCGTTTTTCCTTTACTGGCTCAACAAGGCTTGCAACTCAACTAGTCTTCTGTGCAGGAAAACATAGGCAAGTTCATTTCCAGGCTTGGCGGGCGCAAAAGTACAACCGTTCGTTACGACGAACGTAACTAATGGTAGGATTCCATTCCCATATTTTTTGGGATCGTATTTATTGTCACTTCGGAGAATACTTGGGTCGTTCTCCAGTTCCAAACATTTCACGATCGCTTTAATTCCAGTGAAGTAATCGCGGACCTTACGCCACGTGTTGTAGTACTCCTGTCCTTTTCGAGCGGCCTCATGCGCAGTTCCCATCTTTTTCTCAAACGACGCCATCAGGTTGTCCAGCGATTCACGAAGCTCGATGGTTTTTTCAACAAACAATACGTCGCTGGTGTTCATTATGCGTAACTGATCCTGTAAATCAACCACACGCTTAAGTTGCTCGTCAAGCTTTGCCTGTCGCAATAAGAACGGAGGGCTTTTAATTGCCGTTGATCCTTCAAGGAGATCGAACGATATATTACCGCCTTCTCGTATTATCTGAAGTCGGATTTTTGAAAGCACATCGTTGTCAAGCGTGAGTTTGGTAAGGTCATTGCCCAGCGGTGTGTCGATAGACACGGAATACCCAAATTCTAGCACTTGGTTTTGAATGGTGCTTAATACATAATTTTGTTGCCCTCCGGTGGCTGCAGTCAGTGGCGTGATCGGTAGCTCGCGCATATTAGTCAATCGATTATCGCGCCCGAGATGGCGACGCTCGTACGCCGTAGCTGCAGCCTGTTTTTGGAGCTCGAGTACCATTGCATTTACCTGAGTTCTTAAGCCTCGAGATTGTATTCCCACTATGGATCGATTAATTCCCTTTCCTTTAAGAGAGTCAAGTCTACCCAGCTGTTCGAGCTCTTTTGCCTGATGTTCCATGGCCTTGGATTCTTGGTCATATCTAAGACTAGCGATTGCTCTACTTTGAAACTGGTCAGCAATGGGACTTGCGTTTAGCATTGAAGCAACCAGTGCGTCGCGTAGGAGTTCATTTTGATTTTGCGGGGAAACAAACTCTAAGAGCTTGCGCTGGAAGTTGAGTTTGAAATTGCTGTCACTTCCAATTGATGGGTTAATTTGATTCGTCTCTTGAGCGGCGACTCTAGCATGCAAACCAATGGATATAAAGATGGTCATCAAGCACAAGGTAGTGCATTTCTTCGTGTTTACCATTGTTATCTCCTATTTAGCATTCCAAAATCGTTGGGGCAGGATGATCGGTAATCGCTTCGACATACCAGCCGCAGTGGCCTCCAAGGCGCCACATATCCCGAGTAGACTGCCCTGCTGATCCACACACGCGAGCGATTCTAACGATAGAGCTGTTCTCGCTTCGCACTCAATATAAAGTCGCTCCTGTGGACTCTCTTTTGGGGTTGAGGTATTTGTCTGAATGCGCCCGCGTAAGTGGAGTTGATAGTTGCCCAGATCCTCTGGGAATTTTGGGGCCGACTCGATCGCTGGGAAGCCGAGTAAGATGCATGCACCGCTTGAGCTGAGTGGTCTATCTGCCAAGGGCAATTGCGCGGGAAGCTCGACATTGGTGGTGACAACAGCGTAGTCACTGCACGCAATATTCTCCATGACGCTGTTCAATCTGTCGGACCAATCGAGGCTCTCCTCCAAAGTCGGTTGATCGCTTTCCGATATCGTATCGAGCTTGGCGTCGAGGTCAGTGCGAAACTTGCTGAGTTCCGCGATCTTGCTTTTATACCCAGGATTTAATTTATAGTCAGCGACGACAATCAGTTCTTTGGAATCTTGCGGTGATACGATTCCAAAGACGGGAAATTCCTGCTTTACCTCGTTGGCCGCATCTACGATCGAAGCCAATGTAAGCAGTCGATGTGATTCTATCGCGATTGCAGTACCCAGCAAAAAGCGTTGCGAGCCATCCGAGTTACCAACTACAACCGCCCAAACTGCGCTCGGCGATGCGCCTTTTGCATCTGAATTTTCGGATCTGGTGGCTGCGTCCGCAGGTTTTGCAGAAACTGGTTCGACTGAATTGATTTCACTCGGGCTATTGGATGCCTTATCGGAACTTGCAGCAACATCGGTTCGCTGATTCATGGCCAAAACAACGCCAACCACGATAATTGCGATTAGTCCTGCCAAGCCACAAACGATTTTCCGGTAGTCAGATTCCTTGGCGGCAATCGGCAAAACTTGTACAGTTTCTTCTGATAGTGCATTAGTAGATTCGGAAAGCTTTGGCCTTGGTGGAAGTTCCAGTCGCACACCTCGTCCGAGTGTTATGCGATCAGTGTCCGAAAGCCGATGGCAATCATTAATACGTTGGCCGTTTACGAAAGTGCCATTCGTTGATTTCAAATCCTTTATCGTCCATCCATTGTCGAGCCATTGAAGTTCACAATGGCGTTTGGACACCGTCTCTTTGTCGATGACGATATCACAGCTTTTGTGTGTGCCAACAAGTAATCGCGTCTTGTTCAATTGCATTCACCAATTTTAGTTGCCCAGATTGAATAAAAATCGCTGTTCACCGACCATAAACTCGCAGTCACTATCGAGCTCGCGTCGGCGTATCCGCAGCCAAGTACCGTTGAGCGACCCCATATCGCTGGCAGTCCAAGTATTCCCGTCCGTGGATCGTAGCGATAAATGTTTCGGATCCATGAATGAGTCACCAACTATACGACCAGCGCCTTGAACTGCTGCGCCAAACTCAAGCTGTCGACGCTCGACGGGGATGATTAGGTCGGGACGGTCAGGAGTGTAGCCCATGGCAACGATGGCCGTCGATGTTCGAAAGTTCTTCGCAACATAGGGCACATGTCTTGAGCGACCTTCTTGAATTGCTGGGGTGCTTGCTGCACCATGCATTATCAATTTAGTACCGCCTATCAAAATCTCATTTCCTGCACGCACGATTTCTTCATGAAACCGAGTAAAAACTCCGTGGCGACTCTCTAAATCGTGGAGTATCCATTGCCAAGATCCCGGTGAGACTTCGTCGAGAGAGATTCTGGCGTGCAAGCTAGTCATCATTCTCTCGGCGGGAAACTGCAAGTCACCTTCGCTTCTACCTATCGCCAATGAATCTCTCCGAAGTCGCACGACTTCTCCAGCACTTTCTTCACCATCGTCGATAATTGTTAACTTTGGGTAGGCTGGGCGATGACGCGGCACGAATGGCTGTGCTTCTTCCTGAGTAAAAGCCGCATCGTCGACCTCGATTTTGGTAACTTTCGAATTCATAGCTGGATTCCTGCGTGCTCGGCCGCAGTGCGCATGGCGGCCCTCATTTGTGACGCGTCTTTATACCTATCCACGAACTCTACTGAAAGTGATTTCATTATGAATCGTGCAATCCTCGGGTGTATGTCGGGAATCAGTTCCTCAATCGGCACAAGCTTCGATTCAAGAATTACCCGAATTGGATCGCTGTTCGGTTGCAGCGGCCTGGGTAATTTAAGAGTCAGACATTCGTAAAGTATCGCACCCAAGCTCCCAACGTCACTTTGTGGCGAAACGAAGCGAAAATTAGTCAATTGTTCTTTCGGCATATATCCCCAACTTCCACCAACCGTTCCTTCGGCCGTCATTCCAGAACTACCAGCCAACAAATAGCTCTTTGCCAATCCAAAGTCACTGATTTTTGGAAGGTATTTTCCGGAATTGTCTTTGGCGAGTAATATATTGGGTGGTTTGAGATCTCGGTGGACGACCCCTGATTTATGGGCATGTTCGAGCCCAGCAAGCAGCCGATCAAGCAATCTCAAGGCCCTACGTAGGTTAATTGTGCCAGCACGCTTGAGTAGGTCCGAAAGATTTCCGCCGCAACAAAATGCCATCACAATAAATGGCTGCCCCTTTTCTTGGCCGCAATCCACACAGTCTACAATCGAAGTGTGCTTCAACCGCGTTGAGATTTCCATTTCGCGCATAAAGCGAGTCCGATCCTGTTCAGTCTGTTCCTTCTGCTCCAGAAGAAATTTTATCGCCAGCTCAGTTCCTTCGTTTTCGCCTTTCGAGACAGTGGCTAAAAAAACTTCCCCCATGCCACCTTGACCAATTTTTTTAATTACTTTGTAATCCCGAAACATGAACGGCAGATTACTGCGTCCCATTCGATTCTGTTTAGTTGTAATCGTATGTGCTGAGAACAGGTCTTCAATCGCTTCGTTGTTCGGCCGCTTATTCTGGTCCTCCTCTTTCGTCGCAGGTGTCAAAGTACTCTCAGCCCGCATCGGATTTGCAGGGCGTGCCTCACAATTGTTTGGAAGCTGTAGTAATTCGGTTGCATCTAAGCGAACGCAGGGAGTTAGTAACTCCGTTGTTTCAATCGGCCGCAAGACCTCAACTCGTATTCGTGCCTCGCCAATTACAAATTCGTCCAGTGTCCGAACCTCATGCCGATCAGACTTGATGTGGAAAGTCGTTAAGTCCCTTTGCAACTGTACACCATTCATACTGCCGAGATCCTCAATAAACCAACGTCCCGCCGCGAATATTAGTCGGCAGTGTCTTCGCGATACGCCGCGTTCATCCAACGAAATCTCGTTCGTTATTTCGCGCCCAACTGAAATAGATTTTCCTTCCGTGCTGGCAATGCGAAGCCCGGCACGTTTTCCATTCAATACTTCAATGCAGATCTCAGTTGGTGTCTGACTGGGATTCATTCTCGGTCTTAATCCTTCACCTTCAGGTTGATTCTGATTTAGTCGGTACCATTATAACGCTCATTTTGGAGAGTTTAATACTTCAGCGTGTTCCATTAACTGTTTTGAAGAGCTTTGATCCTACTCTGGTTCCCGAATTACCCCACTGACGAAAGTTTCCCTTAGAAAAAATGACGCTTTTCGCACTTGCGAGCCTGGAAAAGAACCGTGAACCTAAGTGGTTCGATTTCCACGGATTTCTTTGCATTTCGCATTGTTCCACTTGCGCTGGTACCATCTGTCAAAACCACCGGGAATTGATTTTGATGCTATACGTCACACATCTAAGGTGATCGCCACAATATCTTTCGATGGCATTGTCTGAAACTAGTTGTTCAACCAGCCTACTAGTCGAGCGTGATCAAAATCGCTCGCATCCCTCTGTGAACTTTAGAAGAGCGAAGACCAATTACTTCCAGCACTCGCGAACCAGGCCCACATCGGCAGGTGCACGAGGACCGGTGGCGCATCCTCAGGCTTTCGATTCCAAGTTTTTCTCCCCACACACGGAGCATCTCAAATCATGGCCAATCTCAAACGCGACTATCGACAGCTTTTTGCGCGACAGGAGCCAGAACAGTGTTGCGCCGAGATTTTGGTCGCTATGCAGTCCCACGTTCGCCTTCTCCCCCCGCTCCTGCTCAGGAGGCATAAAGGCTGGTGTGCCAAGCACGGTACCGTCGATCGTCATACCCGCGTCGTCATCAAGGGTTTTTGCTAGACCCAAGTCAAGAATCTGCGGAACGAGGTTTTCGTTGATTACGATATTTTGCGGCTTGATATCGCGATGTATGATGGCATTGGTATTCCATCAGGGCGGGGAGAGCCTCTTCCGCAACTCATCGATAGCGCCATCAAACACGCCTGGGGGACGGAAATAGGGAGGCCGCGAAGGCTACGAAGAAGAAAAAGGAAGTTGCCGTAAAAACCACGACGATCATCCGAGAGGTCATGAGCAACGTCGAGAACGATCTTCGCCTCCGATAGGTCAAGTTCATTAGTTGTAACACGGACATTCTTGCCATCGTATTGAACGAAACCCGTCATGTTCACGCGCTGGCAAGTATCGCTAGTCTCCCGCTGTACCTCGGGCTCCGCGAAGTCGAGAAGCGGTGGGGCAGAAGATTACCAACGAAGGGTTGCCTGCACCATTGGTGCCAGCTGGCTTCGATTTATGCGGCACGCCATACCTCGAGCGAATCGCATCTACTTGCAAACGGTAATTTGACTTGGTGCATTGCACTACAGTCCGACGCGCGGCTTGGCAGGCAAGTGGTTGCGATGACAGCGATTTTTCTTCGTGCTTGATTAAGGACTTAGCAATGCGCTATAAGTCCTTAGTGTAGAAGTCGGCCGTCGTACTAACCAAGTGAAAGGCAATCAACCATGGAGAAACATTCTGAGTTAAGATTCATGAATCATGCGGTCCGCTTTCCGTCGCTTGCCGAAGCGGATGGCGTCTGGCCCTGGAACCCAGTACGGTTAGATGATTGGGCAACTGAGATCGGACGTGATAAGAAAGCGTTGCATGCTGCACGATTCATGCTGCAACGCTGGAATTCTGGTTTCTCATGGGAGTGTGGAAGGTTTGAAGCAAGAATTGCAATTCAGTGCTGGGATAATTGTCATCGCCACGTGTTTTTGGATCTTGCAACTTCCAATCTCGTATATGCCGCCTAGAAAATTTTTTAGGGAGTTTAATGCTGTGCTAGACGACAATAGTGCGAAAGTCCTTCGTAGCGTTGCGATTAAACCGCAATCGGAACGTCAGCGCTTTCGCACCATCGCAAATTGCTTTCCGCCGTATTGACTTCACGGTCAAACGGAGCCCCTGCACCAGTATGTAAAGTTCTTGTTGCACTCGTTCCAAGAGCATACGCCGAGCGAATGCCGTCGCTTGACGACAGGCGAAATTGCTAGGATTGCGTTCGAGAGCGCGAAGTCATTTGTCAGCACCATGAGATTTCGAGATTTCATGTATCGATTAACAAGTTCAATAATCGCCTGATCTGCGATATAGCCGTTTTGGTATCTTCGTTCTACGTGATCGAACTTCGCTATATCTTCCGCTTGCAAACGCTCAATCAGCGCGAGGCCTTTTTCTGCAAGTCTTCCGGCTCGGTCCGTTCGTTTTTCCAAAAGTCGCTGGAGTTCTTCAAGGACCTTGCGCGGTATGTGAATTCTGTGTCGCCCGGGTTTAAGAACGTCGCGAGCTAGGCACTCGAGGCCGCGGTGCATTGCGAATGAGGTATCCAGAACTACCATCGAATCGGCCAAGCTATCGCTAAAGGCAAGCTCAGCCCGCAATCGCTTTGTGTCTCGATCGGCAATTTCTTTGTGTGAAGATGGCATTTCAATCGCTCCTGTAGTTGAGTGAAAAGTCTTAAGTGTTCAAAGAAAGTACGCAGAATTCCGAACAATCCTGCGCCAAGTTTCGAGTATTCCGTTCGAAGTGTCTGGCCGCTGAAGCCATCTTCAGAGTCGAATCGCAAACAACGTCAAGACGCGGGTGCGTTGCAATCTCGGTTTGGCAACTTGGCTGTGCGAGACTGCCGACGCTTTTGAAAAATAGGGATTGCGCTTCGATTGAACGACAAGGCTCACAAGCGGCGCCAATTGCCCCAAGTAGAAAATTCTGCTGCAAGTACGTCGCCTGCGATCTTTGTTCGTGAGTCACAGCAACTCCTAAAGCTTGAATATGCAACAAGTAACCTGAGTATAGCGGTGGTATTTAAATTACGTCATCGCAAAGGGAACCGCACATGAATCACAAGCTCGCAACGCCCGTTCTTCAGTCAAGTCGACAGAGAAAGGTGCCATCGAATGATACTAGCTGTCAACGATTGACATCAAATGAGGCTAGGCCACGATCATTAGGGCACACCAAGAACGTGCCCTCCTTTCATGAAAAAACTTCGAAGTATTCGTTGGCACTAGATGACAGTGAAGGCGAGACCAACTGTCCAATTCGAAGACTCTGCATACCTGAAATACAGGGATCGTATTTCAACCGGATTCGTCGCATATGGTACTGCATTGCCACTCGACTACTCGAGTGGCTGAGTTTGGCTCAATGTGGAGTTCATCGATCGGCTGTTGTGCAGTCCATGGACGATCAAAGCCTCACGAACAACGGCGAGTTCTGCAGCAAGTCTGATGTTCAGGTGGGAGAGGGTCCATCATGCCTCAATTCGCTCATCGTTGCTTGGCCAAGGTTGATGCCTCATATTCGAGAGGCAATTCTGACTCTGGTCGATGCAGCAGAGTTGGTCAAGCCGGCTTTGACAGGTGACGAGGCTGCGAAGTGTAGCGGCCCATTTTGTTCGGGGCGCAACTATGAATGAAGTTGCTAAAGATCAACTGCGGCGGCAGTTACTGGGGGCTTTGCGACATACACCAGAGAAGTTTCAACTGCGAATGGACCGAAACGGATGGGTGGACGCTCTCGATATTGGGGATGTCATCAATCTGCTACTTGGTGCAGAACGCATTTGGGACTGCGATTCCATACATCGACTCGCCTTGGAGATCGGGCTAGCGGGCAGAATCCAATTCAAGAATGGTTATTGCCGCGCCTCGTACGGACATAGTACTTCGCGCTTTAGTCCATTCCCGGCTGAGACTCCAGATTGCTGCCTCTACCACGGTACGACATCTAACAAGGTGCCATTCATCGAGTTGTTCGGGCTTCAACCGGGCAACCGTCGTTTCGTGCACCTGTCGAACGACATCGAATACGCAAGTCACGTTGCATGTAAGGAATTCCAACAACCGGTCGTATACCAAATTCGAAGACTGGACGCGATTGATCTGGGAGTTCAGTTCTATGCGACCGGAACCCATGTCTGGTTGGCAACTGCGATTCCCGCAGACAGCCTCCAACTATGGATGAACGAAGCGCCAGCAACGATTGTGGATCAACATAGTCCGCAACCATCAACCTCTTTTTACAACCGAGATAAAGGATACAAAAATGACGCAGTTTGAATCGATTATCAGTGAACTTGCAGGGAAAGAGCAGGTACTTCAGAAGCAGCATACTGAACTAGTGTCTCAACTCTCCGCGATCGCGAGTCAACTAACGCAGATCAGAGATGCCATAAAGGCATTAAGTGGCGGCAGCTGCAAAACGCAAACATTGAAACCTGTTTCAGTTCGAAAGCAAACGCCATCCGACAAAGAAGTTGTCGTTTTGCTTAGCAACCTACTTCGTGATCAAGGAGCTATGCCCATCAAGGAACTGGAGGATGCAGCGCGTTCGCAGTTGTTGGCGAAAGGCTTTTCGCGCGTCGGTCTAAAGCAAAGAGTGTCGAAAGCATGCCAAGAAACACCGTTTTTCGTAGATTCGTCGACATCAACCGTGGCTCTTTCCGAATGAGTTGACTGTGATTTTATAAGGCAAATCAGCACCGCTAAACTGGACTGTTGGTCTTGAGTTGTTAAATCATGCGTGGAGATAGTGCCTTGGATGCAATAGCTTCGATGTTGACCGAGTCGACATCGAAGCAGCGAAGTCATTTCTGGCAACTGATATTCAGTTCTTCCCTACCCCTAACTTCTCAAGCATTGCGTCAAGATCCGCCGACAATGCCTCAAGCCCTTCCTGACGCGAGCGTTGACTGTCTGGCGGTGTGAAATCCAAATCGCGGGCCTCCGGATCAGTAGTCGCTCCATTTGTCACATTGCGATCTTGCTCCGTCTTGAGTGGTGCGACGGAGGCATCGACCCACTTATCACTCTGAACAAAAAGTGTATCAGGATGTAAGAAGCTGTTGTAATAGGCGTCTTCCTTACTTCCAAACATCTGAATGATGACGCGACGTCTGCTGCTCAAGGCAAGTCGAGCTTGGCCTACTTCGAGTTGCTCACCCTGCAAGTTCACAACCTTGAGTGAGTCGAATGGACAGGCTAGCGTTTGCTTACCGTCCAACTCATTGCAGGTATAGGCCACCTCTCGCGTTTCTTGGACAGGAACTTGCTCAAGATAAGCTTGTTCACGCTGTTGACCACTGGAATCCGTTACCGTCTGAGTACGCGTTTCGGTGCGGTAGGTCGTAACGGATTCGGTTCGCATTTTCTGGATAGGTTTGAACGCGGCTCTTTTAAAGAATACGCGACCGCCTTCGGTAGGCTCCAGTTCTGCAAAGCCGAATTCGTAGGCTGAGAATTGTGGAGCGGCGTTCGGTGCAACCGTATCGGGGATTTGAACTGCTGAGTTGAGCGACTGCGCTGGCATCAACCTGACTGCACAAAAAGCCGCTAGAGCCAGTCCGCTGAAAATTGCAATAGTTTTCGATGTTGGCATGAGATTCTCCTTCAAATTTGGTCGACTCGATCAACTTGTCAAAGCCGGTGACACAGTTGGGAGCTGCGAGCAACGTCGCTCGTAGCGAACTATCGAGTTAACGCGAAGAACGCTTCGTCACTGCGCGGTCCATGCGACTTTTTCCGACGGGGCCAAAATTCTCTGCAGAATCGACGGAGTGCCGAACATTTTTGAGCACGTTTCTAAATCACGTGTAACAACCCTTTTGTTCCCTTTTGCTCTCTGAATCACGCTGTTCCGAGTAGATGACGCAAGCATCGGTTTTCGCTCGACATTTCCTGTCGATCGAGGACCGGTGGTGCATCCTCAGGTTGTTTTTTGGTTTTTCTCTACTCGTGGTCCATAGGAGTTTTCTCATGGCCAATCTTAAGCGTGCTTCGCAGCAACTTTTCTCACGTCCCAACGACGAGAGATTTGAGAGCTTGGAAGCGTTGATTTCGCACTGTCGTCGCGTCAAGGACGAATCCAAAATCCATTGGCATTTGCCGACGGAGATTACGCCTTGTCCGGTAGGTCTAGATTTGGGCTTACAAATCGGTGAAAACGGAGTTCATTCCTTCAACGACTGGAGCTTTGGGCAAACATGCTCAATTGCCGAAGTCCATAAGGAGACCGTTAATCGGCTCGGCGCTGACACGGCGTCTCGCGTCTTGCGTGAGACCCTTCCGATCGGTGGTAAGCCGCTGCAAGTGTTGACGCAGGGCGACGTCGTGCGTTCCATCCATGGAGCGGCATACACGCGTCTGTTCGATGTTGATCTCTTGGAGGTCGTTCGCAATGAAGCGGATGGATTCCATGCCCCGCCGCAAGGATTCAATGGGGCGACGGGATTCTACGCCGGACAGCAGGACATGTTCGCTTTCCTGATCGATGACTCAGCTTGGGTCGAAATTGGTGGCGAGCGGTTTGCGCCGGGCTTTTTCGTTTGGAATAGCGAGGTCGGACGGCGCACGCTCGGCATCGAGACTTTTTGGTTTCAGCACATTTGTGCGAACCACATCGTCTGGGATGCGATCGAAGTTGTCCGATTTAGCCGCAAGCATACCGCGAAAGTTGGTGATGCTCTCGATGACGTTCAGGCAGTTATTGCCAGACTGATTCGTACGCGAAACCAGCGCAAAGATGCTTTTGCCAAGTCAATCGAAAAGGCAATGGAAACTTCACTCGGTTCAACCGCAGAGGAGGCAACAAATGCTCTCTCTGGTCATGGATTGTCGGCGAGCTTGGTGAAGGGCGCGATCGAGTCGATTGTCATAAACGGTGGCAAGTTTAGTGTGTTTCAAGCAGTTGATGCGATGACACGCCTAACCGGACGACTGACCAATGCAGGCGATCGAATTGAGCAAGACGCTCGAATTGGGACTCTGCTGTCGCTCGCGGTTTAATCATGGACCCGCAACGTGCATGGTTGATGTTGATGGAAGCAATTCGGATAGCTGACTATGACGAAGCTGTCGGAATCGCATCCGATTTGTACGAATGGCTATCGCGAGGTGGATTTCCACCTTGCATTGTGCCTGAGCTAAGGCTGGGTTGCCAAGATCCACTCTCGGTTCCCAGCAAACTTCAGCACGAAATGGCGCTGAAGGCATGTGAGTTCGTTCTTTCAATGGCTTAACTCTTTTGGAAAGGTATTCAAACTATGGCAACTGCCAATACTACAAAACGTCCCGTTCATGAAGTTCGACTTGGTCGCATCAAAGCGGCTATTTGGGAGAACGAAACGCAGCAGGGTACTCGCCACAATGTGTCGATTACTCGCATTTACAAAGACGGGACTGCGTGGAAGGATTCGAATAGCTTCGGTCGAGACGACCTTCCTTTGGTCACCAAAATTGCTGACATGGCGCACACTTGGATTTATGCCAATGCGAGTCTTCAGACGCCTGCCGGTGACGATGAATCTAACTTTTGATTCGGAGCATTTTTCGAGTAGCACGAGAAAAAAACGCGATGCAGGACGACAGTAACCTCGTTAAAGGGGCTACTGTCGTCCGATCGCTCAACTGGTTGGTAAATCGCTGGCTTTGCTTCTGATTTGCCGATCGCAAAAACTTAGGTTCGATGCACCACCGAACCTAATATTCCTGATGCTCTTTATCGCCAAGAACTGAGTAGACGTGCCCACCGCTGTCAC
Organism: Planctomycetia bacterium; assembly: GCA_031412515.1. Taxonomy (GTDB): domain Bacteria; phylum Planctomycetota; class Planctomycetia; order Pirellulales; family Pirellulaceae; genus Aureliella. The sequence goes on along the minus strand of JANODD010000326.1, from coordinate 46,625 downwards.
TTTCGAATTCGACTTGGTCGCATGCGAGAGGATTGGTGGTGTATTTTTACAGGTTTTACAAGTGGACATAAAGGAGCTCAAAAACATGAATTCAGTGAACATTTTTTATCGCAAACACTATGTCAGGAAGCCGGACAAGGAATTCGCATCATTCGATGACTTGTACACTCATGCTTACCGGGAGGAGCAAGCGTCATCTACCAAATGGATTCCGCCTTCGGACGTTTACGCGACAGTTCATCAGGGACTTCTCAAACTGAAACTGTCGGGCGATCGTGCGTTTGCACTCAATGACTGGAGCTTTTCACAGCTCTGTTCATTATTGAACGTTGATCGGCATGTCATCGAGCAACTCAAACTCGAAACTGTAGCTCAGGTTATCACTGAGTTGATTCCTCGCGACAATAGACCCCTTCAGGTTTTCACTATGGGTGACGCGGTTCGCTCGATACACTCGATCAGCTACGAGCGACTTTTCAACACAAGACTTCTTGAGCTCGTCATTGATGAGGTCACCAACATGACGGAACTCGATGACAAGCAACTGAGAGCACCGGCATTTTACGCCGGGGAACGCGATCTGTTTGCGTTCATGATCGACGAGTCCAATTGGTTGAATTACAAGGACGAGCGATTTGCGCCTGCATTCGTTATTTGGAACTCGGAAGTTGGAGCGAGTAGTGTGGGGATTCGCAGTTGCTGGTTTCATGCACAAAGTGAGGCGTTTTTAGTCGATGATGAAGAAGATCCCATTGCATATGTCCGTCGCCATAGTAGCGGCGTGCATGAATCGCTGAGCGTTATTCGCGGTCGGCTTCATCTTTGGCTCGCTTCAGTAGAGACAAGGAGCCAGCGTTTTTTGGACAAACTTAGCGAAGCTGCAGGAACGGAGTTTACTGCACCGAGCGAAACTTTTGCGAAACGACTGGTCGGATTGGGTCTCAGTCGAGATGTCGTTAAAAAAGCTGAATTCAGCCGACCGAGCGTGGGAAGGCAACTCAGTCGACTAGATGTCGTTCTGAATTCGCTTTCGACGGTGCGGTTTGCGCAGAGTGCTTCGTCACGCTTTGAACTGGGAGCATATTTGGCTTCGCTTGTGTTCGAAAAAAACGAAGTCCGTTCTGTTGCTCAAGTTCTGCCGCTGATGCGATCAAGTTCAAAATAGTTTCATCTCTCTAACGATAGGTTCGATGCACCACCGACCCTATCTCGCAATGTGCGGGACCAACAACCCGTCAGGGAAGATGCTGATGAGCCCCTCTAGAATCTGGCCTCAAAAGGCAGAGGGACTAAAGTGTTCTTAAATTTGCAAGCGGTATCCGCCTTCGCTGGCTATCCTCCACCGGGGCCAAGGGCCTAGCGGCCTCCGCGGGCGAGCCCCGATGGATGACAGCCGACGAAGGCAGGTATTAAACTTGATCGCATTACATTCGTGATTTTGCAACTTGCAGGGAATGCTCTATACGCTTGCAATCCACTTTACAAATAAGCGAGTGGGAATTCTGCTTGCAACATACCTGAATGCGTGATATTCGAAGCCAATGAAGGGAAAACACAACGGATCAGGGCTGCCACAGCCAGGGCGAAGTGAAGCTAGCGAACGAATAGCGAGGTCACATGATCGTTGACCTGCTTCAAGTTATCTTGTCGCTCGTTTCGGTCGTGGGAATAAGCTACCTTGTGGTCATGCTTCAACGTTGGCAAACTATTGGACCCAACGAGTTGCAACTGCAGTTCACGTTGGCAAAGGACACAGCGATGTTCGATTGCCATCTGGGATTCATACGGGCATTGCAGTCGATTAGCAGCATTCCAGATCCGGTGTTTCGAGCTGCTGCGTTAAAAAAGCTTGACACAATTTACGAGGAACTGGCTACTCTAGGAAGAGGAACCGTCGTTTTCCACAGCACAGAGTCGTGGAGATTGGTCTACGAACAGTTGTTGTGTAGTAAAGTCGTCTATGACTATAAGTCCGTAGCTTGGATTCGGGACGTCAATTACTGGCAAAATGAGCCTGGACAGAAGAGTTTGAAACTGTGTCTGCAACTCATCGACGCTCAGCAACTTAAAATGCACCGCATTTTCATTCTATCGAGCGAGATGTGGCCCGAATCTCAGCCACTACCTCACCCGACCGTAGTATGCTGGGTTGAGGAGCACGTAACACATCAAGTGCCAATTGGTTTAATTCGAGAATCTGCATTGCAGCTGGACGACGACTTACTTGTCGATATGGGCATTTATGGTTCGCACGCTGTCGGACATCAATTGATTTCCGAGACTGAGGGAACAAGTAAGTTTGTTCTTCAGTTCGATTTTGATGCCGTCGCCAGCGCAGAAGAAATTTGGGTGCGACTTTGCGCCTATGCAAAAGATTGCAAGGAAATTCGCGAGCAACCTCCTTGACCATTGTTGGCAACGATCGAACAATGTTGTCACCATCATGCGCTCAATGTCACTCTATCTCGATGACGCCAGGATCGGACGATTCAGGCCAGAAGCTCGACGACTCCACCAGGGATTTGTCGAACTCTTCGGAGACACTCCCTGTGCTCCGGAATTAAAGTCTTTTCTGCTTGAAGGGATACAGTGCATTGACAATGTCGACGCGGACCAGCAAGTCCAACTCGAAGATTGGCAAGGGCTCCAGTCCTTTAAGGCTGAGCTTGCTAGGGAGATTGATGCCGCCAGCGCACAGAACGTCGTACTAGCGAGCCGTTCGAGATCATTGATGCGGTTCGGTATGCGAATGCTCTTTAGGAACTGTCGCCGTTGCTTGACAGTTGACCTCTGTTGGCCGACCTACAAGCAAGATCTGACTCATTGCGCACAACTGATGGGTTGCGATGTCATAAATGTTCCTTTGCGATCCAACATACTCGATAGGCAGTGGGATATCGACGAAGTCTGTAAGGACATTGCGTCAGCGTACGTCAGGCATCGTTGCGACGGCATTCTACTTCCGGCAGTTGATTCAACCGGAATTCTCCTACCGGTAACTAGGATCGTCGAAGAGTTACGACGAGTTGGTAATAGACCCTTCGTGTTGGTCGATGCCGCGCAAGCGTTAGGGCATGTTGATCTCGGAAGTTTATCTAGCATCGCGGATTTTCTTGTGACCGGTACACACAAGTGGGTTGGCAGTTACTTTCCGTTGGGCGTTGGCATTGCATGTAATCCACATACTCAGCCCTGGATAAGTAATTGCGTTCGGTCCATGGTTTCTGGCGCTGACTTGGATGATGGTCTGCTGAGGTTCGTTACCGAAATCGAAAACAATATCGATGTTCAACGCCCAGAAACAATCAATTTGGGACCGCTCTTTACTGGCTGTGGTGCCTGGCAGAACACAAAGCCCGCAAAAAACTCGCTTCCAATCCGCAAACGCAACGCAGATGCTATTGCTGCAACTAGTGAATCGATTGGCTGGGTCGCATTGCGCCCGAATGTTGCTCTGCGAACCGGTACGCTACTCTTACAGTCTTTATCCCCCGATATTCGATCGCTGCCGCCTGAGCAGTTGGCTGAGCAATTTTCGCGACGTGGGGTTCAGCTAACTGTGTATCCACAGGGCATCGTTAGAATGGCGATGCCCGATATTGATTTTGACCACGCACAGCTTTTTGGAATCACTGATGTGCTAAAGGAAATCGACCGCAAGGTCTTGCTAAGTTGCTGAATTTCGGGCGACTTCGTCAGGAACACAACTTTTTTCGCAATTTCTAATCGATTTCATGCAACATCTTTCGCGATCCACGCATAAAGATGTTGGGGGGCTTGTTGGCTGACATATCTCAGACATTCTCACAATAACAGTGTCGGCTGATGAGCTCCCTTGCAAGGCCGAACTACCCGGCAATTGCAGTTGGTGTCAATGCATGATAAAGGACGTTATCATGCATTGGGATCAGCACACTTGGGCGTGAATAACGCCTTTTGCGAATAAAACGAGGGTAGTCGAGTTACTTATGAATTTAATGGGTGTTATGGAGAATCAATGTCAATTTGGTTATGTGGGGCTTGCACTTCGGTTTCCTTCGTTGTGCAACGCGGAAGGAATTATGCCTTGGAATCCGTACCGGTTGGATTCTTGGGCATTGGCGATTGGAAGAGACCGGCAAGCACTTCATGCGGCGCGATTTATCTTGGATCGATGGAACTCATCCGTTGAATGGGAAAGCGGGCGATTCGATATGCATTCAGCAATCAACTGTTGGGACTTGTCACATCGTTTCGCATTTCTAGATCTGGCTGCCGCCAATAGTCACTATTCGGCGTAGATGAATTCGCCAAGTATACACCTTCATGCGCTGCACCAGCAACTGCCGTCCATAGTGAAGCAGGCGGGCGATTCGGCCAGGTTTGCCTGGGAAGAGTTCTTTTACGGTCGCATAAGAAGCGAACATACACGACGGGCATACTATCGGGCTGTCGTGCGTTTCATGACTTGGTGCGAAGGTCAACAAATTGGTTTACGACAAATTACGCCTGCGCACGTCGGCGTGTATTTGACGCAACTCAACATCGCAACCGCCAGTAAAAAACAAGTCTTGGCCGCACTGCGACATTTCTTCGATGGCATGACAACCAGGCATGCGGTTGCGTTGAATCCGGCGCTATCTGTTCGCACCGAACGCTACTCAGTCCTGGAAGGCAAGACGCCTGAAATTACTGTCAAGCAAGTGAGGCATCTGCTACAGTCGATTGACACAGTCAAGTTAGTCGGGCTTCGCGACAAGTGCATCATTGCGATCTTAGTTTACACGGCGGTCCGCATTGGAGCAGTTGCCAAGCTGCGGTGCCACGACTTTTACGATGCGGGCGACCAGCATTTTTTGCATTTCGTCGACAAAGGTGGCAAATCTCGCGAGATTCCCGTTCGACACGATCTGCAGATCTTGCTGCTTGATTACCTGCAGCACTCCGAGTGTGACACGACGACAATCGCTTCTGCGCTCTTCAAAACCGCTCATCGCCATGCCAAGCAGCTAAGTGAACTAGCCATGACTGAAAATGACATCGGTCGTATGGTCAAGCGCCGCATCAAAATTGCTGGCCTGCCTAGCCATCTTTCCGCCCACTCCTTCAGAGTAGCCACTATCACAGACCTTCTCAGCCAAGGCGTCCCGCTGGAAGATGTTCAAAATCTAGCTGGCCACGCGGATCCAAGAACCACGCGACTCTACGACCGACGCCAACGAAAAATCACTCGAAATATTGTGGAGCGGATTTCGGTCTAGCCTGAGGATCATTTGATCCAGCTTGTTAGCTCGCTTGTATCAGACAAGCTAGCTGAGTGTCTTGCTGCCGAAACTTGGCCAAAATTTCGGCAGCTATTTCCCAGTTGCAACTTCACGGAGTTGGCTTGTTTGCCGTTGACACTTTCGAACCAGAGACTGATTCAAGCGAGTTTGTAGCCTTGGGAACAGCATACTCGTAAATCAGTTTCTTGTAACTGCTGTCGGCATAAACCCTGTACTTGGTAATTTCAGCGACCATGTCGCGTGGCTCGATATTTTGCTTGATGATCTTCATGCTGATAGTTACGTGCACGGTGCGATCAATCTCACCGAACCGATCTTTCCGGTTTCGAAGGAATTCCTTAGCCTGTTGTTCGTCGAAGGGAATGCCGTCGAAAACTTCGGTATTTGACATGAACACACGGAAGATTTGAGGAAAGGAACCGTGTGGGTATTGCGATTCGTAAAAGTAGTATGAATCGTCCCAACTCTGAATTGGAAACTTCTTCGCCTCGAAGTCATAGTTTTTCAGTCGAGTCGTTGTTCGAACCAAGAATGGCTCCTCCAGCGAGAACGAGTTGACGAGCTGTTTCATTATCTCGATGGTTTCTTTACGTTTTGCGACCATTTCAAACTCATCATCGTGGTACTTATTCCACACGTCTGGTCGAAATGTCATCATGAAAGAGTCGACATTCGCCTCGTAGTCGAGTTGGTTCCGCAGTTTGAGTGAAGCTATGGCCAAAGTCTTCCAATCAAAATCGTGTGCCAGCAGGCTAGTCGACTGACTGACGAATAACACCAAAACCAACATTAAGCGACGCATGACAAGGTTCTCCCAAAACTCGTGAAGTGAAAGCAGACTACGCAAATTGTGTCCGACACCTCTTAGACGTATTCAAAGCGGCGCTGCTGCGCAAAGTAAAAAATATTCGGGCCGTTGTGACACGAACGTTCGTGCGAAGGGCAACTTAGAGTTGATGCAAATATCAAGTCTTTTGCGAACGATGTTTTTGCTGCAATTTCCGTGGTTTGGCGCAACCTCAGTGGCGTAGCGACGTTTAACTTCTGTCGACCGAGGCTAACTCGCCACACCGACGGTTGCGAGTAACTTCGGAGGCCTTTCGTCCAACGAGTTTACACAAGGAGATCTGCTATGCGCTTTGTAAAAGCCGCCACATGGGCCTGTGTTTTTGGAATCATTTGCAGTGTAGATGTGTTGCACGCTCAAGACTCGCCCCGCGGCGCCCAAAAAGCAACGGACACGATACTATCGAATCAATCATCCGAAGAACGGAAAGAGCTTGGAAGACAGATATTTGAATCTGAGCTAAAACGCCACAAGATCCCCTTCGATAAAGAATTTCAGACCACTCAGGACCGCTTGGAGAATTCGCTAAAGCGAAACAGCCAATCGCTGGCCGACCTCAGGACGAACGACGGACCATTCAAATATCGAAGCTACTTGATACCAGGCTTGAGGGATTCCCTGAACCGCGACGCGCTTCAGACCATGGATGCGCTCGAGTCGCTAAAGAAAGACCGCGAACGTGCTTTGCGAAGTTACACATGGCTGGACATCAGCCACGAAAAGCGATTGCAGATTGTCAAAAGTGGCTGTCTATCCGACCAAGAACTTCATGAACTACTTGCTGTTCAGGACGCACCCGACAAATCAACGTTTCCCTACCTTTCTAACAGCCTTGGAATGCGGTTTGTGCTCATACCAGCGGGAACCTTCCTCTTCGGTCAAGCACAGGGCAGCCCTGGCGAGCAGGCCAATAAAGGCCGACTAACAGAAATTTCAAAGCCGTTTTTGATGGCAGAGTTTGAAGTAACAACCTCATTGTTCGCAAGGGTGGCTCGCACTGGAACTTCTTCCTACACACGACCCAATGGAAGCTCAAACGAGCTGTACGATCCAGGCCAATTGCCTGTCGCGAATGTCTCATGGTTCGAGGCAGTTCGTTTTTGCAAAAGCCTATCGGAATTGCCAGAAGAAAAGATTCTCAATCGCTTCTACAGACTACCGACTGAAGCTGAATGGGAGTATGCATGCCGAGCGAACAATGACACGATTTTCGGCAACGGAAATCAGTCTCCTAGAAGACGCAAGGAGGCTAACCTAGGGGAACTTGCCCTTTCTGGAGAAGCAAAGCCAGTCGGCCACTATCCTCCCAATGAATTTGCTTTATTCGATATGCATGGGAACGTATCGGAATGGTGCGGCGATTGGTTTGAAGTGGATTATCCGAAAACTGCGCCTACAACTGATCCCATTGGTCCGACTGTAGACCTCGACCTGGAGTTCTCTGCCGACTTTGCAATCCCTGGACTCCCGGAGGTAAAACAAAAGGTTTACCGTGGAAGCTCCTATCGAACATCGTTCGGGTCGAGTGTTTCCTACAGCTCCCTGCGATTCGGCATTACACCAACAGCAGGAATGCAGAAGGGCTTCCGGGTCGTATGTGAGAAGGACAAGCCTAGTGAGATTACGAAGCGGCAGTACGCAGATTTGTCGAACTTCGATGCAGGACACTATCAGGAATCAAGCACCGATATTCGACGAGCATACCTTGTTGAACTGGACCGACGAATTGGCTTACTTGAGAATGCTAGTGCAAATGGCCTTAGAAGCAATGAAAATTGGCTTAGTAAAGCAAGCTCGCCCCAGAGACGATACTCGTGGCTGTCTGGACTGTCAGAGGAAAAAGGAATAATGTTTTCTGATTTGGATGAAAAAGAACACTCGCAGAAGGCGTATCAAGAAGCCGCTCGATATGGGGAGGCGTATATTGCCGCAGAGCAGAAGGGACCAAACCAGATTTCGGCATCCGATGAACTCGAGAATCTGATAACGGTTGGAAATTTGTACCGCAAAGGTGGTGACCTTAAGAGGGCGACAGAGATATTAGAGTCCGTATTCAAGGTCGATCCCAGAAATGCTTCGGCGCGTGCCCTGCAAATTTGGGTCGATCAGGACGCAGCGCGTTCGCGGTAGATGCTTTGCCTACGGGTTTAGCACCGGATCGATTTTCAAACAATCGGGAATGTCATACTTTGAAGTGCAAGTTAATAACTTCCTGAGCGAGTACCTAACCAAGCTTGCGGATCAGGTTGATTGCCGGTGACTTCCAGCAAGTACCCATGCACCAAACTGAGGAACGTGTTAGTAGATGCAGTGGGCTTCGAGTAAATTCTTGGAGCCTGCTGCACAGTTAGAGCCATTGTTATTTTGCCTTGGCGTTCACTCGCGATAAAAACTCTTTTCCATTTCAGCGATGACTTAGTGCGAGCGATTGTGACGAGCGCCCTGAACCGCCTAGCCGATTTGCTCCAAATACTTCCAAGTCAGCGCCGGATTCTCCGCCAGCATTGAAGCCGACAGCGCCTCTTCGATCGACACCCCATCTTCGGTCGTATCCACGTGGTATAGTCCACCGATGTCCCTGTAATTTGGAATGCAAGACTCAGCCGAAACACCAGCCCCTATAATAAACAACATGCTCCGCAAAATTCGCAGTTTGCTCACCAAAGCGTCAATCGTCGAATTATCCGGTTCTGCGATCATCTTTTCACCTGAGTACTGCTTCAAACAGCTTGCGAATCGCTGTATTGGAATGGGGGGAGGCTTACGATCTTCACATCCAAATCGAATTTGTTGCACAGCTTTGCAGCTCGACGAATCGCACCCAGTATCCACTCTTGGTCGCTACCAAACAAACCACCACCGAGCAGGATGACAATAGCCGATGATTGCACGTTCGGGGAAAGCTGCGAGTTGATCGCTCAAAAGGCGTCGCGCCACACAAACAAATGTTGCTGTTTTGCCTCTTGCAAATAGTCTAGAAAGATGAACAGTAAGTCGATCCGCTTATCCTTTCCCCATGGAACCCTGCTGGAGCGCAATTCGCGGAAAGCGGCCTGACGCCTAATGGATATCTTATTGTTTCTAGCCGTTTAGCTACTGGAAGAGTGAGCAGCAAGTGGATTCGCAAACTCGATGGCTAGCGACACTAGGAAAGCTCCGCGTCAATCGATCGCAGGGATTGGCACCGCACAAATTTCTGTTGCTTCTAGGTGGTGAATACCGTGGCATCGTCGCTCATTCGGCATTCGATAAAGACACTCGCGATCAGAAGTCGTTGCGAGACTTTCATGGCCTGCAAATCGCTCTGCCATCCAACACAAATCTGCGGCCTGAACGCCAACATCTCGCTTGGCATCGTGAGCATAAGTTCTGCGCTTGAAGTATCGGGGCAGACCGGACCCAATGGAACAGAAGCACGACGTCGACGGCTTCCTCGTCCTTTGTTTAGCCAGGTTTGCGCCGCGATCTGAAGACCACTCGACCGCGGCCAACTACGATCCTACAATCACGACGGTCGAAATGCCGAAACCAGTGAAGTCTTTGGTCGATACTCTTGTATCCACATCCATAAACGGGCGACCGAGGAATCCGCTTGCCTGACGGAAGTGGAATCGAAGCGTCGAACGGAATCAACAGTTAGTTTGGCAGTGGGTCTGGACGCATTCCTTGGCCTTTCCGAGAATGAGAAAAAGGTCCAAAGCACACCTTCGACGCCATTTTCAAGCGTAATCGAATACCCCCGCGAGTAGGAACATCGAATTGTGACGGAATCAGACTCTTCCTACAACGGATGGTCGAACTACGAAACCTGGGTTGTCAATCTTTGGTTGGGCAACGACGAAGGTTCCTACAACACGTGCAGAACATTCGCTCAGCGTTGCTTTGAAGAGGCCGTCGCTGACGAAGTGTTCAACCGCAAAGAACGAGCGTGTTATCAGCTTGCGAACGAGCTGAAAGAAATGGTTGAAGAAAACAATCCACTCGCAAGTGAGGCAAGCGTCTACACCGACTTGCTCAACGCCTCGTTAAGCGAAGTCAATTGGAAAGAGATCGCCAAGGGCTTACTTGAGGAAGTCGATGAGTGAGCCCATTCTTTAACAGAGGTCCGCTATCTTATCTTGGCTCGGCGTTTTTTCGGCCGTGCTGCGAGGATGTCAAAAATATAGTGAGCATTCTTTCCAGCGTCAGTTGTTCTTCGCGATGAAGTCGGCCGCATGCTCCGCGGTGAGCACCGTGTATGGCGCATTGGGGTTGCTGTAGAGGAATGGATTTCCCCCATCCTGTGCGTTCAAGAATGCGGGGCTGAGAAACTTTGTTCCGACGGGATGCTGTATGCGCATTTTCTTGGAGCAGCTGACATACAGCTCCGGCGAGAACCGTTGGTTCGGAAGTGGCCTCGCACATATATTACTGGAGGTGCCCCCGCCGTGGTAATGATAAATCTCCACAACGCTCTCGTGGTAAACTTTGTTGCTCATCAATGGTCTCCACTTATCTACTACCTACTCGCCATCAGGCCGCGCAAACCATTTTTTGAGATCCAACTGACCAACGTAAATGTAGGTCAGGTCTCCATTGTCATTCAACGGCGTGAAGATCGCCTGGAACTCATTGACGTAAAACCTACCACCTTGAAAACCCTTGACGCTTCGGATTTGGTCGGCCACAGCTGCAGCATCTCTCATCCCAATCTGCTTGCTAAGCTTGACTTTTCGTGTAACGTCGGGCCTAGGACTAAATTGGTAGTAAACATCATCTCCGCCAGCCGTTAGGGTATAGGGGATGCCAGCGTGTGGCCCGAGCCACTGAGCCCCAGGCTGAAGCTGTAGGCCGTTCCAATCGACCGGAGCCCCACTAATCGTTTTCCCCTCGAACTGGAAATGTAGCCGTTTTGAATACACGCCAGCTAGATAGTACTCATTCGACCCAACCGCTGGTACGATTACTTGGTCATACTCATTGATATAGAACGAACCGTTGGGCTTTCCGCAAGCTTTCACTTTTACCTGGTTGACCATCCTCGCAAGCTCTGAATGATCTTCAATTGTCATGAACCAACGCTCGCCATCTCCGGTGTTGTATGTGAGCGCAACAATTGGTTCGTCGTCTCCCGAACGTACTGTGTACTTTGCGTCTTTCGCGACATTCTTTGGACAGTTACCGAAGTATTGTTGTAGCATCTAAGCACCCTTTTTAGCGACGTCCGCTCACAAAGAATTGGCGGACTAAACTGAACTTTGTTGACGTCGGGTGATAGTCTTTCTTCCTATCACGGTTCAGGCTTGGCTCAAGAAGTACAACATCGGTAGTCTCGCCAATGGGACCGGAATCGAGTCCACCTTCGAAGTACAATCCACCTATGTCAGTTAGAACATAGCGACGATGGAATCGTTCGCCACCTTCAATCTTCTCCCAAAGAAACCCGTTCACGGTAAATCCTTTGGGAACGCAATCTGGCAACTCTTTTACAAAGTCAGTGGCGAAGTTTTTGTTAAATTTTGGATTCTTGTAGGTATGGAGTTCAATTTCTGGTTTGCCAATTGTTCTACTTGGTAAAGCTCGCAGGATTGATGTCAGTGTTCGTCGCTTATATTCATCGCCGGGGTCAAAATAGGGTTCGACCAGAATTATCTTGTTCGCATGTAAGATAAAGAACTTGCACGCTTCTGCGATCTCACGATTTGATCTGGGTATAACCGTCTGGGTTCCAACGTTCCAGTGTTGGTCCTCATCTTCAAGATCTTGGATATTGAGGACACGCACTCTAGGATCAGATTCAGTTGATAGAATGGCGCGGTACGAAGTGGCAACATCTGCCTGGTGGGACTTGGCATTGCCAAGCCAGCTTTGTTCCGCCTTGAGCGGACGTCGACAATCGGAAAAAGTTTTAACTCCCTCCAACCAAGTCATGAGCCGCTTTCGCTGCATTGGTGCTAATGATGCAATCTTTTTTGAAACTTCGGCTGACCAGTTTGCCGGAAACCTTGCAATGGCTCGTCCGCGATGCAGCTGCAGGCCCGATCTGACCAAAGAGGTCAATTCAGCTCCTGCGAGAAATATACTGGGATCAACAGCGAACAAATGAATCATTGGAATAACTCCACCGAACGTTCCTCGAAGAATCCGTTGGGCCATTCATCAAGAAACTCACCGTCTTCGCTAATTGGCAACGCCATGATTGCGGCACCTGAATAGCGATTTAGTTCGTGCCCAGCGGGAAGTACGTAGAGGACCTGCAGTTCGGCAGGCGTTAAGGAGTTGTTTTCATTCGCCGCACCTTCAAATGTGTGGCGAATTCTCCGCAACAATCTGAGTAGTAAGTTCTCGCTGTGCGTTTCCAAGAAAAACTGCTTCCCTTCCTTGACTGTTTCAATGAAGAGATCACCAAGATTCGCCTGGAGTTGAGGGTGAATGTGCAACTCCGGTTGTTCAACCATCACCAACGTTTCACCTCGCGCTAAAGCTGCCACAACAACTGGAAGCACCTGCGACATTCCAAATCCAACGTCTCCTGGTGAATGCGACTTGCCATTGTTGTCAATGAATACACTCCGAGTTCTAGCTGGGAAGTCATGAATAGCCCGTTGGCTTTCTCCTATGCGATGAATCTGATCAACAGGAATCTCTAGATAGCGTTCTAATTTCAGGCGATATTTTGTATTCAGTTTATCTGCTTGGAAGATCCAATTGTCGACGCGCTGGATGAGAGCTTCATCCGCGTTTCTCACCGCATCCCACGCTGCTTCACCGTTTGCCCAGTTTTTGCCTGTTGACGCAGCACGCGAATCAGTTCGACTTGGGACATCACGAACCGGGCCGATATATCTTATATCATGCAAGTTCATGGCGGCGTACCGCAGCGGCTGAAGAATCAGTACAGAAAGCAGCTCAGAGATAAAAGCTGCTGAACCCATTGATTCATTGGCGGATTCCTGCGTTGCGTGAACACCGGAAAGCCTTTCTTTGTCCATTGCAAAGGGCAAGTCCCGATCCAAAGCGGGGACCGCGCCACGTTGACCGGTGATCTCGGGTAATGCTCTGCGGGGAAATTCACCGAATGGTTCGTGCTGGGCAAGCAAGCACGCGAGAAGAGAAATACGTTTTGTCGATGAAGTATGCTCACCAGAGCCGCTCGTTGCGATAAGTGTTTCCCAGTGCGCATTCAAAGCGCTGGCATATCGCGGCTGTGATATTTCCGAAACTGTTCCGAGCAATGGGTGAAAAAAGTTAAGCGATTCGACATATGCATTTTCTTCCTGGGAGTCGGCCTTAAGCGATACAAATGGGATTTCATCGAAAGCAATTTCTAGCCGCCTCGCGGTTGGGCGACCGTCGTCCTTCGTCTTACCAATGGAAATCAGTATGTCACAGCGCTTCGTACGATTTACAACATCTGCAGATGCAGGCTTATAATCAAGTGCGTGCTCGCCTATTAGCTCGGAGAAATCAGTTTGTGCCGATACGTCGAACGGAAAGCCTAATCCGATCTTTATCTCGCGATCTAAGCTTTCTCGCTGAAAGACTAGATTGCGGAACCCATCGAAATCGATGAAGCGGCCGCCGATCTCGGAGCCGATAGCATCAAAATCCCGATGAACGATTATCTGACGCAAGTAGTGGATAGCTTGAACGACGCTACTCTTACCAGCGCTGTTTGGTCCGAAGAGAAGATTGATCGGGCGTAGTTCGAAGCTCTGTGAGTCACCAATACTTTTAAAGTTTTCGATACTTAAACGGTCAAATCCAACTGATGGTCTATAATTACCAGCCTCTTGTGCCTCGTCATGCGTTCCAGGACGAGAAAACGCTGCCTGTTCAACAACCTCTGATGGTCGGAACCAGCAATTCAAATCGAGCTGACCAATGTATCGGTAGCTCCATTCTCCATGCTCGTTAAGTGGTGTGAAAATCGCCAGATGCTCGTTGACATAGAATCGACCGCCAGAAGGTCCTTTAACCTCTGCTATTAACAACGCCACTTTGCGTGCATTCTCGACGCCTATCTCTTTGCTTAGCGAGACCCTCTTGGTGACATCTGGACGCGGACTGATCTGGTAGTAGACGTCGTACCCACCAGCAGTGAGGATGTAGGGAATTCCTACTCGTGGACCGTTCCAAACGTCTCCAGGACTGAGCTCACTTCCATCTGATCGTCTTGGAAGCCCGCTTATTCTGTCACCTTCAAAATCGAAGATTAGCGGGCGTCGATAAACACCAGCAAAATAATAATCGCTCGAGCCCACTACCGGAACGATCACATGGCAAAACTCATTTATGTAGAACGAGCCATTTGGCTGACCCGTGAGCGCTACCTTCACAGAGTTGACCATATCAATCAAATCAGGATGATCTTCCTGTGCCAAATGCCAGGTCTCATCGTCCGAAGTTGAATAGGTAAGAGCAACCACCAAGCGATTGCCACGGCTGCGTATCGCGTACTTCGCATCCTTCGCGACGTTTCGAGGGCAGTTCCCGTCATATGGTTGCATCTGTGCCACTTTAAAACGCCTCTTCCTGGAACCAAGACCGCTTGTCAATTCGACCAACATAGAGTGGCCAATACTCAGCGTCCTCGTTCTCTTCCTTGGTAAGGACGATACCGGCATGATTTACGATGAACCGACATCCGGTCCCACGAACCTGACGTAACGCACGAACCAGAATGGAGTCTTGACGGATGGGATTTATTCGCTGCCGCTCATCGCCCTGCTGATGCCGAAAGTAGATCTCGCCTCCGCTCGAAAACCGGTACATCATACCGACGTAAGGCAATTTCCATGGATCTCCAGGTTGAAGACCCGAATTGTCATTTAGGTCAATTAATCCATCCTCCAACGGATTCTCGAATAATAGATTTCCAGTTAATGTTCCCGCGAGCATTCGTTCCCCATCGCCTCGTGTTGACGGAACGATTACGTTGCCATATTCATTAATGAGGAAGCTACCACCTTCCGTACGCGACAATGCCCATTTCGCGCGAGCAACTGCCTGTCCCAGTTCTTGGCTCGCAGGGCAATCTACGGCAGCACATGTCATTCGTCCGTCATCGGTGTCCCAATAGATCACTGGCCACCATCTACCATCGCGATACGTGAGATGATAGACAGCCGTATCACCAGGAATCCTCGCGTATCGACCTGTCCAAGGGGTAGGCGTACAGGCAACGAACTGAATGGTTTGTGTTTTCATCTGAAACTCCTTCAACGATTAAGCTGGAAATTCAAGTCCCGATTTGAGTCTGCATAGGAACAGAAGCTTTCCTTCTTCGCGAAACAAAGCGTCGTTCAATTCGTTGACCACGATCTTAGTAACCTGGCGACCATTGGCTTGGACGTCGTGCAATGCTCGTAGGAGCAGTTCGGCATCTTTTCCCTTTTCTGCGTTTTCGGCGCGATCACTGAGCCTCGCGTACACCTCCCCATCCTTAACTTTGCGAGCGATCACCCCGCCTCCCTTTCGCTTGAATCTTAGCGATTCCCGAACAGCGAGTTCTCCAAACGGATACTTTTCACCCGGGTTAGATTGTTTTAGCCAATCTTCTGCTTGATCAAGTGGAAGAACAGCGGAATCTGCGCCGGATGTTGCAAATACAAGCGGCCGTTCTAGTTGGGTAACAAATATCGTTTCCCACTCATCCTTTTGTGGAATTCGGACTAGCACATACGATTTCTTAGGGGTTACTTTAAAGCGTCCTGCAGAGCCCTTCACCTTGATGACAAGCTCCGCAAGTCCGTCCGCATTCAATAGATGGCGCCCCTCGCCATCTTTAATGTTCTTCTGGGAGTCGCAACTGAGCTCAACGCCGTCGTATCTACCCGGGTACACTCCACCCTCTTCCAATTGCCCGCGGTCGATCAGCGACTCAGTAGGCAACGGTGTACGCGGAGGGCCGTTCTGCTGCACTGGCTCTAGCGTAGGGGTCCAGCGAAAATAACGATTCTGCTCCACGCCCGTCGTTGCATCCCAATCAAGCTTCTCGTATAGGCCCTCTTCGCTGGTCTCGGCCGCATAAAGTACGTGAATGCATGAGCTTTTCTCTTCTCCATTTCGACCGCGATGTCTTCGAAGCACACGACCCAAGCTCTGGATTCTTTGCCTGACTGAGCCTGAGGATGCAACGATAATACCGACATCCACAGCCGGCACGTTGAATCCTTCGATGAGCGATCGCGCTGAAACGATAATCTTCGCGATCCCCCGGCGGAAAAGGTCCAAGCCGTCTTCCCTAACAGAGCCGGGTAGCTCGCTATGTTCCGCAATCGCCGGCAAACCCATGTGTCGAAGTTGGATAAATAGGCTCATCACCTCGTCAATACTTTCGTGAAATAGAATGACACGCGCGCCTGGATTGAGTGCGAACTCAGCTTGCAGTAATCTCTCGACAGCTGCATGACGAGACTCAATTCGATTCAGTAGCTCTCGTCTCTTAGATGTGTCTGAAACAAACCGCATAGCGGTGCCACTGAGATCGCTCTTGTTTCGAGTCGCGAGCTGCCTTGCCCATGCGAAGAAATCAGAGTTCGAACGAGACTCTTGGAACTTACCTCGAAGCTTAGAAATAGCGTCCGTTATTGATCTTGAAAGCTCGTCGTACTTCCCTTTTTCATCCTTACTGAGCGGAAGACCGTAATGATTAATGGTAAATTTTGGCACAAGCCCTTCTCGAAGTGCATCAATGAGGTTGAACTCATAGATGATCCGCCCGACTTCTTTGCCCACAATCGAGTCGTCGTAACCCGTATCGACATCATCCTCTCGCTCGGGAGTGGCAGATAATCCAAGGTTGTAGGCACGACTCGTTTTAAAAACACGTGACATGTCTTTCGAGCCACTTCGATGACATTCGTCGACAACCAGCATCAACTGCTTGGCGACTTTTGAATGCTTCACCATCTTTGGAAGCTGGCTAGATGCCGATGCGAGAACAGAAATTAGGATCTTGCAGTTACCATCGATTGAATCTCGATGTCCACCGCCCAGCCGGCCAATTGCCTGCTCGGGTATATTGCCCTTTGACAACAGTTCATCATACCACTGGTGCATGAGCACAATAGTTGGCACTACAATCACGACATGCAGATCGGGTTGAACGGTATTCTGAAGTTGTTGAATGACTGCGAGGGCAAGCAGCGTCTTGCCGCCCCCTGTAACTACCTTCACCGTCCCCGAGAACTTGTTGTCGAACCAGCGGCGAATGCACTCCTGCTGCCATGCATAAGGCTCAATGCCTTGTGTCAAATTCCACTGAGACGGTACCAAGCTTTGGCCATCGAATATTGTTGGTTGAGTCTCGGCGATTCCGTCATTGGAGCGTGATGAGTTACTAAGCCACTCGACCAGACGCAGTTGATGCAGTAGCAACGCATCGTTCTCGGTGAAAAGGTTCTTTTTTTTGGGGTCAACCATTTGTCTTAAGCCATCTCTTGTTCGGTCCACTAGCAAGTCTGCCAGAATGCTATGTTGGTATGAGTCAACTAATTGCAAACTTGCGACTTTCGAGCTTAGTGAATGGTATATGATTCCGGTGTATGTTCCGGCTCAAGGTGCAGGCCCTATTTGCATTGGGCGTGCCAAAACTAATCTGATTGCAGATCGAATGTCTTGAGCCGATTGGATAGGGTCTGGTAATTGTCGAATCCGAGAAGGCCGGCGGCCTTCCTTTTCACGCCGCCCGCTTCGTCCATCGCTCGGGTTAGAAAGCGACGTTGGATGTCTCCGAGGTAATTATCCAAGGAAAAACCGCCTCCGAGTGGCATATCGTGGAGGCTTGGGCCGACTTGGCCGGGCACCTCGGCGATCGCGGCTGCGATATCCTCTGGGGCAAGCTCGTCGCTCGCGGCCATAACGCAAGCTTGTACAATTGCGTTGCGAAGCTCGCGAACATTTCCTCGCCAAGGCTGGTGACGGATAAACTTCTTTGTGTCCGTACAAAATCTTTTGTGTTTGTACGCGTCGCCCAGCTGGTTGGCGAATTGGCCGTTGACGTCTTCGAGGAGCCTGTCAGCGAGGAGAATCACGTCGTCGCCGCGTTCACGAAGTGGAGGTAGCTTCAGTGTGATAGTAGCAACGCGGTGGTAGAGGTCTTCACGGAACTTACCCTCTTCGATCAGCTTGTGGAGATTGCGATTCGTAGCTGCCACAATTCGGACGTCTGCGACGCGGTCCTCGGTGGCTCCCACAGGGCGGAAGACGCGTTGGCACGGGCCACCGTTGTCGGGCGGTTGCAACGCTCGAAGTAGTTTGGCCTGAAGGCCCAAGTCGCACTCGCCGATCTCGTCCAGGAATAGAGTGCTACCGTTCGCCTGTTCGAAGAGGCCGACGTGATCCTTGGCAGCGCCGGTAAATGACCCTTTGACGTGACCGAACAGCTCAGACTCGATCAGCTCCCGTGAAATGGCGGCGCAGTTGATCGAAAACATCTTCTTGGTTCGGCGTCCGCTGGCTTTGTGAATCGCGTCGGCAAACATCTCCTTGCCAGTGCCACTTTCACCCAGGATCAGCACGGGTACCTCGTGGATCGCGGCTCGCTGAGCTCGGCCGACAGCAGTTCTTAGCGCTGGACTATCACCGACGATTCTCTCGAAACCACCGATCTCCTGAGGGCTTTGTACTTGCAGGTGTTGCCAGAACCTATCTGGATCTCGCATCAACTGGGGGATCACATCGACGGTAATGTCGAACGGGATTTCGGTGATCCAGGCTTTGCCTCCATACGTTTGATAGAGCGTCGCTGGGAACAGACTCTTCGCTAACAGAATCCAGATTGCAGCCATCGCCGGCGTGCCAGGACTCAAATGAAAGTTGAGCAGTTCATCTTTGCTTAATTCGAGAGACTCAAGCAGCGGTCGAACCAACTGCAGAATCTCACCGTGATCGCTTGGGTTCTTTGGCGAAAGCCGGTGGAGCTTCGATTTACAACCCAACCACTTCGCAAATGGTTTCGTGATCTCAGGAGGATAGTCACTCAACAGCTGAACTTCGTCGAATGTCTCCAGTTCGATCAACGCCTTCACAGGTCCAGCGCCAGTTTCTTCATCTCGTACACCAGCAATCTTCTCAATGGCAGAACGATCAGCTGACACATCCTCGCGTGCAAAAGCTCGCAGGTCCGTATGGCCAATCCATGAAACTAAGATGCGTCGGCCCATATTGATCACTTCCCTTGAGTTGAACCTGACCGAAAGATGTCGACCTTTGTCTCCAAGCATTTGCGAAGTGAGAGGTCGTTACTACCAATGTCAAAGTAGGTGCTCGGCTTTTGATAGAAGTCCAAGCCACGACCGATCTTGACGGTCCATCCATTGTCGATACGGATTTCGCGATCATGCAATTTCGGGTTGAAGCGTACCTTCAGAACAATGTCAGTCTCTAGAAGACTCTGGCTTACGTCCTCCAGCATCGCCCGCGTCTTTTCAGCAACTTCGGAATTCTCATCTTGGGTCGTGACCAAGGTCACTTGACGTACCCCCCCATTTTTCACGATCGTCTCACACAATCGCACAAAATTGTGGACCTGATGCGTGATGCGAATGTACGGATCTTCAACGATCACTTCTTTCGCCCCTGCAAGGTAAGGCCCAATGATCGAATCAAAGGTGTAACCTGTTGCGCCGTAGTGAATCGTGAAGTGTTGCTCTTGAGCCGCGGTTGCGAGTGGCACCACTTCTGCAGTTTGTTGCGAAACGGGCTGAACGGTTTCAAAAGGAATACTATGCGGATCTTGAAGCGGAGCTGCACTCGTTGGATTGGAAGCTGGTGGCGGTTCAACGACCGTTGCTACCCGCGCGAGCTTTTCACCGTGAATACCACGACGAGCTGGCTCTAGCGTTGCCATTGCATTTCGCGACTCTGGGCAATGGACCACGACCTCTTTGCCAGTTGATGAGATATACGAAAGATTAATCTTCGCGAACTCGTCATCAGGCTTGCGTTTGTTCATCTGCTCCTTGACGCGGCGTCTCAGTTCAACCGCATAATGCGTGTACTCATCGAATTCCTCGGCAGTAACCGCTCCATCCGGATGCAGTATCTTCAAGAAAGCGCAGATCGTTTTCTTGATGCCCTTTTCATCGCGTCCCTCTGCGTCCTTTCCGAGTCGAATTCGTTTGTTGACGTCTTCGTAGCGATTTGAGTGAGAGAACTGGTAATGAAACGCCTCACACAAATAGTCGGTTATGAATCCGTAGTTGTTGGTGAGGAATTCGCTGCTGTTCTTCGGCATCTCCCAACCCGGCAAGTAACAAGCGAACCGGTCCATCACGGCCAAATCGAACTCGGGTGGCAGAGGCAGGAACAAATCGTATTCAGCCGAGTTCACGATTTGATCGATTGAGTGGTCGATGTTGCCAACGAACGCCATGCTCGCATCGGCGATCACTTCAACGCCGCGTGAGAAGCGACCGTTGGCCAAGAAGTCCTTCATAATCTGAATCGTATCTGGATCACGAATCTTGATGCCGGCGACTTCATCAAAGGCGATCGTGTCCCAGAATCCAACCAACCCGATCCGTCGACGTGCGTTGTTGTAGAACAGCGTCGCCTTCGTTGCCTGGCCGCCACTGATCAGGGTCGAGTAAGGCGAGAACTCGCTGTAAAAGTACGACTTGCCCGTACCGCGAGGTCCGAGCTCAACAAAGTTGTAGTTGGGTTCAACCAGCGGCGCAAGCCTAGCCACAAAGTGAAACTTAAGCCGCTTGTTCATCTTGCTCGGTTCAAGCCCCACACTGCGCATTACGGTGTCTAGCCACTCGTCACGAGTGAATTCACGTCTGCCAGTCTGATATCCTTCAAAGTCAAACCGACTGAGTTGAATCGGGCGTAACTCCTCAACATAAAACGCGGAATTCTCTTCGTCCATTTCATTTGCTGCGACGGTTATCTCTGCCCAGATACCACCTTCCAAAATGCGCTCGTTGTCTCGATAGAATTTTTCGCTAATGGCAATTCGCTGAGAATTAAAATTCTCAAGGGACGCCCAGTGACGCTTCTCTTTTTCCACGTATCGTACATGGATCTTGTCAATGAACTTGTGTTTACCTTTGGTTGCAACTCGCGATTGCGCTGCGTTAGACTCATCGGGACGCACATAGTTGTCCTGAAGCGTCGCTAGGACCGCTTCAATCCCAGCTTGGATCTCTTCGTCCCCATCGCTGGCACAGAATCGCGCAAGGAGAAACTCAAGCACAAACGTTGGGACGTTTGTTCCCTTTTTAACTCGGTGCAGCAAGTCCTTTCGAACAACCTTACCCCCGAATATTTCATTTAACTTCAGATCGAGTTTATCCATGGCTTACACCGTGTAGTCCGTTTCAAGATTCAGCTTCCCATAAACGGTCATCGTCATAGGATCGAGGACCTTAACGGTAAATTTCCCTTCAAAATCCATATCCATCTTGAGCGTCACCCGCTCTGGCTTCGATGTCGAAAGGCTTATCGTTCCTGTTGCTGGATTTACGGGGCCGCCTGGTTTGGCTTCACCTACCACGTTCCCATCCTTATCCGTCGCTTCCAATAGCACTTCGATGCTTGTGTGCATAAAATCGAGCAAAGCTTCCGTACCGAATGCCAATTCGAGCACCGGCAATCGCGTTGTAATCTTGCTCGACTTGTACGAGATGGAAACAGTGGTCTTGACTTTCGCCTTCTTTTCCAGCGCAGCGCTTAACTGAATGGAGATCACCGGCACAACGCATTCCTGCAATGATGCACCACCGTGGAAGTAAGGAACATTTGCACTGTACGCAACAAGACCCCTCGGACATCCAAATTGAGCAAAGTCGCCCTGAATCCCAACTTGTGATGCTGAGAGTACAATGTTCTTGTCATCAGCCTGTCCGTCACCGAGCAGACTACGATCATGAAGAGCAATCCAATTGCCGGGCGGCTTCTTACCCACATCGCCGAAGTCTGCATGAGCGTTCATAAAGAAGCCATGGTCAGTAACGATGACGGCATCGTCGAAGCCGAACTCGCGGAGCTTGTGGACAGCAACCCGCAATAGTTTGAGTTGCTTGCCGATCACTTCCAGTGCCGTTTCCGGAGACGATTCCAGGTGAGCGTCGATCGAGTTTGTGCGGATCACCATTAGCTCGACTGACCTAGCAGGCTTTGCCTTGGTACGCACGAAATCTTCAAGCTTCATCTCTGCGAAACGCTCGCCGAAGCGATCGCTCAGAACTCTCATGCGATTCTGAACATTCTTGAGCTCAATGTCTGCAAGAACCGGAACAACGCCATCTCCCTTGCGTCGCAGCTTGAGCTGGCTACTCGCGCCAGGCAGAAGGCTTGCCATGCCGATCGGTGTCACACTTGGTAGCTGAGCAAAAGCTGCTTGCAGCTCTACTTTGCCGTCCTCTCGCATCTGTTGCTCGAGCGCGACTCCGAGCTCGTAACGCAAAGCATCCACCAAAATGTAGCCCACGCGCCGACCGCTTTCGGCTAGCTTGGGAGCGACGATCGCGTCGAACACATCAGCATTTGCCAACATGCCAGTGGGTGGCCAGCCAGATTTCTCAAGATGCCTGATAAAGAGATCATGAACCTGGTCGATGAACTTGACGTAGGCCGCTCGGCCTGCCTGAGTTACATCATTCAACGACTCACCAATGATGAATAGCGAATCACTAACCGATTGCTCGAACTCGCGATGCAGTCGATCGACTTCGCGCAGGTTTGCAATATAGAAGTCAATGAGCGACTGTTGACTTTGGGAATGATCGGGCAATGCACGATCCGCATCATCACAGGCTTCGATTAGACTAGTTGCAGCTTGCAGTAATTGCCATTGGGCTTGGCTTTCGCCGCGTCCGACCCAGACACTCGATGACTGTCGTCCGAGTATCTTTCGAAGCGCATCCATATCATCACCCGCCAAGGCTTTGACAGCTCGCGCACAAATGGATCTTTCTTCGAACGGAAACGTATCCTTTATGCCAAGGTCATGAATCTCAGCACAGATCGCCCTGAGGTTAAGCTCCGATTCGATCGCCTCGGCCCGTTCAATGTATACGTTTTGCGTTCGACGATCATTTCGCAAGCGATCGCAAAGGTCTTCAATGACGGGGCGAGCTTCTTGGTCCGCCTTGGGAACTTGAACGAGTTGTTCGGGGAGCGTTTCCGGTAAGTCGAACACGAACTCGCTGAACAAAACGTATCGCCAGAGTTCGTCGACGATCGAGTTCCATGTCTTGCCGCGAGTAATTAGCTTCAGGCCAATACAACCTTGCAGTAACTCCTTAGCCTCGGTCGCCCAGTTATCGCTCTCCTTCAATTTCTTCTTGGCGTCTTCCGACGGCACGAGTAGAGAAAAAAGCAGATCGCGAGCCGACTCAGCTCCAAGGATGGATTGCAATTGAGGCCAACTGCTACCGCCTCCAATCGCGTTGATAATGTCGAATGTCGGGTTCGGGTTCTCACGGAACACCTGCCGCACTTTCGTCGAGTGATCCGGTTTGGCGCGAAGGCAAATACTCTGAAACTCATCGCCATCTCCGGCTGGAAAGATGGAACCGATCACACCATAAATCGCGAAAGGATCTGACTGTTTCTCTTCGTCGGTGCGAGGGGCTAGTTTCGGAACGTAAACAACCAACGAGTCGAGTCCACAATCTTGCATTCCCAGTTTCTGTAGCGCTGCCAGCGCCTGCGCGCGGCTCTCAATACTGCTTTCGCTTGCATCCACGACCGCACGTCCTTTGCGCGCTAGCGATGCGCACACGTCGTGGTAACGTCGCTGGGGATCATAAATGACGAGGACACCCCGGTGCTTAACCTTCGGCTCGAATACTTCGCGTTGGATGAAATCTTGAAGGAGCATTTTTAGTATCTAGCGGCTTTGGACAAGTGGGATTGGGGAAGAGTTCATTGCGGACATTTCCGGACGCACGATTTTTGAGCCTGAGGTGGGCCTTGCGATCGCAGTTTGACCGTAATTGAGGGATCGTTTGCGGCTTACGGCGTCTCGGGTCAGGAGTTCAGCACCCGTTTGCCGACATTTCCTGACATTCACAGGTTGAGCGTTCGTGGCCGGATATGCGTCGCGCTGACGAGTTCGCTCGCTAGAAGCTTGTCGTAAACCGCTTACGGGCAGGGTGTTACGACTCCACGACCGAGTCAGGCAAACGTTAAACTGCGTGGCCGGATAAAGGCCGGATATGGCCGGATACCGCAGCTGGAAGATGAATTGCCGTCCTAGCTTAATGGCCTGATACTTTACACTCTGCCGTTCCTTCGCGCGGATCGAACGTGTGTAAGTGGCATCAAAGTAAAGACTTACGGCGGTCGGATAACAAAGCAACGCAAAGTGCAGGAGTGGCCGGATAGTGGCCGGATTTGGCCGGATACTCATGGCAACTTTAACTCCGTTCGTTTGTAGCGCGTCGCACGTGCGGAGCCGTATCGCTCTAGGAAGCCCAAACGTGTCAACTCCAAGAGGTCTCGTCTCGCTTGGCGTTCAGAGAGTTCCTCAGCCTGAAACTGCTCGACGTAATCAGCCAGACTCGTCGAGCCACCGGTTTTCAGCGACTTAAGCAACTTAGTCACTCGTTCGGAGAGCTCGTCGGCAACCTCCACAACGCTGGCAGACGAGTAGAAGGTCAATCTCACTCCAGACCCGGTATTTTCCCACTTTGGCGGTCTCATCCGAAACTCCTTGCACTCACGAGCGATGTTGTAAGTGCCGCGACCGACGCGTTCCATCAATCCGTTGAGATAGAACACGTTACTGATATCAGGGTTATTAAGAATCGATTCATGCTTGGCTTGACGCAACGCGCTCGGTGAAACGGAAAGGTGTCCGGCGTTCCAGATCTCGATACGATTCGGATAGACGCTAACTGAGACACTGCCAGAGTAGCTGTCGTAGTCTCGGTGGACGATCGCGTTAACCAAACCCTCGCGCAGAGAATTAAAAGGGTAAGTCGGCTTGGCAGCGTGGGCAGACTGATTGGGTTCAAACTCGATTGCGACGGTCACATTGCGACGCAAGAATGCCATCGCATCCTCGTACAATTTCAGCGCTGGCCCACCGAATAGTTGATCGTCTGTAAATAGATCGCCTCCGCGATCCGTGTCATAGGTCACGGCCCGTAAACGTGTTTGCGGATGACGATTGCTAACGTCACTACCAAACGCAATATCAGCCGCATTGGTTAGCTCGCCAAACTGGTACATCGAGATCTGAGTCAGGACAGCCCCCTGATTTGATGGTTCAGAAAACGACATTCCTCGCTTTGCAATCGCGAAATCAATCGTCTTTTTGAGCAGCGACCTATCAAGGTCATCCAACTGTAACCCACTGGCACTCTGTCGTTCCCAGCGAGGACGGTCTGTATCTTCACTCACCATTCGCCGCGTTTCTGCTGATGTCGCTGCCTGGATCGCAGCCGCATTACGAACGAATATCTGGCCGTCTATCATGTATGGGCGATCACGCCCCTTTGGAACCTCGATGACTATAACGGAACCATACTTGGTTTCATCAACTGAGACAGCAAATAGAATCGAAGGATTGATTTTTTTGCGGAGATACTTTTCCAGAGAAGCTGCAGATTTCTCGGTGACATCGCATCCTGACTTCTCTGTCTCGGTGACACCAACAATGACCGTGCCGCCCTTTGTATTCAGAAACGCAGCCACTGCCTTCGCGATCTGCAACTCATTCTCAGGAGTCGCAATCAGTTCGATCGATTCCGTTTCCCCTGTTTCGATCAATTGCTCAGTAGGCTTATTCATGCTCATTTCGAAGGCCTCGACTTCTTGGTGATTGATCCCTTCGTCGAAGTGCGAGTGGATGTGGTAGCCGGTGTGATAGCTCGCGGTGCAGAGACGGTTCGAGCAATGTTGTTCTGAACTCGAGAGACATCATGGAACTGCGCGCTTACGTAGCGTCTGACATCGTCTGGCTGCTTAAACTCCTGAACCCAGTTGCCAACCCGATTCTCAACAGGGACGCCATGCTGAATGGCCAGCTCGTACATATCGATGACGCGAAAGTCATCAATAATATCCGAATCCTTGCGCACCATCTGTCTGTATCCATCGCCAGAGCCAAAACCGAGTAGGTTAAACAATTCATAGCGAGCCGCCGAAGAATCCTTGCCCAGCTTCCTAAAAACCGCTCTAGCGATTTTCACTCTTTCATGAGCCACTACCCAACGCGGAATTGGACGCTGCATAGCATGCTCTAGCTCCTGATGCGTAATACCGAGCTGGCCATCTGCAACGCCACTGCCATACCGCGGAGTAATGATTGAGAGAAATAGGTCACAATTCTTAACTGCTTCCAAACAATCTGTCCAAGCATGGTTTCCTGAATAGTTAGGGATCGTTCCCATGTGAGACATCCAAACCTCGTAGTCAAACGACTCAAGGATGCCAAAAATCTGTTCGAGCAGCGGAGCTATATCGTGAACCGTTGACGAAACCATAATTCGGAGACGCTGGGCGGAGGCAGATGCGTGCTTAGCCATTCGCAACCTCCGCAGGGGATACGCTAACAGTTCCGATTTCGCCACTCTTCACCCTGGCAACGATCGCATCGAGCTCCTTCTCAGAATGGTCGCGGGGCTGCCATTCGTGCTTTACAGTCATGCGTCCAGTCTTGCTCGACTTCTTGATCTCTACCTCATGCCAAAGAACATCTTCAAGGCTGTGTGCAATCGCAATACTACGATCTTTATGAGCGGTGCGAACCACTCGGTCGGGCCAGATGGAAAGAGCGAGATGAGCCCAGTCATACTCGCCTTCTTCAAGTTCATCCCAAGTCTTCTTTAAAGTGTCACGCCATTTCTTGAGCCTGAAGAACTTCCATAGGGGCGCAGCAGTAATCTGAACACCATCGTTAAGATTCGGCGTCCAGAAATCAGCTATCCGACGCAGTTCCTTGCGAAAGTCTTCAAGTTCGATTGAAAGAGCACTCAATCGCTCTAGTTCATCTTCGTCTACTTTGGAGCGATTGGTTTTGGTTCGCAGCGCCTTGAGATCATCGTTGATTTGCTTTTGCTTTGGTTCGACGAAATCGTTGACTGCTGTGTAGAGCGTTTGGTCAGTCAGGCGTTGATAGTACAACCACAGTGTGTAATTGCCAGAATCCGTTGATAACGGCCAGTAGATGGGCGCTTGCCGGCGGCTCTTCGAATAGCGTTTCAGGTGGTCGGCGAAGAAATCGGCGGGCTTGCGGAAATGGTCGCGCACCGACTTCACACCGAGAATTTCGCAGGCTTCGTGTTCGATGGCCTCGGTGCGATCTTTCCAGATTATTTCTATGACCTCGTGGACGCGGCGCTCGAGGTCCAGAGGATGATTCGGGTCATCCACGAGGATGCCGTCCCATGGAATGCGGACGGGATACGCGGCGGGCACATCTTCCGGGCGGGCGGGCAAGCCCTGCGCGTTCTGCAACTGGCCGGGCGGGCAGACCGGCAACGGCGCAAACGGGTCGGGCAACTCCGGCGCGGCCTGCTCACCAGTCGCATACCGGATGTCCCAACGGCCGAAAGCTGCCCCGAACGAGAGCGAAATCAGTGAATCGACGAAACCTGACCTTGAAAACGATGATCGCCCATTCGGAGATACATTGGCGAGGTTGTCCTTTGGAGGGGGGGCTTCAACCCATCCAGATTCCACTACTCCGTTTACAGATTCAATACCAAGCGCATCCGCAATGATCGTGTCAATTCTCTCGGATGTTTGTTGCATCGTGGTAACTTGCTGGCTAAGCTTCTCCGTCAAAGAATCGCAGAGTTTCTTAAGAGTTGGGAAAGGGTCGGAAGAACTGGAGTTTGGTATTCGGGCGAGAAAACGGGGCGAGACTTCGTCTAGGGATTCTACCTGAGTTTTGGTGCTAACGATCTGTGTAACCGCATCACCAATTTGAGAGAATCGTTCTCGCACAGAGTGTGGAATTGGAACCTTCTTCAGATAGTTAGCACCCTTATGTTGCCCGCAAAAAATATTGACGAGTTGTTGCGCGAAAAGAGTGTTCAAGTAGCCAAGAAGAAACAGAAGTTGGCTTCTATCTTTGCCAAGAAACACCCGGCCCTCGTTGCTGAAGATGAACCCAGATGGAAGAATGTGAACGTCGAAGAATTCCCCTCTCTTTCCACCTGCCAATCCTTCTTTAAAATAAAACGATTCGTTCACTACATGCCGACTAGGGCTGTGCCCTAGCCGTATAATGTTTGCTTTGATTTCAGCTCCATTGCCCGCCCAGTTCACGAGCTCGACGAGTGTCGTGTGGTGTTTCGAATAGTCGACTCCGTTGTAAATGCCTCGCCACGAATTATCTTTGATTCGGATAAGCGGCACTTCCCAGCGACATCTTAAGAATCTAAACACATCGTTGCACTGAAGGCCACTGCCAGCCTCAAAGCCGCAATCTTCAACTGTCTTTTCGGCGAATACCGAATTCAGAGTTTTTTGATCGATCCAATGTGCAAACGAAACGAATGGAACAACAGAAAACTCCTTTGTGTCTCTCAACTGAAAATCGCCTAGACTACCGTCGCGTGCATGACGAACAATTGAGGCAAGAGCTTCGCCCTTTTGTTCTGCGGCAATTGATCTTAGATCGACAATGAATGAGTTTCCTTCTCCAGTTGTGGCTTCGATTACGAAACCGCACGTAAAAACATTTGCATCAAGCACTTCTGAACCAAGGTCAACGTAGGCCGGCATATGCCTTGGGAGAATGAAGTCAGACCGAAAAACTTCATACGAGCTCTTCTGAAATATAGTGCGATCAACGATTGCTCCCGTTAAGCCCCTTTCGGTCTGGAGCTGCACTGATCTTTGAACAAAAGCCCACGCAAGGTTCTTACCAGCAGCAAAGTCGAGCGACTTGTCGCCAAGTTTTCCTTCAATTCCGGTGCTTGCTTGCCCAAATGGTGGATTCATAACCACAACGTCGTAGCGTTTGCGGCAGACATCGATGAAGGCGAAGCCCCGCGCCGCGTCCTCGGCAAAAAGCCGGCGCTGGAAGCCACCATCTGAAGTAGCTTCCACAGCATAGCTTTTTAATGCACGATAAATTCTTTCCTCGATTTCATCCCAAAATGAAGCTCCATCAATGCCAGCCACAAGCAAAGGCCTTGCGCCGGCGTCCTTTTGCTTCGCGTCGATCGCGAAAAGTGGAAGCTGTAGAGCCGTTGGCCCTTCGATCCATTTCTTCTTAGCTTCCGCAATAGTGCCGGCAATTTCCTCTTCAATTTTCAGCAATGATCCAGCCTCGCCGGCTAACTTCATAGCGTCGAAGACTCGGCGTACGATCGAGGCGATAGTTTGTTGTTCCGAGGTCTGGGAAAGATGGTCGGAAATGAACTGTTCGAGGAGGTCAGACTCGCCAGGCATCGGTTCTGCGCAGACAATGTTGGACCTTGTTATCTGCGGTCGAGCTGCTGGTTTGATTCCTGCTTCATGCCAGGCCTTTTGAGCTCGCAACCAAAGCGATAGTCCAGCGATTTGAACAGCACGTGAGTCAATATCGATGCCGTGGATATTGCACTCAATAATCAATCGTGGGACATCAAGCATGTACCTCTCTCGTGTGCCATAGGTGTTGCGCAAGCTTTTCAGTTCTCGGGCACGTACAAACGCTTGGTCGCCAAGACGCTCTTCCAATTCCCAGGCTTCTTTATAGATATGCAAGAACAGGTCGAACGCGTACAAACCAAAATGCATTGATCCACAGGCTGGATCAAGCATCTTGATGTCGCGAGGGTCTTTCATTGGTCGGTAGGGAATGAAGACAGGTTGACGCAGTAATTCTTCTTGCGACAGATCGTCACGACGGGAGTTAAGAACCCGACTACGCACCTCGTTGCAGGCATCGACAAACCAGGGTTCCGAATAGACTGAACCAACTCCGCCATGTCGGTCACTGCGGCAGGTTATAAAGAGTACTTCGAGGATGTGCTGCGTCTTAAGCATGCCCGGTTGCCCAGCGAAAACGTAGGGAGCAGCCTGAACAGCATCGGCTATTTCACTAGGTTCGTGAACCGATCGCTCACGGACAATGAGAGTTCGGTTTCCTGGGATCTCATGCGCGCGGTCACCCATTGTCGCATAGGCACTCACGCAATGTGCCAATTCGATCATAGGTTGTGGATTGCGGGCATTGAACTCGGGGAACGTTTCTTCAGTACCAGATAGCAGCAGCTCTGCCATCGTGATCGTACCGTAAGACGGCTGTTCTTGGTCTTTGCTGGTCATGTGAGAAAGGAATACTTCATCCAGCCGGCGAACGAGGTATTTGCAATCGTCGACGAGGCGTGTTTTTCCCTGGGTCATCTCGTACCAGATAAGGCCCAGTGTGTTGTCCGTTAGGAACTCGACAACATAACGCGGGGTGAAAAACTGGTTGCGGACCGCCAGTTCGCGACTGTTGCGAGGGGCAGACGACTCGTCCCGCATCGCCCTTCGTTCTTCCTGGGAGTTGAAGTACTGATAGATCCAACCAATCGTCTCATCTTCAGCCCAAAGACACTGAAGTTCGTGGTGATTGATTTGCTCTAAGACCCCTAAAAACACCGACTCTTTAGGAAACAGTCGGCCACTCGGAGAGAAGCGGTCGAACAGTACCGGCAGGTCGATACTCAGTTCGTCAAAAAGGCTGAACAGGTAGCAAACGTATGCTTCGACAGTCTCGCCCAATGCAGATCCAGCTAGTCGAGAGTAAAGCTGAAAGCCCTTTGACTTGGTTCCTTGAGCAATGGACTCGATCACCAGTTCTCTTGCTTCAGCCATTCGCACCGCGCAAATTCTATTCAGCACCGTAAACGCCTGCTCGCGAACGATACGATCGATTGTCGACGCAATTGCCTTCTTGTCGCGTTTAGGGGACGAAGCTAGATAATGCTCGAGTGTGTCTCGAAGCAACTGCGCCGTCTGGCGATCTCCCTCGCCCATCGTGGGTAGTTTGCTGATGTCAGTGACAACTCCCGTCGCTGGGTCAAGCCCATATTTGACTCGCATCTGTTGCGAGAACTCGTCGCTGAGAAGTTTGCGAGTATCGGTCACGAACTTCGATAATCGGTTTCTGGTTGCTTGATCGAATGCCATTGCGTTTTAGCTGCCTTGGGCCGGAGTGGATGCGGTTATGATTCGAATTCAATCGTGATTTCGATGTCGTCGTAGACTGCGACCTCTTCACGAACTAGCTGAAGATTCGAAATCAGATCATCGATCTGATACGCTCCAGTTACCTTCTTCGGTACCTTAACCGATCGGCTGAGCTTGGTCTTGCCGGCCTGCTTCGCCTTCTCCTTTTCTTGTTCCAAGCGTTCGCGTCGGCGCTTGTTGCCCGTCTGCTCAATACCGCGCTTCAACTCGCTAACCCTGGAGCCAATGACGAAGTCTTGATTGATACGCGCCTTCAGACCGTTGAGATCGTCAACCGTGTCGATCATGAGACTCTCGACCAGCGACAGAGCCGTCGATTGTTCTTCCTGTGTCATTTCCTTCCATTCAGGAAGGTTCTGCAAATCCGCCTGCGCTTCCGTGATCACGCGTTTTTGTTCGCCAGCCATCGCGATCGCAGTGTCGCGAGTTGCTGCATGGATCGAAGTCAAGGCCGACGAGAGATCGGCCGAGTGTTTACAGAAATCATCTTGACCGATTCGTTGCTTTGCATGATCGATAGACTCGGACAAGTCCTCTCGAAGCCTGCCTGGCATTCCTGACTTAGGTAATTGATCGATCTCACGGATGTGGCGGGCGAGATCGCTTAACGTCTTCTCAAGTCCGTTATCAAGAGATTTGGCAACCTCCCGAGCCCAGATCAACCCGTCATAGATTGACGATTCTTGGCTGCCGAGCGCGGAGGGCGCATCGGATGCGTCAGTGAGGAGGAGATTGGCGATCTCTTGCATTACTGTTCGCACCGTTTCGCCTCCAGGGACGCCTAAGCGCTCGAGCTTCTCAGCCAGTGGAGCATAACGATGCTGGAACTGCGGAAAGTGTTTTGTAACAGCCTTGCTGAGCTCATCTTCGAGTGGCAAGACTGTGTCGCCGATCAACTCGGTCAATCGCTCCGATGCCTTTGCCAACAGTTCTGTTGGTGGCTTGCCTTCTCTTAGTGAGACGCCAACCGTCTTAAACGTGTTGTTGGTTCGCAGAGCTTCGATGGCCTGCTGTCCGTTGACTGTTACTTCGCGTCCAGAAAC
Source organism: Planctomycetia bacterium (assembly GCA_031412515.1). Taxonomy (GTDB): domain Bacteria; phylum Planctomycetota; class Planctomycetia; order Pirellulales; family Pirellulaceae; genus Aureliella. The sequence continues at coordinate 14,355 of JANODD010000326.1, read as the reverse complement.
GCGTAACTTCAAATCGCCGCCGACCAGCATTGCTGCGATCAAGTATCGCAAGGTATCTTGCGACCAACCAAACGGATCGCTGGTGAATTGCGTTATTAGTCGCTTGCCATCGACCGTTCCGTGTTTGTCAATGAAGTCACGAATACTCACCAACGCTTTGTGGTCGCTGTGAATTTTTGGGGTGCCGCCAACAATCTGCACTAAGTTGAGCGGATCTACTTTGGACGTGACAGCTCGCAGGTTACCGACGCGCAGAAACTTTTCGGCGAGATCGGTGTCGGCACGATGGGGTGCTTCGTCGTATCGATCAAATACCGCAGTGGCGACCTTTGCGAGATGCTTCTTGCTGGCTTCGAGAAGGTCCTTGTCATCCACGGTGGAAACGGCGGTGGTATCTGCGCGGAAGACGAATGAACCCATCACGAGGCTCTTCGCGAGCAATTTCTGTAGGTCTTCTTCTAGTCGGCTCGCGCGATCCGTTTGGCCGTTGCAGTAATCCTTCACTTCCTGATCAGCGTCGCCACGATGACGATTAACGACTTCGCGACAACGGAAAATCTCGGCAACTTTATCATCGATCTCTGGGGACTGTCGTCCCAGCAAGTAAATGTCGTTCTGGGAAGCACGAACGCGCGACTCATCAACGGCCTTGGTGAGTGCCGTGTCGTAGTCGACTGGCGCGACAAACTCGACAATCGTTTGCACCGGCTCGCGTTCGCCCACTAAACTGGAGATCGCGTTTCCGGACTTGATCTTAAGACCTGTCGAGACTGCCAACGTGCCGTGTAGTCGAACGGACGCGAGCGGCGTGAGAGATTGCTTCAACGCCTCGCTGTGGATGCGACGCAGATCTACCGATCGTAGAGGATACTCAACGCGTTCGCGTTCGATGTCGTTTAGCTTCTCGCTGAAGAAGCAGAGATTCCCCTCTTTCTCGCCTAGTGGAATAAAGGCATCTTTAATCATGTCGGAGATAGCATATTCAATCTCCTCCACTCGCCCAGTTGCTTCTATTGTAGGATGCATCAAGGCAGCCACATTTCGAACGGAAATGGGCATATTGCCAAGTATCTGCAACACAGCGATCGTCTTGGCTGCTTGTTGTTGAATGCAGTTAGTCTCGAAAAATCTGTGCTGAACCTTGCCGACAGCTCTGTGAATTGACTGGAAAGATCGCTGGATGTCTTTCTCCAACATGTCATACAGCGTCACCGTTGTAGCGAGCCAACCGATAGATTGCTCAGCGACTGGTGACTTACCGTCTGGCCCCTCGACCAGGATGTCCTGAATGACCTTGATCGCTGATCGTAAACCAATGCCACCCGTCGACTTTGCCAACGCTCCGAGGAGATGAAGCAGAATATCGAAGTGTGCTGGCAAGAAAGGATAGAGATTGATGAAGGTGGACTTATCAAAGTCGGTATCGTAGGAGCGAGCATCTTGCAGCTTCGTGTTTTGACGCAGTGCTTGACCAGCTTTATCAAAAAGACCACCGAGTACGATCTCTCCTTCTGACGACTTACCCAGAAGACGGCGGTAGCAAATCTCGCGAATGTCGCTCGATTCCAGATCGATCTGGATCGGGAAGCGATCTTTGAGCTTGTAGAGCTTGTCCGAGTTAAGGGCGGCACGTTCATCGTCAATGGTTAACGTTTGTTGGGCAGTGCCGATAATCCAAACCTTGCCTTCACCGATGGCTTTCAGGTTCTTGGCAAGTCCATCAAGATTTAAGATGAGGTTGTCGCGAGAGCCGACATACTGCCCCACTTCGTCGATGATGAAAATGATATAGTCTCGGCCCGATGTCTGGCGAACGATATCGATCATTTCTTTGACGCGTTCGTTCTCGAACTGGATGATGTCCGAGGTCTCAGTGTTGAACGATGTCGGGGTTTTGAATTGATGCGCATACATTTCATGCGCGATCTCGGGCACGATACTGTCGACCACCAATGGGTCGTTCTGAACTTCCGCCCAGCTCATATCAAGCTGCAATTGAATCTTGTCCAAGAACTCCTGCTTGCGACCATCTTTCTCAACCTTGCGTTCAAAGGCTGCAACTTTGAGATTGCGGGAGTAACCGGCCCATTGCAGAGTCTTGTAGTAGAGAACAGAAGAGACTTCTTCCATGGTCGCGCCGGCAAGCATCGAACTTGCTAAGTCCAGCATCACGACGGCCGCTTTGTATTTTTCCGCGACCGTCCCCAACAGTGCTTTTGTTTGAGACTTAAGAAGGCGATCCTGAAGGTGCTTTAGGAAAGGCACACCATCGATCTTGTTTTCGGCGCGATCGTCGAGTGCGAGGCCGAGGTACTTGGTGAACGAGCTCTTACCGGAACCGTAGAACCCTGATACCCAGACGCCGATTTCATTTTGCCCGCCCGTCTCCATGGCGAGCTGCATCTTCGAGATCAGGCGCTCGAACTGGTCGTCGATGTTCTCCGTAACGATGTACTCAGTGATCTCGGCTTTGAGGCGAGCTCCCTGAGATGCGTTGTATGTGATGACCTTTTCGATCGTTCGATGAATGTCTTTTTTCGGATCGAAGAGTTGTTTGACTAATTTCATATTGCCGTTTCAGAATCAGGTAGTTAGTTCAACGTGTTGGATTAATCGAGAAGCGTAGCTATCCGCCCACATGAACCGATCGATAGTTGCCATCCTCGGGATAGAATCCAAGGAATTTGAGCCGCGTCTTTCCGGTCCGTTCACCTGGATAGAAGAAAACGGTGGGAACCTGAAACTTCCCTTGTAGCTGGCTCTCGATCGCACCGATCCGCAGATATGGGTGCAAAGCCTCAAGGTCTGTAACCAGGACGATGGAGTCTTTCTTGTCGGCTACTTCATCAAGCAGCATTTCCAGCCTTTGTTGTAGCGGGCCGCCGCCTTCTCCTTGCGTCAGCGTGTTGGCCAACGACTCGTTCGTCTTCTCCCAGCTCTGCGGCGACTTCCTGTCCGACGATAGCCACAGCTTGCGCTGTTTTGCCGCCTCAAGAATTTCTGCGATATGTTCAGCAATCGAAAAGCGATGGACGTCCCAACCGTCGTTACGCAGTTTCGCTGTCCAAGCGGGCAATTCGCGTTTTACGTCTAGAATCTCGGCCGGCGAGAAGATCAGATAGTAGATTGGCTCGAAGCTCGCTTGCATGAAATCGCGGCCATGTTGGATTCGAGTAAGCAGTTCGTTGAAGTTGTCCTTAAGCGACGACATCGGCAATTTCCTCTATTGATTTGCAGGACCATGAGATCTTGGTTACGGCCCCGGCGGATTGCACGATAAGTTTTCCGTGTAGTGCTTGTCGTTTTAGCTCGGCGAGTACGTCATCTCGTTCCAGTCCGAACAATTTCCAATCATCCGCAGCCAAGACTTGGTTGTCGCCAAGGCTACGGAAGTGAAGGTCATACGCTAAGGTGATAAGGGCTTTTGTAGTAATAACAAACGGTTGCATCTGTCGAATGGACTTGGGACCAGTTTCCAATAACCCAAAATCAGCACAACATCTGGTTATGTCTGATGCGACGCGACGCGAACGTGTTTCTGGCCACGCCGTGTTCGTGAGTCCGTCCCTCACAGCCCGGAGAACGAACTCAAGTGCATCCTCGTTTCCGAGCGATGTCTTGCCCGACGAATACAGATTCCAGTAAACTTCGCGGACGAAGTCCCCGAGTATCGGATTCGCGCGGCACGTGTAGATGAAGAGGATCTGTTCGAAATCGCGAATGGCAATGCGATCGACTAACTGTTGCAGGATTCGAGCTGGTTGGTTGTCGTTCACGAGATATCGAGGCGTAAAAACATACTTGACAATATTTCTAACGCGCTGAGCAGATATCTGCGCAAACTCTCCTGACGAAACCGCCAGCTTCGCCAGCTCTTGCCAGGTCATGGGCAATTTCCAAAGCCGCAACAAAGTGCGGGTTTCGGAGAACATGCTTGTGCCATGTTGCAAGAACGTATTGTATGGTGCTTCGGCCAATTTCATTGGTCATCCACAATGTAGGGAAACACTTGCATCTGATTCTGAATCGCGAACGCATAGTGGCTCGCCATAGAAGACCACATTGAAGATTTGCTTAGTTCAGCTAAGGTACCTTCGCGAATCGGACCCGGCTTAGTGCTCGCAACCCCGAAGGATGATAAGAACTCGACCGCCGTCTTCGCGTCTTCAATCAGTTGACGAACCTCAGCGACTAGATCTGCCTTGCATAAGTTCTCATGGATTCCTCGTTCCATCTCTTCAGGTAGACGAAACAAGTGAAAGACCTTACCGACGCCGATTCTTTCATCATGAACACGCAGTGCAGCCGAACTCGCGCCTCGGCACTGGGCTAAAAGTTCGGATCGGGGAAACAAAGGGCTTAGGAACGCGGAACTTCCGCGCGAATAGAACGAACTTGCCCACCAACCCTGTTGATCTTTCTCGCCGAGATAGCTCACAGCAACGCGCATTTTCGCGACGGTCGTTAAATCTGACGCTTTCATGATGTTTCCGATCTAACGAGGTTTGGGTTGGTCCGAAGCCTTGCCCGACAGAACCCACGCATCCACTTCCGACCGCCGGAACTTCCAGAGTGTGCCAACCTTGTGAGCAGGCATCTCTTTGCGTTCGATCCACTTGTATACAGTATCTCGTTTGATGCCGAGATGAGCTGCAATCTCTTCGACTGACAGCCAACGTTCGCCAACGAACGTGCCCATTTTCGCGCTCCATTTTCAATGCAAGTGTCCGACCAGTACCGATCGATTGGCCGCCATCCTAGCGGAAGCCGTCCCTCTTGGGGAGTATGGAGCGAAGGGTCACAAGCTTGTGCTTCGACGCTAACACTATGGCGAACACCATGCCCGGGGCATCTGATTTGTCATTGAGGGCTGGGATGGGCCTTGTTTGCCTGGGCTTTCAATTGCGAACCGCTGGCCACTTACGTCGAAGCTACACAAGGATCTTTATGTCGACAGAAAGTTCCTTGTGTAATTGGTCGCTTGATTTCGATTACAGCATATGCCTCAAAAAAATAAAACCCTGCACTTTCATTGGCGAAACAGTTGCTTTTGCAATTCCAGAAGCGTTTGGTACGAGTCATGCAAATAGCGATTAACGTCACCCATTCACTTTTTTGTTCTGCGAATAGGAACCATGTATGTCGCAAATGATCGCTTGCCCCAGCTGCCACAGTCCCATCGAAGTTACTGAGATCCTTCGAGCCCAAATTACAGCTGAAGTACGAAGCGAGAATGAAGCGGCATCGCGTCGGCAACAAGCTGAGCTGAGCGAGATGCGACGCAAACTCGATGCAGACCAAGAAGCGATTAAGTCGGCTCGCGAAAACATACAGCAGCAGGTAAAGAACCTTTTAGAGGGACAACGTTCAGAACTGTTGGCTAAGGCAAAGCAGGAAGCCATACAAGCCGTTGGTGTAGAGATGAAGGACCGCGAGACCGAACTGTCGGAACTGAAGACGAAGCTGTCTGCGGCTAACGATCGTGAACTCGCTTTTCGCAAGCGGGAACGCGATCTCGAAAACGCCAAGGAGGAGTTGGAACTGAAGGTCGCTCGTCAGATCGATGCAGAACGATCTCGCATTAGGGAAGAGGCCAAGCAACAATTCGAAGAGCAGCACCTGCTCAAGGACGCCGAGAAGGACAAGAGGATCTCGGACCTGGCCGCGAAGATTAAAGACCTGCAACGCAAGGTCGAGCAGGGCTCGCAGCAGTTGCAGGGCGAAGTCCAGGAGTTGGCCTTGGAGCAGTTGCTTGAAGCCGCATTCCCCTCAGATCGCATCGAGCCTGTCGGCAAGGGCGTGAACGGTGGCGACAACGTTCAACGTGTGCAGAACAATGCCGCCGCGATCTGCGGCAGCATTCTTTGGGAGTCGAAGCGGACCAAAAACTGGAGCAACACTTGGTTATCCAAGGCTCGCGACGATCAGCGTGCCGCCCGAACTGACTGCGTCGTCATCGTGACGGAAGCATTGCCGGAAGGTGTCCGCAACTTCGAGAAGATCGAAGGCGTCTGGGTTTGCAGTTGGTCCACAGCCAAGGCGCTTGCAACGGTGCTACGCTTTGGCCTGCTCGAAGTCGGCAAGGCTCGCATCGCCATGCAGGACCAGCACGAGAAGACCGAGCTTGTCTACAACTACCTCACTGGCACCGAGTTCCAGCAGCGAGTTACTGGCGTTGTCGAAGCGCTGATTTCGATGCAAGTCGACCTCGATTCCGAGAAGCGTTCGACCAAGCGACTCTGGTCCAAGCGTGAGAAGCAAATCCTCCGCGCCGTCGGCAACCTAGCCAGCTTCTATGGTGACCTCCAGGGCTTCATCGGTACTTCGCTGCCAACCATCGAAGGTTTGGATGTCCCGAAAATCGAGTGCGATGAGAAAGTGCTCATAGGGACCTAGCTAATCAACACGCGATTCTGAATTCGCAGTAGAGATCGTAACTATGCGGGTGATTGCAATTTCCCGCTTGACACCATCTCCACAAAACCGCCTTTTGCAAATACATCTTATTCCTGGAACAACGACATGTTTATTAAACAAGCAACCCTTCGTAACGCACGTTCCCGTGGAATGATCGTAGAACGATACTCAACCAAGGAAGCATCAATTCAGGGGCGTGATACTGCTTTCCTTAGCCATAGTCACTTTGATCGCGAACTAGCTGAAGGCCTTCGGGTCTACTTGAAAGAGATGGGATGGAATGTGTACATCGATTGGCTAGATGAAACGATGCCAGAAAAGATAAGCGGCGAGACCGCAAACCGGTTAAAGGCCAAGATCAAGGAGTGTCAGCTCTTTTTTTTCTTAGCGACTGCAAATTCATGTCTAGTTTCACGATGGTGCCCTTGGGAAATCGGAATAGCTGACAGCCAAAAAGGCCCTGACAAAGTTTTCATCATCCCCACTAAGGACGATAAGGGTTATGAGCATGGCAACGAGTATCTTTCGATCTATAGAAAGATAACGGAGGAACGTGATCAATCGCTCGGGCGAGATCTGGCAGCAGTGATGCCACCGGCTGGGCAAGGAATTTGGCTGAAGCACTTCAGTGGTTCGAAGAGTAACTAAATATAGGAGTTGATACATTGAGCGAAGAAATCTTGGCAACCGTGCTATTGCGCGACTTCACACGTGAACTACACAACAAGAACGCTGCAGTTTTTGTTGGTGCGGGCTTGTCGCGTAGTTCCGGCTATGTTGATTGGAAGGGCCTGCTCGAGGAGCCGATTCGCGATCTTGGGCTTGATCCTAATCAAGAGGTGGATCTTGTTACGGTGGCTCAGTACTACTGCAATCAGAATCGCAGCAAAAGTAAGTTGACTGCGAAGATTTTTGAACAGTTTTCAGAGATGAAAACACCTCATGAGAACCATCGTTTGCTCACTCAGTTACCAATCCAAGCCTATTGGACAACCAACTATGACAAACTGATCGAGACATCACTTATCGCTGCGAAGAAGGTTCCAGACGTTAAGTACACGATTCGACAGCTTGCGACGACGAAGTTGGACCGAGACGTGACCGTCTTTAAGATGCATGGCGATATCGATCACCCGAGTGAGGCGGTCATAAACAAAGACGACTATGAGTCTTATTCGACGAAGATGCAGCCTTTCGTTGATGCGCTGCGAGGAGACTTGATCGAGCGAACGTTCTTGTTTTTGGGCTTCAGTTTCACCGATCCGAACATCGACTACATACTTAGCCGAGTCCGGATTCAGTACGACCAACATCAACGCACTCACTACTCTATTCAACGTCGAGTAGCCAAAGATGCAGGCGAATCAAATGAGCAGTTCGAGCGCAGAGCCTTGAAGCAGCAACTATTTCTGGCCGATCTTAAGCGATTTGGTATTCATACAGTGCTAGTGAATTCGTTCGATGAGATCACCGATCTCTTGCGTCAACTTGTCTTTCGATATCGTCGGTCGTCGGTATTCATCTCCGGTGCAGCACATGAGTATGGTCGATACTCGCCGAGCGACTCCCAAGCTTTCTTACATGAATTGGCATCAGACCTGTCTGAAGCAAAGAACCGGATCATCACCGGTTTCGGCTTGGGGGTAGGAAGCGCGATCATCAATGGCACTCTCGCGAGCCTGTCAAAACGCAATAAAACCGTAACGGATGAGGACCTTGTAATGCGTCCGTTTCCTCAGTTTTCGACTGGCGAGGGTACCCTTCCAGAACAGTGGACCAAGTATCGAAACGAAATGATCGAGTATGCCGGAATCGGTGTTTTCGTTTTCGGTAATAAGTTGCAGGACGGCAAGGTTGTTGAGTCGAACGGTATCGCAGAGGAATTTTCAATCTGCAGGCAACACGGGGTCATCCCTGTCCCGGTGGGATGTACAGGATATCTCGCAGAGTCTCTTTGGAATGAAGTCTGGGAATCACCCAAGGACTTCTACCCAGGCTTCGATGCAGATGTTGTTCAAAAGTACTTGCATCGATTGCGTCCTGAAAAGCTCGTGTTACCTGAAGTCCGAAAAGCCATCGTTGAGTTTGTTAAGTATCTGCAATCCATTTAGGAGGATCGTCTATGAAAAGAAAAGTGTTTTACAGCTTCGAATTCGATGCGGATGCACAAAGAGCTGCTCAGGTTAGAAGCATGGGGGTTATCGAAGGAAACGCCCCTGCGACCGACAATGAGTGGGAAGCCATCAAGGGTAACGACACAGCCATCGAGCGTTGGATAAAGAACCAGATGGAAGGTAAATCTGTCGTTGTCGTTCTCGCGGGAGCAACGACAGCGAAACGAAAATGGATCGACTACGAAATCAAGACTGGATGGTCCCTGGGGAAAGGGATCTTGGGAATTCACATCCACAATCTCAAGAACTTAGCCTGTATCCAATCGAAAAAGGGAGCGAATCCGTTCTCACATTTCAAGTTTGGTAGCACAACACTTGATTCGATTGTGAAAACATACGATCCCCCTTTCGCCGATAGCAAATTGGTTTACGGCCACATTCAAGAAAATCTTGCGGCGTGGATCGACGAAGCAATTAAGATCCGGAGCCGCCATTAGATTGAGCCAGGCCACACCGACAATTTCCGGAGACTCCTTCCGTCCAGATCTACTTGTGCGAAGGAGTTTTCGTCAGCAATGAGATTTTGTGCTCTTTGCATAACAGATCGATCTGGCGCAGGGCGAGTTGCGAAGGCACTGTCCAGCCGTTTTCCCAGCGGTTCACGGTTGCAAAGCTGACGCCGAGGGCTTCTGCCATCGATTCTTGGGTGAGATGCAGCCGTTCACGCAGCTCTTTCACTCGGGCTCCGAAATCACTAGTTACCTTGTTCATACGCCAGTCTCCTGAAAAACTGGGGGTATTGGTTCGAACTTACCCGGGATGACTCCCAGCGGTGGGGAGAGTATAACATGTGCGATAGCGGCTGTCTGCAAGGGTTAAAGATCTATTTGGAACGGCTTGTGACTGCTAATCCTCGACGACGGCCAAAGCCAACGGAAAAAGCTTGTGACTCCCTCAGAAACAGCAAAGTTGATCGAAGAAAAGCTTGCCGAAGCCAGTGGAAAGCCTGTGTTGGTTCATCGCGATCCGAACTTCGCTGGTCACGCTTCGATCAAGATCGCGTCGGACGATGCCCCCGCGCATTTGCTGCGGTACAAACCAGAGTTTGAGTCCGAGCTGCTGTACTTGTCGGCGTTCCAGTGTGGGATGGCATTGAGATCGATCCAGGCAAAGACGGTCAATCGGTTTGATTTGGCGTCTGCGCCCGCGATGGGTCAAGAAGTCAAGCAACTGATCGAGGAGCATCTGCGTAAGACTGACTCGGATGTACCAATGTCGAAGGTTCCACAGTTGTGCCAGCAGCTCGGCCACGGGCTCGGATTGCAACTGCGGTCGATGCCGATTGCGATCCGCGTTGACGAATGGCTGTATCGCGACTATCCCGCTCTCGCCGATCTGCAACGGAAGAGCATCGAGCGACAACTACAGGAAGCGATGCACGCACTTGGGCCAAGCGTTCGAGCGTTCGCTCCCCAGAGAATTATTGACGCTAATGTCGGAATGAGCTGTGCCTTCGCTAAATTCTGGGCAGCGACCTGGAACGAGCCAGAAGTTGCCCTCCCGTTCACTTCGGCGGGCTATGGTAAGATTGGCGACGAATTAATGGGGCTTGTCCAATCGTTGGATAGGAGCCCCGATGGCGATCGCGAACTTGTGAATCAGTGGGCAGAACGGTTGGGGCTGGCAAGCTGGTTCCAAACGATCGACAAACAATAGAAATCACGGATCAATGTCACAGGAATATTCGTTCTCGTTACCGTACGATGCTTTCGATCTCGACCTTATTGGTTTGAGTCAGTCTGATATTGGCGAGTCGGACTTTACCGCAAAGGTGTCTGAATTCTTCGCTACCGAGTTTGCTAAGTTCGGTGGCCGTGCTCGCGTCATTTGCAATGACTCCACGCAAACCATCGACGTCAAATGGACCAAGGAACGCAGCTTTAAAGAGCCGAAGGATCGAGCACTTGAGATGTTGCAGTCTGGCAAGATCGCAGAAGCAGTCCCGTTGCTCTGGACGCTGTATCAAGAACATCCGAATGATACGGACGCCGTGTACAATCTTGGCGTTGCCTACAGCGAACTGGGACAGATTCCAAAGGCGATCTCAATTCTGGAACGCCTGATCGAACTCGCGCCCAAACATGTTCACGGATTGATTGGCCTTGGCGTAGCGTACATCCGAAGTCAGAAGCTTCAGTTTGGTGAAGATCACCTTCGCAACGCTCTGAAGCTCGAGCCTGGCAACCAGTGGGCACTTAAAAATCTGGGCGCATGCTTACTGAAGCAAGACAAAGCCGACGAGGCAGTGTCTGTCCTCGAAGCGGCCGTCAAAGCGGCTCCCCGGGACTTGCAGTCAATCATAGGCTTGGGCCAAGCACTCGAAGAAGTTGGCCGAACTGAAGACGCCGACGACCAATACGTCAAAGCGATTCAGATTGGTGGACCACAAGAATTGCTTGATCTTGCCAAGGATCGACGAACGGCGATCGCTCACAAGACAATGCGCGATCGTGGAAAATTCTGTCCAGATGTGATGATGTACATCACTGGTGCACTTGATAAATTTGCCAACCTCTCGACCAATGATGTCCAAGCCATTGGCGTCGAGATTGCAATCCTTGGCCAGAGCGGATTGGACATCAACGATCCAGACCAGAAGTACTCATTGCGATCGCTGCCAGGCAAGTTCAGCGGTTTGCACCTATGTTCGATCATGTACGCAGCTTTCAAACAGTTTGCGCCAGGCGAGGATGTTGGCATTGATTTCTCAAAGGAATATGAAGCCGCTGTTTCCATGCGAGGCTAATGGGCCATGACAGCCTACTATCAGTAATACGCCAATTCGGAGTTCGATAATAACATGCTGTTTTAAGTTGGCGAGTTAGGTGAGCGTGTTGATAAACGGCGCTACAATGCGCCCGTTCACCCAAACTCGTGCAGGTTGCCTGCCTGGTGAACCTCGATTTTTCACGAGAAATCCAAGTGCTTGAAAGCTTCCTTTTGGCGAGAAGCAGAGTTCGCGTTTACCTAGCTGTCCAGCGATTAGTTAGGACAGCAATCCAGAGTAGAAAACAGCTGAGGGAAAGATCAAGATTCATCGCTGCTAAGACGCCGAGTAGCATGTAGACGGGTATTACTTGCATCAGTTAACCGCCCATTTTCCATTCGAGGCTTGCTGGATCGAAAACAAGTGTTTGTTGCGTAGGCGGGTCTTGAAACACTTTGACCGAAGTTCTTTTTAGGTTGAGTACTGAGTAGGGCAGTTGCTCAAACCCACTTTGCTTTCTCACGCGGTTGACAGCGCGGAGGATGTTCAGCAGTTGCCTGCGAATTGGGGCATATCCGACGAACTCGATTCGCTTAAGCTCTTTCGCGAGATTTTCTGCCGAGCGATGCACGGCCATGCGCTGAAAGTGACTCTTCATTGCAGAGTAGGTCGGACCGTCGATTCTAACGTGAGCGTGCCACTTCGTTTGAGCTTCGCCAGGGGCCGTTACACCGGCACGGCGATAGGAAATTGAATAACCGCGAAATCGGATCGGGATTCTTCGGCAATCGCGAATATTCTCCGATTCACCACCGAGAGAGCAGGGAGCCCTAAGTTTGTGGTGCCCCTCCGTTATCAGGATAATGAACCAGTCGCCAAATCGCAGGTAATGGGCATTGGCGAAGCCTTGCTTCTTGCGATGCGATCGCTCCCATTCGCTGATCCCAATTTGGTATTTTTTGATCAATTTTTCATCGATGATTGCTGCGGATTTGGTCGACGGAATGCGTCCATTCATGTACCAGTAGTAACCGTGACGCAGGTAACTGGCCGCGATCAACTGAACGACTCCTTCGATGCTGGTGGCTAAGTAGCGATATTTCATGTTCCTCCTGTGTTAATCAATTTCGATCTCTAGGTTGGACGCTGATTTGAGATCGACCTAAGTCATCTCGAAGCTCAGCGTCCGAAGCTCTTTGTAAAACCATGGGCCAACATCCCTCAGTTATCGGTTGACTGACTTCTGGTTCGGTTCGGCAAAACAACTGCCGAATCGAACCATTTGTCGCAAACGATGTAAAAGAGAAGCTGGGTTACGGCGCCCAGGAATTGCTTCATGCACTGCTTTCTACAGTGCACTCTCGCAATTCATAGTAGCCGCGCCCAAACCTTCGACGACCACCAGCGCGTCCGTAAAGATCGCACCGGCGGTGCTCGCCGTTCATTGCACCGACTTAAGAGGACAACTCTCCCGAGCAACCCTCCTAAACCAGCTCTCACTGCAATCCAAAGCCCCAGCACACGACACGCCGCTGCCCGAAGGCAGCAGTCGTGTCATGACTGAGTACGGTTACAGTCGAGCAGGGACCACTGCGGTCCCTATCGCCCCTCGCCTCTTTCGTTGTCACTCTCCCAAGACATCACTCCTAAGTTTAAACGTGAACGAGTCATGACTGCCTTGCCATGCATCGGTTGACGCTACTGTGCGTTACCGATGTTTCACCCTTCGGTGAAACCATCGCTCTCATCTTTGAGACTTCTACTTGAGGCCCGCTCCCTCTCTACGGCATTTCAAACACCGAGCCAGCCGGGCTCGGCACCGAGATCGCTACATCCCGGAAACCATAGAGATTCCGGCGTTAGCTGAAGACTTCGTCGCTTGGTTCACGTCGCTAGTGGGCGTTACCCCACGGTCCGCAATTGGTATGTGCTACCTTCCGGTAAGCCATAGTTTCCTTGCCCTTCTAAGTGGCAAGATTTCCCGGTACGAAAGCAGAAGCTCCCGGTATCCGTTGGTCCTTTCCCAGACCACCAATGCAGATTTTTTGCGGTTTGGCACCGTCTCCCAAACGACTCACTGGCAAGCTCTCCTCCTACTTATTTGAGTTGAGCCTTTTGTAGTTGAGCTTTTCACGGTCAGATGTTTAGTCTGATCCCCGAAGTAGCTATTGCTCCGGTATGGTCTGTTGCCAGACTCATAGCTCCCTACGCCAGCCGCGTTGAAGGAACTCGGATCGCAAGATCCAAGCCCCGGCATGCGAGTATTCCAGATACCACACATGCAAACCGAATACGTTCCAAAAGAACGCCCTTCGGTTCAGCCCCACGGACGGGATTTGGCATTCCTTGCCACACCCGCTTTGTCAAACAGCGGCTTGCACACCGAGAGTTCAGTCTCGATGAGCAAGTATGTCCGCCTCGCCCGTATTCCAAAATGTAAAGAACAGATGTTCAAATTGAATAGGATAGAACGACAGGATTACTTTGGATCACTCGTCTCGCAAACAACGCGAGCATGAGCGCCAAGATTACTCTGTCAGAGCCTCCTTCGCACTGAGCGAACCAGTCTCCTGGTACTCAGCGCTAAGGGCAGCGGGGTAGTGTTCGAAGTCGAACACGAAAAAGGTAGCGAACCTTTGCTTCTTAGCTTGGCTGATGAGACCAAGTTTGCCGAAGCCCGCTTTGCCCGACTGTAAAACGTCAGCACCATTCACCTTAGCCATTTGCATCGTGCAATGTGGTTTACCAGTGAACTCGCTTTGCGCAACACCGACGCTTCAACGAATGATCGTTGATATGAAATGAGTATCACAAAAGCGACATTAAGCCAAGTTTTCGATTCATTATTCACCAACGGAATTTCCGCCGGCGAAGTCCTGCTTACGCTGCGTTTCGGTATTTGATAACACCAAAACTTTTGGGTCGTCAGCACAATTTGTGGGTGAAAAACTATGAGTTCGCGCGGAGTTAGGTGGCTCTGAACGGAGGTTTAACGCATTCAGCCAAATCCCGAAGTGCAGAATCAAAAGGAAGTGCGGCGGCAAGCGTTTGGCTCAC
>JANODD010000325.1:0-15093 GCA_031412515.1 Planctomycetia bacterium | reverse complement strand
TTTGGCGCGCCCCCCACCAAACCCAACACGTGGGGGGCGGACAGGCGCGCCTATCGCTCGAACTTAGCCACCAAAGTCCTAAATCCACCGAGTCAACTCGGTGGTGATCCCCGACAAGTGACCCGACAAGTGACTTAAGTTCAGCTTTTTTTGCCTGTTGCGGGTGCCCATTACTTCGCAGTTGTCAGATACTTATCAAACCACTCGACCATCCCCTTCACCATGCGCTTGTTTCCTTCTGCGTTGAAGCCGTGGGCGGCACCTTCAATCGTGATCAGCTCGGCGGGTACTTTGGCTTCGGCAAAAGCAGCAACGATTTTTTGACTATGCCAGATGGGAACCAGTTCATCCTTATCTCCGTGAATCATTAGGCTAGGAGCGTCGTCGGCGGTGACATGCATCAGCGGCGAATAATCGTTGGCTTTGGCTGGATCAAATTTCAATGCCGGGAATCGCTCGCGCAGTGGGCTGGTCGGATCAACATAAGGACCAAGATCGGTCGGTGGAAAAACTGCAACGACGGCTGCCACGTGTGGCGCATCCGATGCTTTTTGGTCGTTGGTCATCGTGCCTAGCACCAGCGAGAGATGTCCGCCGGCGCTGAATCCAAAAACTCCCAACTGCGATGGATCGACTTTGTAGTCTGTCGCATGCGAGTGAATAAATTTCAAAGCGCTGCGGACATCCGTAGCGATCTCAGGAATCACATAGCGCGGACTGCTACCGTGGCGAACGGCGAACACGGTGTAGCCGGCATCGAGTAACGGCTGAATCATTGGCTGTAACTTCGCGGGCTCAGACCACATCGATACCCATCCACCGCTGACCATGAACAACAGACCAATCCCTTTTGCGTTTTCCTTTGGCTGGAATACATCAAACGTTAGCGCCATACCGTCCTTGTGACCGTACACGACATCGGGAGTTATTGAGACTTTGTCTTGGGCGAAAGATTGAAGCGGAGCAACGCATGCAGCGAAGATGCAGGCGAGGCCGAGCAGTGATTTAAATTGTTTCATGAGTGACCTGAAAATGCTGGATTGAAGAGAGGTTCGTTCAAACTAGATTGTAGCTTGTTATCTCGCAGCAGTGTTTGGTGTGCCACTGGCATGGCGCATGGCCAGTGAACCGGAGTAGCTGAGTTCTATTGCCGTTACTCGAGACAACGCCAACTCACTTGCTGTGAAAGTTGTCGAAGTTTGAAAGCTAGTGAACTGTAAGACATTCCAATACATTCATTAGCGGTGGCGGATTACTTTGTCGAAAGCGCCGCGATGTACGACGATTAATACTTCGGCGACTATTATTCAAAGAGTCTGGTATTCAAAGAGTCTGGGCATCGGTGTGAAGTAGCTGATTTGAACTAATATCCTTCGATACAGGCACACGCTACTCAAGCTTGAAGAGCAAAAATTTCAGATAGCGAAGTTCGGGCATCGCGAGCGGTGTGGGATGGTCAAGAGGCAAGCCGCAGTCAGCGAGTAAGGTGGCTTTGCGTCGGGCTTTGCCGAGCGCTTCGGCGTTGCAATTGAGAAAGTCATCATGATCAATGTGACTTGAGCATGACGCAAGGGCAAGCAAGCCGCCGGAGTTTGTGGCCTTGGCCGCCAGTTGAGCTAAGCGAGCGTATGCAGCGAGCGCGGTCGGTTTTGTGCTTTCGCTGGGGGCGAACGAAGGCGGATCGCATATGACGAAGTCCCAAGTCTGTTTAGGTTGCTGCGACGATTCGAGGAACTCAAAAACGTCGGCTGCGATTCCACGATGCGATTCGGCACCCAAGCCGTTATCTGTCCAATGCGTATTCGCGGCTTCAATCGCTTGGGCCGCGATGTCGACCGAGGTAACATGTTTTGCTCCGCCAAGTCCTGCGGCAACGGAGAATCCGCCGTTAAAGCTAAATAAATTTAGCACACGCAGATCTCGACTCAGTCGTCGCACAAGAGCTCGGTTGTCGCGCTGGTCGAGGAAAAATCCGGTCTTTTGACCGTGAATCACATCGGCGGTAAATCGAATTCCATTTTCAAGGAACTGCACCGGAGAAGTCGGTTTCTTTCCAACGAGCGCCTCGCCAGCCCTGCCCCGCTCTCGGGATCGCAATATCACGGTGTCAATCGGCAAATGCTCAGCCAGCCACTGGGCGATGCCCGATGTTTGATAAAACTGTTCGGGTGCTCCACCGTCCAGCTTCATAACCGCGGTTCGATCATAGAAGTCGATCACAAGGCCTGGAACCAGATCGCCTTCGCCAGCGGCTAAGCGATAGCCGGTCGTCTGCGAATCAAAAAAATGGCTCCGCAGTTGATAAGCTTGTCGCAATCGATCAGCCAGCCACGCATCGTCGATCGTCAACGTTGGAGTGGTTCGAAAAATTCTCAGTGGAATTGGATGGTCGGGCGAATAAATGCCGCTGGCAATACGATCGCCGCGTTTATCCACGAGTATTGCGACAGTTCCAGAGGGAGCCTTTACGCGGTCAATGGCATCGGAATAGATCCACACATGGCCACGTTTGATATCACGCACCAGATCTTTACGAAGTATGATTTGAACAGCTTTTCCTTCACGGACCAGCGGCATAACAAGTCTAACTGTTGACGTTTTCTTGCCTATTTGGCTCAGGGCGAGCATAGGAAGCTTACAATCATACTTGCATGTGGAAGGTCGCGTAACTCAGTTCGCAATTAACTTCTGCGCCGACGCTCGATCTCCAATTCTGTGAAGGCATCTAACCACGTTTCGGCGGTCAACGCCGGTGGAGCGGTTGTGGTCGATAGAGGCGATGATAGCAACTCTCCTTCACCACTAGACCTTGAATTCAGTTTATTAAGAACCAGTAATGCATCGAGTGGCGATAGCTCGTTATCGCCACTTGTGTCGAGATAGAATAGTGCCAGCTGATCGAATTCTCGCGGAGTACTCAGTGGGCCTTTGCCAATCGTTGGTGAGTTCAATGCGTTGATGACAAGCAGAGCGTCTAAGGCAGCAACGGTTCCATCTGCATTGACGTCAAGCGACGATGTTCGATTCTGCCATGGAAAGGCGTTGTTCACGACGTTCAGCGATAACGGCAGGCTGACGGAGCTACCTGGAACACCGGCATCCACGACCAGTATGTTTACCGTCGTGATCGTCCCGGCGAGAGATTGAGCGAGGAAGACATTGTTGCGCAGCGCCAATTTATTATTGCGGATCTCAAAACGTGCATCGTTGGTCGTGAAGATGTACTGGGAAGCGGGGTCCTCATCGGTCACGACGAATTGTGAAAGTGCGATCCCTTTCTGAAGCGTTGGAACCTGTGCATCACCGAGCCTGATCGCACTTGGCGGATCATTCACATTCTGCAAGGTAATCGTTACGGGATTGGAGCTGGTTCGTGACGGAGCGACGCTGTCAGTTATGTCTACTGAGATAACGTAAGTGGATTGAGTCTCAAAGTTAAGTTGCGTGCCGGTGGCAACGGTTACTAATCCCGTGACAGGATCGATATTAAACAGTCGCGAAGTCGTTGAATAACGAAGCGCCGTATCGCCGTCTGCGTCCGCGCCTACAATTCGCCCCACCAGTGTCTGGGGAGCGGAGTTTTCGGCGATCGAGAGATTTCGTCCTGATGCGAGTGTGGGGGCAAACCGATTGGGGACTTCAACCGCGACATTGAACAGCACCACACGAGAATTTGACGGGACGCCGTTGTCGCTTGCCCCAATGAACACGCGGTAACTTCGCTCAGAAAGTTGAGCGTCGGGCTTCAGTCGCAATTGTCCGCTGTCAGAATCGATTTGAAAGATCCCAGCATCATCCTGTTGTAGGCTGTATTTAACGATCTGTTGCGTATCGAGATCGATGGCTTTAACAGTACCCAGGAGTTGATTATTTACACGATTGAAGGGTATGACAAGATCTTGCGTCGCGAAGGTTGGAAAGAACTCGTTTGCATCCTTGACCGTTATGGTGAATGTTTGGGAGGTCGAAAGTCGCGGAGTTCCGTTGTCAGTTGCGGTGAGCGTCAGGTCAATGCTTGACTGGCTTTCGAAATCAAGAAACGAGGATGACCTTAAGTAAAGAACACCATCATTGAAGATAAAGCGGTTATCTGAAACCGAGTAGACGAGCGAGTCTTTTAGATCTGGATCAAAACTGACGATCTGGCCGATCTTAGCGCCGACATCGTTTTCTGTGACGCTGGTTCCGATGAGGCCCAAGATTTGAGGGGCATCGTTGACGTTTGCGACTGACAACTTTAACAGAATTGTAACAGCGGAAAAGTTGTCCGCGGCCTTGAGCTGAAATTCGAGGGTGCCAACATCTGCGTTTTTTGGAGTTCCTTGTAACGAATGGGCAACAGGATCAAAGCTGATCCAATCAGGTATCTGAGAGAATCCAATAGGTATTAGCGACCACGTTAAGTTCAAGGAGTCAATGTCTGTAAAAAGCCCGCCGGGGAACCTCTCGTCAAACCGGAAGTCGACCAAAAGATCCTGGGTTGCTGCAATTTGAACAACGGAAGCGTTGGCAACGGGAGGGTCATTGATGTTGCGGACGGAAACCAGCACGTTTCCGGCAGCTACGGAGACTGGTCCGTCCACGATCGTTCGCATTGCTGAATTAAGAAAATTACGTTGATCACCGACGGAGTTGGAAAAGTTGCCAACGAAAGTATTATCGAGGGCTCGAGCCTTTAATGGGCCAGGGTTGCCGAAGTAATTTGCGACGGGCTTAAAGCCGAGCCAATCCGTCGCGTTAACGAGTAAGCTGGCAGTGGTGTCATTGACCAGTCCGACGACGGTCCAAGAATTGCCTTGATCACTGCTGTAATACCAAACCCCTTCCGTGTTTGGATCCGCTAAGTTGCCAACGATTGCAATTCCGGCCAGCTGCGCACCTAGATCGGGATCGCTAACTCCACCGGGAACGAACGCACTGATTGCTGTACCGACTGGAGCGGGTGAGTCTTCATCGATAACCGGTAGTGAAGCGCTTGAAATCGATGGCGAGTCATTCGTCGCTACAACAGACACGTCGCGAGTTTTTGCGACTCCAAGTCCGAACGAAATTTCAATTCTACGAGCAAGTGTACTTGGCCCGTCGCTAAGCGATGCGTAGCCAATACTTCGGATGAGAGCTTCAACGGATGCTCGTGTCGCACTGCCGGACAGATCAACCGTAATTCGATTCGGTGTCTGTATGAATGTGCCAATCACTGTGGACCCGAAACTAATTCTGTTGTTACTGGTCGAGATTTGACCGGCGCCAGAACCTGTTGAGAGGATCGACAGTTGATCTGTTGACTCAGCGTTGCTAATAATCGATGCCGTCAGGGTCAGCTGGTCGTAGTTGACGCCAAATGAATCGCGAAAAGTCGCGTTGGGACTGAGTGGAACCGGCAAGGAGTTTTCAACATAAGTCGCCGTTCCAGAACCTAGATCAACGTCGATACCGAGCGATCGAACGGTACCCGAAATAAGATACTGTCCAATACTGCCGTAGTCGGTATATCCTATCGGCGGATTTGAAGCTGGGTTGCTGAAACCGACTCCATCGACGCTGATAAAGTAAGTTCCCGCGGTTAGATTCAAATTCGCAAAACTGGCTCGCAAACCGGTTGGACTGGATGTTGCAACGAGCGTGCCTGCTGCATCGAACAACTTGGCTTCGACATCTAAATTGGCGCCTTGATTGTTCGCCCACGATGTCCCATAAAATGCCTTTTCGATGGTCCGGTCAAAGGTTCCACTTGAGTTCGAGGTCCAGGTTTCGGATACATACGGATCGATGGTTAGGTTAATAGTTCCACCACCGGTTTCAAATCGAACGAAGTCTAGGTCGTTACGCGTTTGAATCGTGCCGAACAATGAAACATCGATCAGATTAGGATCGACTACATTGGGACTTAAATAGTCTATCGGCGTGGCTGAAGTAATGGTCCCGCCATGGTCGTCTGGTATGACTCCAAAGCCGTTGAATGACGTGATAATAGATATGTCATTGGGTCCTCTTCCGAAGTTTGCACCGCTTCCGACATTGTTGGCGCCGAAGTACTCACCGAGGTCCCAAGTGGTCACGTTGTTATAGTAACCACCAACGCCCATGATGGGTCCCCAACTGTTCTCGCCGGTTCCGTGGCCGTTGTAATAGGCTGCGTTGGGTTGCGACGGATGGGTAGCATTCGTTCCGTCGTGATCGAGGCCGAGAGTGTGACCCACTTCGTGCGAAATTGCAGCAGCCACGCTGACTTCGGTCGTATTAAAAACGTAACACGGTGTATCGGTCGCGCCGGGCGCTTCATAGTTCCAATTGAAGCTGTTGATGAAAGCGAAACCGCCTGCTCCACTTGCCGCAAAATTATCGACCGTCATGATGACTCGCATGCCCCACGCGGTATCGGCTCCGCCGGTGTTGACCAGAGCCGCTTCACCTGGATCTTGCGTTGTGACGTTCACATCGAATGGGGCGAAGTCGGTGGCAACGCGCTGCCATATCCCTTGGATACGAGTTAATTCCGCATTCGTAAACGAGGGTCCATTGCCATCAGGATCGTAAGCCGGTGAAACAATCCGCGCAACGTTGTACGAACGATTCCATGAGGTACCGATCGTCGTGGCTCCATCAAAATCAAGAAAGATTGTCTTGGATGCGGTAGGGCGGCTGTGCAGTCGAAACGTATCGCCAAGTGGAACTTGGTCTGGATGCGCTGCGTAATTCTGCGCTGCGTAGTGCTGGCGATCCCACTGCACTAATTCATCTGGCTCGAGGGGAATGTCCGATGGATCAAAACCCAGATCGGAAGCCAAAAGCGATCTCACGCAAAGCCGTTCAACAATTCGAAGCCGCTTGGGATGCCGAGAATGAATAACTTTGGTCATCGCAAACTCCAGATAATTAAGTAGCCTCAATCTGCAACGGCACTACTCTAACTGGATTGCAAGCGGTAATCAACGGAATGAAGTGACAATGATCGTTGCAATTCAATCAATTTTGAACTGATGATACCTGTCTACGAGCTCCTAGGCAGTGAAAGTTCGTCTAGATCGTGTCATCGCAAAGTCCTCTTGGGAACAATAGAATAACTGATAGGCCGCTAAATCCAAGTTCAGCTGATGCAATACAATACCACCGGCAAGCCATTGAGCAATGAGCCCACTAGCCCGGGTCACTTCACTAATCGGACAACTCGTACTTAAAAGTATTTTTGCCCTTAACAACTGTTTCTTCGATGCCCGAAGTTCCGGGCATTGAGTACTTTTTGGGCAGCAGACTCTTTAATGGTGAGAGTGGTGTGTAACCCACTGTGTCAGCTTGACTTGGGTCCTTGAGTGGCTTCTCACCTTTTGGATCGACTTCCATCTTGGAAACAGTGACCAGGTTGCTGCCGATGACAGCCCCGTCATTGGCTTGATAGGTCGTCAGCCTTGCTACGCCGGAACTGTTGGTAATTCCCGTCGCCGCTTTGGGATCTTCCGCTGCAATGAATGTAACTGTCGCCCCCGACACAGGGCTTCCCTTGTAATTGATGGTCACCTCCACAGGCGCTGTAGGCCTCTGCCCCGCCGGAGTACTGCCGCAGCCAGCAACTGCGCTAAAAACGAACAGGAGCCCAAGGACTTGGGTGTTTGCTAACATCGGTGATCCAATATTCGATTGAGTGTCTGAGGGCACAATGAAAAATATGTAAAAAAGCTCGCCAAAGACGGACTCTGGCGAGCAGAGATCAATGCACAACTGCCTGACGACTCAGTCATTCAAAGAGCCGACTTCGCCACCATTAGCTGTTCCCAAAGCTCCCCAAACACCGTAGGGGCTTGGTCCGCTCAAAACGGGAGGCAGCGCGGTATTCCCAGTGTCGATCGAGTCAGAAATGAAACGAACTGAACCGTCCATCAAAGAGACGTTGACACCACCGGTGTGATTGCTCGACGCAGAGAATACGCCACCGTTAGAGTCTGCAGCATTGTTCGCATCATTTGTACAAGACGGGCTGTTGGGCCCGAGGACTGTGTTGAACCCAGTCCGCTCAGGTTGACCATCAGTCCACAGAATTCCGAAACGCCCTTTCAGTTGAGGCCCAGGTGAGAACTTCGTCCCAATTGCAACCGCTCGGCAATCACTGGGGCTGTTGCGAACGTTTGGCACGGATGCCGTAAACTGCCTGATGCTCTCAGCGCCAGTGGAAGCGAACATAACGCCATTGTCGTTGTTCGTGTTGTGTGCGGTACGTTCACTAAATCCGATAGTGTTGGAGGTTCCATCTGTTAGAGCAGCCAATCGCTTGTATCGAGGAATTGAGCTGAATGGCCCGCGTAGTTCAGCATTCCCAGCTGTGGCATCATTAACCGTATCACCAAGGCTGTAGGCGTAGGCATTAGTTCCATGCTGTCCCCAACGTGTCGGAACTGGAGTATCTGAGGGGCAATTGAAGCCGGGAATTGTAACCGACCATGGAAAATAGGTAGGTTGCTCGCCATCAATGCGAGGGTACCATGCAGATGGTCCGTGCGGCGCAAAGTACAAACCATTGACGGTTTCGCCAGCAGCGATTCGGTTCATCAACGGTCCCTGCTCAACGAAATTCAGCAACGGAACGAACGGACTGAGTCGAGAGTAGTTATACCAGTTCCGAGTAGTCGGGTTCGGACCTGTTTGTGTTCCCCCGCGGCAGGCTGGAAGTTTTTGATAGGTACTTTCGTAGTTCATAATCGCCAAGCCAATTTGCTTGAGATTATTTGAGCACTGCATCCTTCGCGCAGCTTCACGCGCGGCCTGAACAGCAGGTAGCAGTAGTCCGACCAGAATTCCGATGATTGCGATTACCACCAGCAATTCCACTAATGTGAACCCCTCGCGAACGGTTCTTCTAAACATATTTTCCCTTTCTGATATAAACTCGCTAAAAGTGAGAATGAGCCTATGCAGTTTGCAAAGCTGAAATGGGATGATAGCTACGCTATTTAGTGAATGCAACTGGTCAACCGAACGACTTGTGGCAGCGAAAACGCTGGTCTAATCGCCTAGAGGAGATTTAAACCCCACAAAGGCCCGCCCGGGCGCATTAACGCCCATGAATGATGCTTTCACGGGTCTCTCGGCTTTCTTAAGATCCCCGCGATGCAAAGTTGATGCACCAGTATTTAATTAGTAATTTAGGCTGATTAGTTAGTTTTTAATTCGCGCTCAAAGATTGCGTCCTAAATTTCTTTGCGCGGGGCGGGTTAGCACGCCCTGGAGCTTCGTCGGCTTCGTCTTCGAAGGGCGTGGCAGCCCGAGTTGACTTGGTAGATTATTGTCGACAGCCACTTTTTTATTGATAGATCAGTTTCTCTAATTCCTAATACGTTCCCCTAAAGTGCTTTGAAGGTAAATAGCGTCCAGTAATTCGGGGCTTGGCGCATCCACTCGAACGATCTGCTCGCGACCGCTGCCATCGCGGACGATGCAAGTTATTTGAGAAACACCCGAATTCTGAGAAGCGACTGCAACGGAATCAAGTGCTTTATTAGTGACAGGTTCATTTAATGGGACTTGATGCGATGCGAGGGAGTTGATTCCTGCGGTCGGCTGATTGTTTTCTTGACTATCTGAAACTTGATTAGTGGCCAGTTGAGCTCCAACCAGCTGAGCAGGTACATTCTGAGGTGCAATGTTGTCGTTAAATAAATGGGCGAGCTGCAATCGCTCAATCTGCGCATACACGATGTCGGCGGCTGCGTAGATGCCTTCGTCACCAGCGGCGTCGGCTGCATTGCAGACTCCTATTAAGCGACCTTGATTGTCGAATAGACCTCCACCGCTACGACCGACTGCGGGCGCGCCGGCGATTTCGACATTGGGAGCACCTAGGTAGCGATTGATGCTCTTAACTTGGGTATCGCGACGGGTTGGATTGGCGCCGTGATCGCAGCCGAAGCTGAAGGCCGGTTGTTTGACCGTAAGTGTTTCAGCTTGCGGCAGCAATGGAACGGGTTCAATCGCAAACGGCAATTTGAAACTGATCAAGCCGATATCGACGTCTCCAGCATTTGCTTTAAAGTCGATTAACTGGGCAGGAACGTTCATCGGTTGAGATCGACCTGCAAAGAGATCGACGGTCAATTGCGAGTGTGGTTTCATTTCGCGAAACAGGTGGCCACAGGTTAGTACCAGAGCTTCGTCACCATGAACATCAATCACGGTACCAGTGCCATACGCGGTGGAGTTCTCTTCGTCGACTCGGATACGGACAGTCGCTGCCTCGGCGCGTGAGATGGCCTTTTGAAGATCGACGGGGGCATTTCTACTTGCAGGCCGCTGGCGAGATGGCTGGGGCGCAGGCTGTAGAGCTGACTGCGGCGGCATCCGCTCAGGCTGACGCGAAAGCGAACTCGACGGTTCGGCTTGAATGACCGGCGTTGAATTCGAAACAAGTTGAGTTGGGGCTGAATCGAGTTTCTCGAATTTCTCCGCGATAGCTTGAGATGAAGGTGAGGAAGAAATCGCAGAACCTGCTGCAACAGCTAACATCGGAAATGCACCGACAGGAGATTGCCCACGCACTGTGATGCCTGGATCAGGTATGAGCTTTGACGTAGGTGGCGAACCCCACTTCTCGGCCTCGACCGCAGGTTCAGTGCGACGGAGCTGAGTCGACGACTGCGCGAGCTGGGGAGTGCCAGGCCTAGAGTTCGACTTGTTTAAACTGCTTGCGCCTGAAGCAAGAATCAACTTTGCCAGTCTTGGCAGGATCTTGTCGTAAGGGGCAGCACCAACGATGCGATCCACTTCTTTTCCGTTGGAAATAAGTAAGAGTGTCGGCAGTGATTCTATAGAGTGCTTTCGAGCGAGCGACGGGTCTTTCTGGGCATTGACGGTGCGAACGTCCCACCCTTCGCTTCTCAGTTTCTCGAGAGCTGGTTGTAGTTGTCGACAAGGAGCACAGTTTTCAGTTGTGAACTCGACGATCACGCAATCCGGTGCGGGGGCACCGACAAATGTCGACAGCAAAGCAGCAAGTAACCAGGACATGTTTGGATTCCCTTCCAAGTGGGGTTCGCGCGTCAGTGAACCATCTCTTGGAGCACTTGCGAACCGAGGCGGCAGTTTGTCGCGTGCGGTCGACATCCATGTCGTGCAGCGCGTACCGATTAGTGGCCGCGAGTTTCGCGGGATTAACCATATGTCGCAAGAGCAAATAGCAACAAAATTGAGGGCTAGCAATTTGTTTTCCGTGGCGTAAGCTTCCAACTTGCCGTGGCGTAAGCTTCGAGCTTGCGATCTTGATGTTGCATGCTTTCTGCTTTCGATCTGAGTGTTGTATGCTTCTAGTGATTCTTCCAACTTTGAATTTGGGATTGAGCGCTATATCGGGTGGCAGGCCCTGGGGTCTTCGAAGGGGGTAATTCGATCATAATTCAGCACGCCCTTCGCAAAGCCTCAAAGCGTGCCACCCCAAAACTAAAGTCGGATGGAGCACTTGCTTGCGAAGTCTGCGAGAAACAGCCATAGCAATCGCAAGCTGGAAGCATACGCCACTTAGAAATCGCAACCCATGAACCTACCAGAATCAAAAGCACCTTCAACGCTTGGCCTTATTGGCGGTCTTTTGACACTGTATCTGGTTTGGGGGAGTACGTATTTGGCGATTCGCGTAGCGGTCGAAACGTTGCCGCCGTTCCTGATGTCAGGCTTTCGATTTCTTGTCGCATCCGCAATTATGGTAATCCTGATCGCAGTCACTCGGGGATTCCATTTCACCTGGGGTCAACTGCGTTACAACGTGTTGGTCGGTGGATGCATGCTGCTCGGCGGAAACGGGTTGGTATCGTGGGCGGAGCAGGAGATTTCATCTGGCGTAGCAACCTTGGTGGTATCGCTCAGTCCGTTGTTTTTAGTATTGCTGGATTGGGCAGTACTTCGTCTCAGTGGTGGCAAACTAGGCGACCGTCCCACGTTGTTGACGTTTGTTGGCATGGCCGTTGGATTCGCTGGATTAGTGGTGCTAGTTGGACCCGATCTATTTTCTGGCGCGTCTGAATATTCGAATATAGGCCGCATGCTAGCGCTTGTCGCGG
Organism: Planctomycetia bacterium; assembly: GCA_031412515.1. GTDB lineage: Bacteria > Planctomycetota > Planctomycetia > Pirellulales > Pirellulaceae > Aureliella. Next base: position 3,055 of record JANODD010000325.1, on the reverse strand, counting down.
CTTGCTTTTTTTGGGCAGCCGGCTCATTGATGAATCGCTATGCTCGCGAGCCGATTGAACCATTTACTGGAGCGGCGCTGCAGATGTTTTGGGGCGGAGTTTGGTTGGTTGCAACAGGCTGGTTAATCGGTGAAGGAGTCGGGCTAGATGTGCACAAGTTCACTACGAGTTCGTTGCTTGCGTGGGGCTATTTAGTGGTTGCGGGTTCGCTGATCGCGTTCACCACCTACGTGTGGCTAATGAAGCACTATTCGCCATCCGTAATCTCCACATATTCCTACATAAATCCGGTTGTAGCAGTGTTTCTTGGCTGGTCGATTCTTAATGAAACGATCAACTCCCGCATCTTTATAGCTTCCGCAGTGATTGTTTTAGGAGTCGCTCTGATCACGATTTCGCGAAGCAGAAAGGGGCGAAAACCTTAACGCCAAACCGAGCGCTAGCAAACACAACTAGTAATAAAATCTTCATTTGACTACTATCTTTTTGTTAAGATACGATTAAGATTTCCATAGCTGCGGCGAGCTCATATCCCTACCTAACAGTGTGAGTTCCGAATTCCCACCTTAAAGCCGCCGTTTATTCATCTTTGTTAATCAGGAATCAGTGATGGCGTGCAAGCACTCGGTCAGTAGGGTTCGCGTTGGTTTTACTCTCGTCGAATTGCTGGTAGTCATTGCAATTATTGGTATTTTGGTTGGCTTGCTTTTACCGGCGGTGCAGGCGGCTCGAGAGGCTGCACGGCGGATGCAGTGCTCGAACAATCTCAAGCAGCTTGGGTTGGCAGTCCACAATTACGAAAGTGCGATCAAGCGTTTGCCGCCCGGCGGATTGCATTTGCGGGACGGCTTTGGAGCAGATTCGAGTAGCACTAGCTGGGGGCCAAGCTGGCTTGTAATGCTTTTGCCTTATATTGAACAAGGCAATCTTTATGCGCAGTACAACTCCAATTCGAGATTCGCCCGCGAGAGTCCAATAACCGTAGGTACGAAAGTTCCTACGTTCGCTTGTCCTAGCGACACTCAGGATGAAGCTTTTGAAGGAGCTGGATCCTTTAACGGAGTTGCAACCAAGTTCGCTCGTGGCAATTACGCATGCAATGGTGGAGCTGGCAATAACTTTTCAACCGGTGATTATGCACTTTCGCAAGCTCGTGGACCGTTCTCCATGGGCGGGCGATGTGCCACCCTGGCAAATATCACGGATGGGACCTCCAACGTACTCCTCGCGTCGGAAATAATCGTCGCGAACCGGCTCACGGATGTACGCGGTGCTTGGGCTTATCCAGTAGGTTCATACTTCTCGGGTGGATCGCGATTTAATAATCCTCCAACCCCTCAGGTCTTTTTGCGTCCCAACGGAAATGCTTTGGATGATACTCGACGAGATCGAAATAGCTTTTGCAGCTCGGTTTTTGCAACCGATCGAAATCTACGCTGCCTTGCCCCGGATCCAACCAATCGCGCTTACCAAACTGCAAGAAGCCGGCACACTGGTGGTGTTCAAGCGACACGCTGTGATGGTTCAGTTACTTTTATTGGTGACTCCATTGATCTAAACATTTGGCTGATGCTGCTGGCACAAGCCGATGGTCAAGTTGTTGGCGAGTATTAACATCTGTGAGCCGTTCAAGAAAAGGAAAGAACATGTCTAACACATTCTGCAAGATGATCTGCAGCCTAATGCTCGCCACGAGCATTATTGGTTGTGGCGCAGGAGAAATACCTTACACCGACAACTCCAAGGACAGCGGGCGATTCGCCTTAGATATCAAGCAGATGATTTTGAGTTCCGCTGAAGACATTAAAAAGTCTCCGCAGCCGGCAGATGCCATTCGCGTAATCGTGCAGTCGCTATCGGAACTGGACGCATGTCCGACCGGTGAATACTTGAAGACGTATCAGGATCTGCATGTGAAGGCCTCAGACCTGCTCGCGAAATCGGAAAATGGTAAGCCCTCGGACCTAACTGCGAAAATGAAAGAGATTGTTGATCTTGCAAATACCTTACCAGGTGAAGTTAAGATCGAAAAAGAAGTAGGCAAAGACTAAACCACTTTCTCCATGAGAATTAACGCAAAACGCTGAGTCGTGGAACTTCCGTGACTCAGCATTTTTTTTGTCTCATCCTGGACTAGTGGGCTGTTTTCGCGTGCCACTATTCGCGTGCCACTATTCGCGTGCCGCTGGCTGGGCCAGTGAAACGAAGTAGGTGAGTGATGCGGTCGAGTAGTCCCTCTAATAGTATCAACCTTGGCGGAGGCGATCGAAGTAAAGCCATTGACTGAGTTGATATCCATCAGGTCACCAGTAGCTACGTCTCACCAGGTCATTCACTTCGTATTGACTCACACTTCGTCGCATTAGCCCGATGCCATCGAGAGTGGTGGCACAATAGCAATTGTTCATGTGTCGCAAAAGCTATGCACAATATTTGACCGGTTTTTCGGAGCGCGGGCGTCCTCGCCCGCTGACCCCGCTAGGTGACTAGCGGCGACAGCCAAGAACCCGTTTACCGTCTACAAAGCGAGCTTGTCAAATTCACTTGCAAGTGCCCTAGTCCCGAGCGGGCGAGGACGCCCAATGTCACTCACTTTCGAATGGCTGTACTCAACATAAGTATAGTATTCGCTTGCCGAGGTTAAAGACTATCAGTCGGAACGCGTTAGAGAGCGTACTGCTTAGGAATGAAGTTGAAACGCGGATTTACAGGTGATCTATCAGCCAGAAGGCGTTAGCCTCCGGTACAATACACAACCGGAAACGCCTTCCGGCTGATAAGACTATACCACCGTAATAATCAGCTTCAGTTTAAACTCCTAAGCGGGACGCTCTCGTTAGCGTCCGGTTAATGGATAAAAACCCGACGCTAGCGAGAGCGTACTGCTTAGGAATGAAGTTGAAAACGCGGATTTACAGGTGATCTATCAGCCAGAAGGCATTAGCCTCCGGTTCAATAACCAACCGGAGGCTAACGCCTTCCGGCTGATAAGACTATACCACCATAATGACCAGCTTCAGTTCAAACTCCTAAGCGGGACGCTCTCTAACGCCTT
>JANODD010000324.1:0-68579 GCA_031412515.1 Planctomycetia bacterium | reverse complement strand
CCAAACGAAGCGTACGAGAAACTCTCGTTTGACTCGGCACTGGAAGTCCCAGTAGAATCGATTCCTCCGGTGGCATTGAGGGAAGTCCCGACATCACCGCCATCGGAGTACACAAACTGCCAATGGTCATGATCTCTCGTTTTAACGCTCTCGCTGCCACCCAAGTAACCATCATTTGCAAGATCCGCCGTTCGCACGAACCGATGTCCGGCAGTCTTTGAATAATCATAGAGTTGAAAACCGCTGCCATCCCAATCAAGATCCAATTCGGCTGAGTCAGGTACCGCCAACGCTGTGTCCGCCGCGAGGCTGCCGCTTGCGCTTCCCTGAGTTCCATGGGCGTCAACCATGGATTCTTTACTATAAATAAATCCGCCGTTGGGAAGAACCGTCAAGCTCACAGCGTCAATGGTCAGATGCTCGAACGACAGCCCGCCGTTCGACTTAGTTTTATCGAAAAACTCTGTATCACGGAGTGGATTGAGGACGACTTCCAATTGCGAGCCAAGTGTGAATCCGTCCTCTCCGTTTGCGCCTAAGGCAATTGAACTCTGCGATTGCACATTGTTGCCAACCATCAGTGTCCCGGTCCAGGTACTGCCACTGTCGCTGTCACCATCGCTAAACACGAGGATCTCGTTGTCGTGAGATGAGCCTCCATAATCGTTCGCAAAGCCATTACGCAGCGATCCGCTAAGCGCTTTGAGTTGATCGTTGCCTCGAACTTTCGCAGTGAAGCTTATGCCGCCTGAACTCGAATTAGTGATGTTAGCCGAAGCGCTTCCAGAACTACCGTATTGATGGCCGCGGCCTACTGGTCTAGTCATCGGTTCCCATCCAGCCGCATCTGCCAACCAAGCACTTCCGGTTGCGGCATGATCGAGACTAAGTACCCCATTCTCGGGAACGTTTATCGGAGCACTATTGCCCGAATTGCTGCTTTGCGCATTGCTGTTTGCCGCCACTAAACCCGATTCGATCAGTTCCGGCGTGGGTGCCGGAAAAGCTGTACTTGGATCAGGTGTGTTCAAGTCTCCGGAGCTCGACGAAGCCGCCCAAGCACCGCCAAGCGATAAGCCAACGCCTGCCTGAACGTCCGCCGAGAAGTTGATATCCTGTTCGAGTTCAAAGCCACTGGGTTCTGTTGTTGATGCAATCAGTGACGGAGTACTGCTGATCGCAATTGTTCCACTGACCCAAACTTGAATACCGACACTGAATGACCAGGTGGAGGTTCCTTGGTAACTTGCAGGCAGAGTGTTTACTATGCTTCCATCGGCGTCACCCACTCCCCAATTGCCCGTGCCCGTGCCTGACGCCTCCGTGCCTGACATCCCATTTTCGCCACTACTGCCACTACTGCCACTACTGCCACTGCTACTACCGCCGGTGCCTGTGGTTGTTGTGACTGTAGTATCCGGTGCAATGGATCTGCCACCAGAGGCAATGAGCGCGATACTCACTTGATCACGAAAGGCTAAATTTACTGACCACGCCACACCCGCTGCGACGGGCGTTGACATTCCTTTCTCAGCATGAAAAACGAGGCTGATAAATCCAGAGCGATTTACGGTAAGCAATGCCGAAGAGGTGTAGGCTACCGGATGATTGCCTGTACTAAGTCCACCATCGTCAGATGAACCGCCTGAGCCGCTGCCGCTTGAATCACCACCTGATCCAGTTGTTGAAGGCGGGGCGATCGTGTCCCTCAAGTTGAAACTCATTATCAGAGTTTCCGTTATGCTCCAGTGATCTGCATCAATCCAAGTTCGGCTGACGATATGTACTGAATTAACCCCGGGCAGTGTCATGTCAGAATTGGCGGTCGTACTCGTATTAAATACACCGACGGTGCTAACCGATTGACTTGAATTTTGCGAACTCGGTGAATAGTCATCGAGCGAGCCCGTTTGTCCCGCTAACTCCAAGCTAGGAAATTCGACTTGTGGAATAGACAGTTCACTACCGGCATTCGAGCCACTACTTGAGTTGTTGCCTGAACTGCCTGCGCCGCTTGATCCACTGCCGCTCGATCCACTACCGACGGTTGGGGCTTCGCCTTCGCCAACCGGCTCCGAATTCGAGCGAAAGCCTGACGAGCCATCCACATTGCAGAACCAACCGTCGACGTTAACGGGTGTCGCGTCACTATGATGGTAGACTTCGGCGGTTGCTGTAGACTTGGTCTGTGCAGGCAACAGTTGGGATATAATGTTCGTTTTGTCGGTGATCCAGTGAGCCGATTGTATTGATCCAATTGTAGACTCAGGTGCAACTGGTTGTTTTAATCCATAGCCGATAAGGGCCGCTTGGACTGGCTGGGGGTCGTTTGAAAGCTGTTTCACTGCGCCGATTTGCGGTAGCGATTGATTCAGCGTAGCAGAGTCGAAACGACTGTTAAAATCACTCCAAGCTGCATCCATGGCCGTAGCTGAAGATGCGGCGTCGGGCGTTTTCAGCTGATCAATATATGAAGACAAGGCGCTTTTAGCCGTCGCACCTCTTACAGTGAGGGTCTGAGGAGCGAGCGAAGCAACCGACTTTAACGTGCTGGCTTTGTAGTCTACAAGGTCTTTGTTACCTGAAACCGGTTCACTGGGCTGGGCCACCTGCGCAGAGAATGTGTCGTCCATATGGGCGAGCGAAAACCTGGTTAGATCCGCCGTCATCAATTGTCGAGGTTCAAGACCTTCAACTAACAGCGTCCGAAGTTTTCGGCGCATGCCCCCTCCTACCCCCCCCCATTTTGACACAGCTACGCAAATTGATCATCGTTACTCTCCGCAAAGTAAGTGGTCCACTGCAGTTGCAATTGCTCGCGAATGCTTCGTCCGTTCGCTGCTTTAAGGGGCGTTCGGCTGGCGTTCACTATTTTCGGTGCAGTAAAAGTGCCTTGTCAACTAGGCACGGATGCTTTTTGGGTCCGTATAGCCGCTCCTTGAGATATTTCATCAGTTATTTCCAATGCGATTCGTAGCTGACCTTGCAATCGGGCAGCGAATCTAAAAAGAGTTTTCCATAGGGCTTGGTGGAAATTCTTGGATCGAGAATTACCACAATGCCTTCGTCATGTGCGGTTCTTATCAGCCGCCCGAAACCTTGACGTAGCTTGATGATCGCTTCGGGAATTTGATGGTCGCGAAACGGGTTGCCGCCGGCGGCGCGGATGGCTTCCAGGCGAGCTTCGAGCAGCGGGTGGTCGGGGACACTAAAAGGCAGTTTGGTGATGATCACGTTGGTCAGCGCATTGCCCGGAACATCCACTCCCTGCCAAAAACTATCGGTCCCAAACAAAGCTCCGCGAGGATTCTGTTTGAACTGGTCAAGCAACGTGCCGCGGGGCGTTCCTTCAGCTTGACTGTAAAGCGTCATTTGTTGCTGCGCAAACCAGGACTGCATCTTTTGAGCTGTGGACCGCAGCAACCCGTAACTAGTAAACAAGACAAACGCATGTCCGTCCGTTCGCAGCAAATAACGCTTGATCAGCTCGGGTAAAGCCGCTTCAAACTGCGGGCGGTTGGCGGATGGGTCGGGCAAGTCGTTGACGACAATAATCTCAGCTTGCCGTTGGTAATCGAATGGACTTCCAAGTTGAATCGTGCGGCTGCCCGTCGCACCGACTCGCGATTGAAAGAACTCAAAGCCTCCTTCGCGCCCCGAGGAAACGGTAGCGCTGGTCATAATGACACTAGGAACTTTTTGAAACAGCATCTCACGCATTTTCGCGGAGATATCGATCGGCGCGGCATGCATCTCCATTCGAATGTCACCGCGACGACTTAAGCTCCGCTCTAACCAATAGACACAATCCTTGTCCGTCTGCTCCATCCAAGCCCTCGCGTCACCACATAGAGACTCAAGCCGATTGCCGGCCGACATCAGGTCTTGGCGCTGCGATGCATCCTCAGAGTTGTCGGCCATCTTCAGTAGCGCTCCACCAAGCTCATGCAACATGTCGCTTAACAAATTGGTAACGATTCGCGGTTGGTGGACACGCTTGGTATCGCGATCCTTGCCCATCCAAGTATCCAGATCAAAGACCAACTGATCGATCATCGTATGCGCACGTTGAACGCGTTCGATTAAACGTTCCAGCCCCATGGCAACGAACAGCCCGCGGCCGGTGGCAGGGTTGTACAGCTTGTTAAGCGTATACTGAACTTGACCGTTAGTTATCTTTAACCCCAAGTGTGCGCTGGCGACCGATTCGATCATGTGACATTCGTCGAGGATCGCGACATCGTAATCCGGAATAATGCCCCAGCCAAGCTCATCGCGAATGGCTAAGTCTGTGAAGAACAGCGCATGATTCACGACCAGGATCTGTGCACCTTGAACGCGACGCCGGGCGCGATAGTAAAAGCACTTTTCATAAGTTGGACACTTGCGGCCCATGCAATTGCTCGTGTCACTGGAAACCTCATCCCACAGTGAACCAGACGGCCGAAACGGAAGGCTGCTGAGCGAACCGTCGGTGGTCTCTTTGGTCCATTGCCGAAGCTGGTCCAACTGCGCGAACTCAGTATCATTGAACATGGCTGTCGCGCGTTTACGAGCCAACTCGAATCTACGCAGACTGATGTAGTTGCCACGCCCTTTGACTAGAACGGATGTGAACTCGCGCGGGATAACGCTATTGAGCAGCGGCAAGTCCTTGTTCATCAACTGCTCTTGGAGACTGATCGTATGAGTGCTGATGACGATCCGCTTGCTCGGTTCGTCTTCTTCGGTGGGTGGGGGCGTCTCTTCGTGTTGGTTCGCCGTTACATGCAAAATAGCTGGTACCAGATATGCAAAACTCTTTCCGACGCCTGTACCTGCTTCGGCAACCAAGTGTTTTTGATCTTTCATTGCAGCGGCGACCGCTTGAGCCATATCGAGTTGCTCGTTGCGGTGTTCGTAGTATTTTAATCGCCGTGCGATCGCCCCGCCCGGACCGAGAATTGCATCAATGTCAAGCGACAAACTCGCCGAATTCCTTAGAAAAAATGTGCTATGCTTTCCCGCGACTGGTTTATTTGATGGGTAGCTGGTTTCGTGAGAAACCGGCGGAACCAGGGAGTTTACTTCTACTTCATCCGGTTTCTTACGAAACCAGCCACCAATTCATCCGGTTTCTTACGAAACCAGATACGCGATTTGCGTCAGATTCGCTGAACTAATTGGCCGCTTACGCGACGAACCAGTCTGCGCATTTCCAATACACTAAGCGTACTGAGCACACGCGGGACGGGAAGACCGCTTGTCACGACAATCGAATTTATATCTGTAGGTTGAATGTCGATCGCTTGTAGAACCGCATTCTCTTGTTCATTCAACTGCAACTCCGCAGCATGACGGATGGTTTGATCTGGCGAAAGAATGACGTCCTCTACCATAGGCCCTAGTTCTTCAAGCACATCTTCGGGGTCTTGGATCATATGGGCACCGTCTTTTATCAAGCGATGGCAACCACGTGAGTTCGGCGAAGAGACCATGCCTGGCAATGCAAACACTTCGCGGCCTTGTTCGCCAGCTAGCCTGGCTGTAATCAAAGCTCCGGACCGCTCAGCCGCTTCGATCACAATCGTTCCAAGAGATAAGCCGCTGATGAGCCGATTGCGTTGTGGAAACATTCCCTTCTTTGGCTTTGCGCCAGGAGGCATCTCGCTGATCAATACACCGCTGGCTGCAATGCGTTCGCCCAGTTCCACATGCTGTGGTGGATAGATTTCAGCAACTCCACTGCTGAGTACAGCGATCGTCCGACCGCCCACTTCCAAGGCACCCAAATGTGCCGCTGCATCAATACCGCGAGCGAGTCCACTGACGATCGTCAGTCCCCCACGAGCCAAAGTCCGCGCGAAACGCTCGGCCTGACTACGTCCATACTGAGTCGCACCGCGTGTTCCAACGATCGCGATGCTCAGCGCGTCAGTTCTCGCAAACTCCCCTCGCACATACAGCAACATCGGTGGATCGGGCAACTCTTTAAGCAAACGAGGAAACTCTTGTTCCCAAGGATACAGAATGCGAACTTCTTTTTCTTCGCATAGACTGAACACGAGCAGGGCGAGATCTCGAAACTCGCTCGATCGAATTCGTCGACTCAGGACAACTCCGACTCCTTCGGCCTCTGCCAACTCCTGTGGACTGGCTTGCAACACTTCACTTGCTGTTCCAAACTTCGCTAGTAGCGTTTCCAACGTTCGTGGGCCGACGCCCGTCGTTAACGTCAATTGGAGGTAGTCGATCGAGTTGTGTTCTGGCAAGGTCATGCACTGTTTTTCCAGTTTATTACGGACCTTTAGTTCTCGGTACGCCGCCTCCGGGTTCTCACGAACCCAGCTACGAAGCCTTTGCCTCCGGGTTCTCACGAACCCAGCTACGAAGTCTCTTTGTTTTCCGTTTGTTTTAGACCCTTAGTTCTCGGCGGTGAGTTCTAATTCTAGCTCCGCGCCGCGGTCGGCAGGCATTGACTCATGCCACTCGACCAATTTCTCGGACATTTTTGCGACGATAACGGATTGTGAACCGGCCAGATTCGTCGTTTCACTGGCATCAGCCACCAAATCATATAATTGTGGAATGCTGCCATCGTATTCGCAGAGCAATTTCCACTTGCCTTCACGCATGGCGAGATCGGGATAGTTTTCTTTTTTCGTGCCGGGGCGATCGGGCGGACGTCTCCAATAAATGGGTGAAGTTCGCGAACTGCGTTGCAAGCCCAGTAGCGTAGCTGACATGTCTTCACCATCAACGCTGACTTCGCTTCCAAGTTTTAAGCCCGCGATACTTAAAAATGATCGCATGATATCTATAGCACAGAAATAGTTTTCATCATTGGTCGTTCCTCGCTTCTTCTCCTCAATAAATGCCGGGCCCCAAACAATGAGAGGTGAACGAATTCCGCCTTCGTAGAGATTTGTCTTGTGACCACGAAATGGAAGCGCTGAACCAGCACCTGCTTCAGGCCCATTGTCACTACAAAGCAAAATCAAAGTGTTGTCACGCAGTTCTGCGGAAGAACGGACATAGTCAAACAACTTGCCAAGTTGTTGGTCCATATTTTTCAGTACGCCGTGATAAAGAGTTCGCTTCGACTCATTGCCGCGCAGCGATTCTGGCGGAAAGAAAGGGGAATGAACATCGTCAGGCCAAAGGTTGATATAAAATGGTTTTCCAGCGCGTTGCGATTGGTCGATAAACTTAATTGCCCCGTCAACAAAACCTTCCGTGATCTTTTCACGATCCATCCACGTAATTGGTCCATTGCCAAGTTTATCACTTCCCAACGCATGCTCCTTCGGCGGTTTGCCGTCGTGTGCGTCGCAAAGCGGCAGCAACCTCGGTCCGAGCCCTTCAAAATTCGTTAGCGACGCGTCGAAGCCATACTCCGTTATTAACGGGGCTTCTCCCACATCGCGTTGGCCGCCCATGTGCCACTTTCCAAAATGACCTGTCGCATAACCTGCCTCTTTCAGGATCTTGGGAAGCGTTGGTGCATTCGGTTCAAGCCAATTCGCCATACCGCGACGGACGTTCTCTTTTCGATTACTCAGATAAGAGGCAATTCTCCAGCGCTGCGGATACTGCCCGGTGGTCAATGCAGTGCGTGACGGCGAACAGATCGGTGCATTAACGTAGAAGTTCGTAAAGCGAATACCCTCCTTTGCCAAGCGATCAATGTTCTCAGTCTCAACTATTTGGTTGCCAAAGCATGAAAGGTCCGACCATCCCATGTCATCAATCAGTACAACGATAAAGTTGGTTTTCTCTGTCTGCGCGAAAGTTGGACTTATGCCAATCAACGCGAAAACTGCAAGAGCCAGCAAACTCGTAGGTTGCCGCTTATTCATATTCAATCTCCGAGATCGGAAGTGCGTCGGGAGTGGTTTTCATCGCTTGTGATCGATCGATTATTTCAGGTGCAAACGGTTGCCACTTGCCACCCCATAAGCGCTCGTGAGGCCCGAATCGAGCTTTGTAACAGAGGTGTGCATTATCGGCCACAAACATACCCAGATATAACCATTTGTAATTGTCTTTCTGAGCGAAGCTGATTTGATTGATGATCGCGTAGGTACCGGGGCTCAACCAACTGTACGACGGATCAAAATAACAATAAACCGCCGACAAACTATTCTCGCCGACATCGGTAATCGATACCGCCACCAACTTGTCGCCGTCCCAGAAGCTGAGTTCCATAACTTCGCAAAACGAGTTCAGCAAGAAAGAGGAATAATCGCTCGCATCCGCCTCAGGTTCGCCGCGGTCCAATTTGCGGACGGCGCGATGCGCATTGAAAACTCGTAATCGCTCTTGGTCTAATACAGGTGCAGCGACTTGTATCTGGAGATGTTCGTCCCCCAATCGCCGGACGCGTCGCATTGAGCGTGTTTCAGTGAACTTCGCAACTTCGATTCGCAACGGCTCGCAAGCTTGGCAGGTTTTGCAATGTGTGCGATAGAAGAACCATCCGGAACGCCGGTAACCGGCTGCTAGGATCGAATCGAATTGTTCGCCTGTAAGGTTTCCTTCCGGCAAACTCAACGGCATCCTCGCGGTCTGTCCACTTAGATATGGGCAAACGCTTGACTCGTCCATAATCAATTTTAAGAAATCTAACTGTTGCACCGGACGACCACCGCGGCGGCATGACCATGAGGCGTAAAACTCAGTTTTAACATATCGTCGCTCGTCGTGCGTGCTGTACGGGTTGTCACACGAATCGGACAATCGGCGTCTGGTTCCGAGTAGCCGAGGGTCGGAAGAGTCACTCCGTTCGATGTTGCTAACACGCCAGCGGCCAACTCAAGCAGTCCGCATGCGGCCCCGGTTGTTCCAAAATAACTTGAGAAAGCGGTAACTGGCACGTCACCACAATTCGCAGCAATCGCTTGGCTTTCCTCGATGTCCAACTGTTGGCCAGAAAAACCCTGGGCGGAGACCATTCCCAATGAGCTCGCATCGATCTCCGCCATGTTCAATGCCGACTTGATCGCGTTGCCAATGGACGCACGGGACCCTGCGAATTTTCCTTCGGGCTTTGAAAAGCGGTTTGCAAAACCAGTCAACTGGCCGTAGATTTTTGCCCCTCTTCGCACCGCGTGGCTACGGCGCTCAATGACAATCGAAGCTGCACCTTCAGCGGCTACCACTCCGCAACGATTGAGATCAAATGGTGTACACAAACCTTCACCTGGCGGAAGATCTGCAGGTGCGCCTTGTCGACGATAAATCGATTCAAGTCGAAAGATCAGCCGAGTGGGGGCGACTCGACCGCCCACTGCCCCCACCACCATCACATCAGCTACATCGCGTTCTATGATCATCGCCGCTTCGATCAACGCTTGCAGGCCACTGACTTCCTCTTCCACGATGGTATTGTTCGGGCCGCGTGCATTAATGGCTATGCCAACATGGCAAGCTGGCATATTGGGCAAGTTCTTAAGCATCCAAAGCGGGAAAATGTCGCGTGCAAATTGTTCTCCCCAACGACCAGGCTGCATCTTTCCATCAGTGCAGCAATTCTGAATCGCGCCCAACAGATCTGGAATCTCGCCGGGGAACATTTCCGAACCATAAATCACACCCAAACGCTCCGCGTCCAGTGCAACGTCGTTCAGCTTTGCGTCCCGCCAAGCCAAATGCGCTGCGGAGTATGCCGTTTGCACTTCGCGGTTCATCACCTTGAGAGCTTTGCGTGGCGTTACGTATACCTTGCCATCAAAATCCTTCACCACGCCGCCGTAATACTCGGACCGTTTGTCTCCCTCGATGCAATGCAACAAACTGATGCCGCACTTGCCGCTTTTGAGCGAATTCCAAAATGTCTCGCGACCAATACCAATAGGCGAAACACAACCGAGGCCAGTTATAACAATATCGTTTGTGCCGACCATCGTGTTCGAAATCGTTGCCTTGAAATGTCCTTGAATCAGCTCAAAAGTCTAAGTTGGACTAGCTGTAGACTAACTTATTACTGGACAAACATCAAACCAATGACGTCCTTGAGCTTCCATCCAAGCTGCGGAGGCTTCCGGCCCCCAACCGGCAACCGGATAAGTGTTCATGGTCGGAGCCGCTGGACTTCGCCAAGCAGCAATAATTGGATCGATGATTTCCCACGCCAGCTCGACTTCGTCGCTTCTCGCAAACAAACTCGCATCGCCGACCAATGCGTCCAGCAGCAGTCGCTGATAAGCATCGGGATGCTCTTTGGTCGAGGTGTCAAAGCGAAAATCAAGCGCACTTTCCATCAGCTTCATTTCCTGCTCCGGAACTTTGGACTGGAAGTGGACCTGAATACCTTCGGCGGGTTGTATTTGGATGACCAGTTGGTTGGCACGCGGTTTCGACTTCTTGCCATCTCCAAACAAGATGTGCGGTGGCTCGCGGAATTGAATCACAATCTGCGTCGTCCGGCAGCTCAGGGCCTTACCGCTTCGCAGATAAAATGGCACACCTTTCCAACGCCAGTTATCAATATACATCCGCAGGGCTGCAAAAGTTTCCGTTTGACTGTCGGGTGCCACGCCTGACTCTTGTACATATCCTTCATACTGACCACGTATCCCGCAGTCCGCAAAGTCAGCACCCTTTAGCGGCCTTACGGCTCGTAGGACTTTGACTTTCTCATCGCGAACTTGATCAGCAGTGAACTTTACCGGCCCTTCCATGGCCGTAACCATCATCAACTGAAACAAGTGATTCTGGAACATGTCGCGAAGGACACCGGACCGATCGTAGTAATCCGCGCGACGACCGATGATCACTTCTTCGGCTACCGTAATTTGAATATTGTCGATGTAATTGCGATTCCAGAGCGGTTCGAAGATGGTATTGCCAAAACGTAACACCAAAATGTTCTGCACTGTCTCTTTACCAAGATAGTGATCGATCCGGTAAACCTGGTCTTCACGAAAAACTTTTCGCAGCGACTGGTTGAGTTGTCGCGCGGTAGCTCGGTCCGTTCCAAAAGGTTTCTCGAGAACGATACGCCGTGCACCGTTGGCATCATCCGCCAGTCCAGCTCGACCCAACTGGGCAATGGCGGTCTCGTACAGTTGTGGCATCGTTGAAACGTAGTAAACACGGTCGACTTTTTCGCTGCCTTCAATTTCGGTCAAACGCTTGCCAAGTTTGTCGAAATCTTCGGCGGTATTAATGTCGCCGGGCATGTAGAAAACGTTGGCCGCAAACTGCTCCCAAGTCTTCGCGTCGAACTCATTTTTGAGGTACTTGGCACTTGTTTCGGCAAGCTGCTTACGCCAGTCGTCGTCAGTGTATTCGCTGCGCGATACGCCGACGATCCTAGTCATCTTTGGAAGCCGACCGCGCACGAACTGACAGTAAAGAGCCGGAATCAGCTTGCGGCTCGTCAAGTCTCCCGACGCGCCAAAAATTACCATCGTATGTGCCATGCGAATCCCTTAACATGCGTTCGTAACTGGGGGCGATTTGTCGCGCTCGTTCGTAGCTTGGGACCATTTGTCCCGAGCGTTCGGTTTTTGGCGTTCCCGGTCAATCAAATGCGATAAGTCAAACAAATGCAATTGATCGGACGGGACTGGAGTCCCATCCTACGTGGGCTCCTTGCGAAGATCGAGCCACTCGGAGTGGAACGTACCTTCCATGTCGAGCCGCTTGTAAGTGTGAGCACCAAAGTAATCGCGTTGAGCTTGCAGTAAGTTGGCTGGTAAACGCTCACGACGATAGCTGTCGTAGTAGCTCAGCGCAGTTGAAAACGCTGGCGTCGCTACACCCAACTGAGTCGATGCCATAATGACTGCACGCCAAGCCGCTTGGCTCTTGTCGATGATCTCTTTGAAATATGGATACAGCAGCAGATTTTCCAAGTTCGGTTGCTTGTCAAAGGCTTCCTTGATGCGATCAAGGAACTGAGCTCGAATGATGCAGCCACCGCGCCACAGTAACGCGCAATCGCCATAGTTCAGATCCCATTTGTGCTCTTGGCTGGCCGCTTGCAACTGCACAAAGCCCTGAGCGTAGCTACAAATCTTCGATGCATACAAAGCCAATCGAACAGCTTCAACGAAGGCCTTCTTATCGCCCACCAACTTCGAGACTGCCGAACCGAATTCAGCGTTGTCGCCGGGCTTTGGACCAGAAAGCACTTTGCTGGCCCGAATACGAGCGTCTTTAATTGAAGACAGGCCGCGAGCGTATACGGCTGTCGTGACGAGTGTACTAGGAACGCCGAGGTCGAGCGCCAGTTGACTCATCCATTTGCCGGTTCCCTTGGCACCCGCCGAGTCAACAATCTGGTCGACCAAGTAACCTGACTTGCCCGGTTGATCGTCCTTGGCACTAAAGATGTCCCGCGTGATCTCGATCAAGTAACTTTGCAGTTCGCCACGATTCCACTCAGCGAACACTTCGTACAGTTCATCGTTGTTCAGTCCAGCGATGTCTTTGAGAATTTGGTAAGCCTCGCAGATCAACTGCATGTCACCATATTCGATTCCGTTGTGAACCATTTTGACATAGTGTCCAGCACCGCGAGCACCAACCCATTCGCAACAAGGAATGTCTTCTTTCGGGCCAACTTTTGCCGAGATCGCTTGGAAGATAGGTTTGATCAGAGGCCAAGCGGCTTTGCTGCCACCAGGCATAAGACTTGGGCCTTTGAGTGCTCCCTCTTCGCCGCCTGAAACGCCGGTACCGACGTACAGCAAACCTTTGCTCTCAATGTAATCAGTTCGACGTTCGGTATTTGTGTAGTACTCGTTGCCGCCGTCGATAATCACATCGCCTGGTTCTAGGTAAGGCAGCAATTGTTCGATCAGCTCATCGACCGCTGGACCGGCTTTTACCAGCATCATCACCAGTCGCGGTTTGCGGAGCGAAGCGACCAATTGCTGGATCGAGTGACAGCCAACGAATTTTTTCCCTTTCGCGCGGCCGTTGATCAGAGTGTCCACTTTGTCCGTAGTGCGGTTATACACAGCAATGCGGTACCCGCGGCTCTCAACGTTCAGAGCCAAGTTCTCGCCCATGACAGCCAGACCAATCAACCCGAAATCACATAGTTCGCTCATCGCAATTGCATTCTCTTGTTGGACTTAGATTCAGTTTGTGTTTTCCGTAGCCTCTTCCGTAGCCTAGGCTTCCAGCCTGGGTTGTTTTTCCGTTTTCCAAGCGTTCCAGCCTGGAATCTCTCTTCCTCCCATGCCTTCGAACTTCGCGGAATTTTCGCCAGCCAAAAGTTTAGGTGAACCGCAGTCGTTTGAAACGGGGACTTATCGTCTTGGCGACCGAAATTCTTCAACAATCCGTACCGCAGAGTTCCACCCGCCTCCCGTCTCTAGCCTCCCGTCTCAAGCCTGTTTCCTGTTGCCAGCATTTGACACTCTGCCGAAATTGCCTAAAAATGTTAAGCAACATAGTTCACGCATTCGATACAAGCCGTACTCTCGGCCTTGACGGTCGGCTGTTTGGACATTAGAAACAGCAGCACAAAAGGCGTCGTAGCCAAGTGGCTAAGGCAGTGGATTGCAAATCCGCGATGCGGCGGTTCGACTCCGCCCGACGCCTCTGCCGAGAGGTCTAGCGGCTTTATCATCCGCTTCTTGGGAGTGACTACCCAAGCAAAAAACCTCAAAAGCATACGCGAAAGCGTACATAACCTGGCTCCTCCGGGATTCACTATCTTGGAGCCGGGTTTTTGTATTCGCGTACTCGCCCGGCTCCTTCGGGTATGACAATTCTAGGAGCCGGGCTTCTTTCTTGCTTGAGGAGGCCCAAATTGACACCGAAACAAAAGTCGCGAATCGAGAAAATTCTCCCGATTCTTCCGCAGCTTCTCAAAGACCTGCAGTCTGGCAAGGATCGCGACGTCAGACAAATGCTTGCTGAGGAGATGGAAGTAACAGAGCGAGAGCTGAAAGATTACATGCCAGATCTTGCTGCAAACTTTCCAGAATACGAAGCTATCGCAGCACTGGCGCTGCAACATGGAACAACAGACGACATGCCTGCCTCGGAGGCCAAAATTCCGTTGGCAAAGCTTTACGGCATTAAGGCATATCATAGCGCTGAAATGCCCGAAGCCAGAAAAGCATTCTTCAAGCGACACAACCTTAAGTTCTTTGACAGTTTGCGAGATAAAAATGCCTGAGGAAAATAAGCCAGCTGCCGCCCCCACTCCACCGACGCCTTCGGTACCGACTTCGCAAACTACGCCCGCGCCAAAACTATTGGGTGTTCCAAGCGAATACCAAATGGTTAAAGGTGGCCAGCCAAAACCATTGCATGGATCAGTTCAAATTTGGGGCGTGCCGAAAAAAGAGTGATCAAACGAGACAAATCGCAAAGCAGAAGACAATTACTACCATCACAGTGTAGACAGCGCCCAATTGCCAACTGATTGCGCGTTGAATCAATTCGTGCTGCTTGCACACAAGTCCCGCAATTCTAATTCGATTCTCGGTGAAATCGTTTTCTGAAAAACTTTCACTGGCGTCGCTTGGCCATGCATTCCATGACGGGTACAGCGGTTTACCAAACACGAAATGCATCTTCAACAACCATAGGCACACGGCCATCAACGTGAAGATGCAAAAGCGTTGGACGCTGTGATCGCTTCCTTTGGCAATCCAGCTAACACTGGCAGCTATTAATCCCGCCATCGTGAAAGCCAATAAAAGCGTGCCACGAATCCGATCTTCAAGTCGCACCGTTCCGGCAATCATGAAGTCAACGTTCTTTTGCATCAATGCAAATAGTTGCTCAGGATTTGTCACACCGTAAGGCACCGTTTGGCTAATTTTTTCGAGCTCGCAGAATTCCGAATGTTTTCTTGGTTCAGGGTAAAATACTACAGCTTTAACGTTCCAACGAATGTTTTTAAACACAACCTTGTCTTTCGCGTCTTCATTGTCAGGTAGAACGTCCCACTCTTCGATACGCTCCAACCTTTCAACCTCAAGTTCTCGCGATGAGTTCCCTCCCGTTAACAATCGTTTCATAGCAATCTCTACTCTTGCTGTCGCCGCGTTGAACGACGCACCACGCAGTTTTACGCCGTCCGAGAATGTGGCTTCAAATCCAAATTTCGATGGAACGTCGTTCATGATCCGATTCTCTTGTTAGGTAAGAAAGGCAAGTCAATCTGCTCCGGAGGTTGCGGACGATAACTGCCATCCGATAACCTCTTGCTGAATAAGCTAAGCACACTTGATTCGAAGTGTTGCATGACAGAATCATCAGGCATACGTACTCGATAGAGTACCGTTCCAGTGAATCCGTCAATGTATTCAACGGTTCCGACGTGGCCTTTGTATGGGCCACTCTTTACCTGAACTTCATCACCAACTGCGAATGGAAGATCCATCGCATTTAACTCGGCATCGCTGATCGCTGGCGGTGGGCACCACGGAGGGCGACCACAACCGACACAAGTAACGCACATCAGAAAGAGCAAAAGCTGGGCTCGCATTTTCGATGTCTCCATAAGTTGATTTCGAGCAAAACGCTAAATATGCGACATCATGGTGGAAACTCATAGTCGAAAATAATTTTGGAAACCTGCTTGACACGGGACGCAGCGCGGGCTTATCTTGATCGCCAGTGAATCCCGGTGTCATGCGACGCGAAACTTTGGACTAGTCATCCGAAATCTCTGCGAACGCTTGTATCGGGGAATTTAAACCTGATCTCTTGAAAAGCAACGTTAATCAGTCTGCGTTCACTCGTGCGCTGAGAAGCAGTTGCAAGGAGCTTCCACCATGCGTTCTATCGCTGTTAAATGCGATGCAGATTCTGCTGCACGCCTCAATACAATTGCGAAGCTGTGGCCACGTGTCATCGGCAGCCAACAATCCAACATCCTCGACGATGCGTTTATCGCTTACGTCGAACTCGACCCCAGTCATCACCCAGCCCACAAAGTGCGTTTCGATGGAAACGCCATGGGGCCATTCGATACAGCTCGCTTCGAGCAACTCTGCAAGCTTTGGCCGGGCATTGATCGGAATGCACAAAAGGCACTCGTTGAACGAGTGCAGTTTGTCACCGGATCGACGAGCGCTGCTTAGGCTTCGTCTTTGTATTTGCAAACGACGTACGGGGCGTATCGAGTAATTTTCCTGCCGTCGATCTCCGGACGCTCAATAACGAACAACACATTTGTGACGATTGCCAATTCTTCGCGTTCCAAAGTGATCACATCACCAACGCGAGGCAGAGCGGCAAATAAGGCCAAAAACATGACAAAGCGATCCTTCGAATCTGCTTCGGTTACTTCAACAGTAACGATGTGTTCGTTGAATTGCTTAGATGCTGCAAGCAATTGTGGAGATGGCAACAGTTTCATTTCTGGGTCTCTCGTAAGGTCATATTCGAATCGTTGAGACACAGCGCCGCTCCTGACTGAGTGGTGATGGATAGGTCACTCGCGACGTTTCTACCCGTCGCGAGTGGCCGAATTTTAGTTGATTAGGAATCGACGATGATAAGCAGTATTGATGGAAACAGAATCCCCCCTGATTCGACACTCGCAATCCGGACATCCGGAAGCATTGCCAGTCAAATCGGGTTTACATTCGCACCGAGTTGTACTGTTGCATGTTTAGCGGGGCCTAACGTTGCTTGCGGTTGGCGATTGAGTGCCAACCGATCAATGGACTCAAAAATTCCCGCCGCTGCACTGAGGACTGAATTGGATTCCTGTGCGGAGGATAGCAACAGGACATGGCTTCATGAGTGCAGCGTTACGTTTAGGCGATCGAGCTCTGCTACGAATTTGCGACCCGACGATCGACGAATCGATGACCGTCAGGCTAGCTTACGAGCGTTATCGAGTGCCGACTTTCATGCGGTTGGAGAAACGCTACGCCGCGGACTGCGCGGCAGCCCTGGCAAGATGGGAAGTCTTCGAAACGCGTCTAGGAGAGCTTGCGCAGCGGATACGATATCCGCTGCGCACGCAGGACGTCACAAGCTCGCATTTGCAAGCCTTCGCGCAGTGGCTGTCCGATACGACATGCTTAGGTCCGGATCGGATCAACAACAATGTTGGCGAGGTGCTGGCAATTCTCAAGCTAGCTGCCGACAACGGACACGAGATCCGTTCACTCAGATACAAGCGTCTTCCGAAAGTCGTGGGCGCCAAAATCTTTTTCGATCCGACGCAGATTGCACGCTTGTGGCTCGCGGCTGGCGAAACAACTTGGCCACCGCAGGAATGTCGCAAGCGTGGGCTGGGGTTCGGCGGGACGGGCATGGAGTCGTCGACCTGGTGGCGAGCTGTGATCATCCTCATGCGGACCTACGGCATGCGAGTGCAAGATCTAGTGGCCTATCAAGGCGAAAAGCAACCGCTGACCTGGCGTGGCATCACGTTCGATGCGCAGAGTCCCAATCCTTCGGCCAAGGGCAAAGAGGGGTGCCAGTGGGAGCTCGGCTGGCTGTCTTATCGAGCGGGCAAGTTGAAATCGCGTGGTGGAAAGCAGTACTACTTGCCGCTCACCAAACATTCGCGTGCGGCCATCGATCGGCTGCGCACAGCAGCTGCTGCACGCGCTGCAGCTCTGGGGCTGGATGCGATTCCGCAGGACTGGCCAATATTGCCTTGTCCTCGCGGCAGGTTGACCGATCACTTCCGCAAGCTGACGACGCTGGCCAATGTAATGCGCGATGTGGAGCTGCTGAGTATCGAGGAGCTCGGCGGCCAGTGGTTGGCAACGACCTCAGTCAGCAGCAAGAAACATCCGACCGAAGCCGAAGCTCGCGACTGGTCGGAGAAGGAAAACTATTTTGTGCTCGAAGACTTTCGGAAAACAGCTGGAACCGAGTATGCAGTGATCGATTCCGCGCTAGCCAATCGTGTGTGCGGTTGGAGCGAAGGGCACAAGGTCAACACCGGACAGAAGCACTACATACTCGACGAGCCGATCTTGGTCAGGCATTTACCCACCGCACCGATGCCAAAGTGCTTCGACGATTGGCTGTCACCGTAACTTTTGAACTTAACGATTCCCGCCCGACGACGCGGGCAACTGGCCGCTGGTGTGAGTTAGGTCGACTCATACCAGCGGTTTTTTTATTAGCTCGACCTCAAGGAAAGCAAGATGCTTACTGCACTACCAATCATTGAACCGAATTTCGCACCGAAACCGAATGGTGATGGTCTAACCACACTGAAGCTCTCGCGACTACCAGGTCAATCGATCGTAATCGACGGACCGGCAACAGTAACGACTCGGCAGAGAGGCCACCGCACTCTGCTCGCCATAACCGCACCACCGTCCACACGGATCATGCGGAGCGAATTATTAGGAAGATAAACCGTTAGTCGTTTGAGGTCGTTCGTTGTGTGGCAGCGAACACCTCATGCAAGCCACGATTACGGAGTTGACGCACCGATGGAAGGCGTCTTCAACGAGCCATGGCCCAGACATTCAGACGGCTGACACCCGGCTCTGTCAGCCTTTTTAAAGCCGTTCACATGAAAGGTTTGTTTATGGATTTAGAACCTACGCCTACTGATGCTTTGGCAGAACCAGTTAATGCGGCTCTCGGGGTGTATTCGATTGAAGATGAGTACTGGTTCATTGCGACGAGCCCGCAAGACGCTTGGGATCAATGTAAGGACTTGTGCGGAATTGACGACGAATGGACCACTGTCGATGACGTTTGCGTTCTTTCTGATGCAGAGTTAATGGAACTGCGGTACACGGAAGACGAAATGACAACACGGAGTTTCTTCGCACAAGTCGAGAAGTTGAAAAGCGAAGGTCTCTGGGTCAGAGGATTTTTCGCGGCCGTGGATCACTAAATCGCGTTAATACATCTTTCGCGGAGCGAAAGGCGACAAAGGATTGAAATGTTGTTTCGAATGCCAACCATGATCGACACGAGCGAACTGGGTGCCACGCTTCGCAAGCGGTTGCCATTCGACGGCGACTATGCCCGTAACGACGCTTCGGCCTACGAAGCGTACCGACGCCAAGCCATTGTGTGCTTGATGCATCAACACGACCTAACCGAAATGGCCGCTTATATTGCCGTCGATGATGCGATCGCGGCTCACGAGCGGCTTGTCCCGAACATGATGTGCGGAGTAAATCGTGAATCATAACCAAGTAGTGCGATCGGTCATGGTCCAATGCCCAGCGATCACGAAGGACCTCGCCAGTCGAGTGATTGGCTTTATGAATCGCAACCATTGTGCGTGTAGCGATTGTGCAGCACTCAAGCGGATGATGGCCGATCCACCGCTCGTTGCAATCGACCTGAGTTTCGCGCAAGCCAACACAGTGCTGCATGCATTACGCACTTGCGCTCAAAAGTCTGACTACGCACTCGGCTTTGCTGATCACCTCTGCCGTCTGATTGGCTTGGCGATTGAGCGAGCAAATGAGCCGTCGAGCATCCTGCACCAATTGGAACAGGGTCACGCGTACACTCGCGAGCAAGTTCGATTCGATCGCTTACGGCTGTGGTTTGCTCGGGAATTTACCTCCATGGGCATCGATCAAAACGAGCGATTTACCAAGCTCATGAATGAAGCTCGTCGTTTACTTACTGAGAAAAACGAATTCCCCGTTACGGATGAATTTGGATTTCATTTTGACCAGCGGCTGCGCAATCGCGTCGCTACGCTTGCCGATTGGCTCACCAAGCAAATCGTTTAGTTAATCGTTTCATTTTCAATATCTCTACTAAGGAATGCCCCATGTCGCCGACCTCGACATTAACCAAGAAAACCACTCTACCCGTGCCGCGTCGCGTCAAACCTGGCAGTACTGTTTCCACGGAAACACGACCACTCACTCGCGTTGGGCCAGATCCCGAAGAGCAACAAGTCGTTTGGATCTCGATCGACAAGTTACATCGCCACCCAAAGAACCGAGTCATTGATCCGGCTTCACTCGACGACCTGGTGCAATCCCTGCAAGAACATCAACAGCGAGAGCCTATTCGAGTGAGGCCGCTGGCGGATCCAATTGGCCACTATGAAATTATCAGCGGTGAACGTCGCTACTGGGCATCGCTCCGCAGGGAACCTCCCATCGATGGGATGCGAGCGATCATCGAAACCCAAGCTGACTCAGCGGCCTTAGTCGACCTGGCCGTCTTCAACGCAGCTCGCGAGGATCTGGATCCAATCCAGCGCGCCGAATTGATGACCGAGCTAATCAAGCCAACTCATGAAGGCGGTGCCGGTCTCGACCGAGCGGCTGCCGGCAGGATCTTTGGGCTGAACAGTGACAGTGGAGTTAAGAATGCTCTGCGACTGCTGCAGCTGCCAAAGTTTTTTCGCGGGCTGCTGCAAGCCAAAAAGGTACCGGTGGGCAAAGTACGGCCGCTGTGTGCTTATCCTTCGGAGCTGCTTGAGTATTTCGCGAGGTGGTTGCAAGATACGAACGCGAAATGGCGACTGGAGAATTTCTTGACTCCGCTACACGACGACGATGACGATGTCGATGGCGAAGTGATTGACTTTCTCACTGATGGCATTCGGTCATGCGACCATCATGAACAGGACTTCGGATATCAAATCGGCTGCTGGCCTTGCCTGTTCAAGCTCGATGAACTGTCAGAAAAACAACGTGACGAATTGAAGATCGTCGAAATTCCATACAAGCCGCGACGCTACGGCGAAAAGGCAAAGGCTAATGAAACCCAGATCGTTGCTCTCAATGTAAAGGCCTGGCACAAACTGCAGGATCCGTTGATCAAAAAAGCACAGGAAGCAAAAAAGGGAAAGGGTACCAAGGAAAAAGCGGTTGCGAGTGTCAAGGGTGAAGCGGTTGCAAAACCAACGGCCGCCGAGCTCAAGGCAAAACGCAAGAAATCCGACGAGCAGCTTGAGCACTACACTCGCGATTGGATCTGCCGCGCTTTGCGGTACCAGTGCTCAGATATTCGCAGCTGGTCTAAAGATGAGGTACGAGTACTCAGTTACATACCATGGTTGATCGCGAGTTCCTACGATAGATCCAGTCTCGAATCATGGAACCAGTGGGCGTTGCTTGAATGCGCCCCGGCTGACGCCACCGCCGCGAAGCGTAAGCGATCGGGCGGTACAACGGCACTAGAATTCAAAGAGGCAATGACGGCTGCGGATCCCATCGATTTCTACGCAGCCCTTTGGAGAGTCATCCTCTGGCCTGCAGGAAAGGCGAGTCTTTATCACCCCGATCTCGCACCGCCTGGTTCCATCCCAGAGCGAATGCCCGGTTTTGGTTCTCAGCAGATCAACGAGCTCGCTGAGGCCTGTGGCGTTTCCATAGAAACGGTTTGGGACGCAGCGACAAAGGACTCGATGCAGCGATCGCTGGTCCGTCAGTGGCTTACACGTCACACAAAAGAGCAGCTCGTAGATCTCGGTAAATCACTAGGCGTCACGGTCGACGAGGGCAAACGTGATGAGATGGTTGAGACGATCCTTAATCGGCATCTGGTTATGCCGAAGCATGGCCCGCTCAAATTGCCCGCCATGATCGCGAAGATCGGCGGAGTCAAGAAAGGCGGTGCCAAATGATCGCCAATAAATTAACTTCAGTTCCAGCAGATCAATCGATAGCGGAAATCCAGAAGATGCTTCTGGGTTTTCGTGCAAGCAGGATGATGATCGATTACGAGGGTGATAGTCCTGCATCTTTGGCATTTCAGGTCGATCGCAACGGACATAAGATCAGCTTTCGCCTGCCATGCAACTGGGAATCCATGCTCGAAGCGTTAAAACGTGAAAACGTCCCGATTCGCTATCGCAACAAAGAGCATGCCCAACGAGTCGCCTGGCGAGTTCTTCGCGACTGGGTCCGCGCTCAGCTAACACTGATTGAAGCGGGCGTCGCCAAAGTAGAGGAAGTCATGCTTCCATGGGCGATCCTCGGTGATGGTCAAACTGTTGCGCAGCGAATGCTCACATCTAAAGGGCTGATTGGGTTGCCTGCCCCTGAAAGCGACGGTGCCAAATGAAGGTCGCATTTTCGAAGTCAATCGAGGTCGAATCGGAAGTAACGATCGACATTGAGGATATTACCTCTGCTTTGCAGGACTTGGCAATTGACGTCATGCGAGACGTTGGAAGTGATCGTCATGTGGAATTCGCAGTTAGGGGATTGTTAGTTGCAAGTATGCAGTGCTTGCAAGCCGTGACGGACGAGATGGTTGCCCGTTTGTCTCCGGACATGCGCGGAAAAGTCGTGTCTGCGCTTCAAAAGCAGTTGGAGCGTTACGCAACACAAGTCTCGAGCGAGGCACCGCGAACCGATTTGGTAGCGACTTTCACTTACAAGGATGGTTCAACGCACGCGGCCAAAGCCTTTAAATCGGTCCGTGGTTTGTCGCGGCAGATTCAGGGCGAATACTGCAGACCAATCAAAGTCGATTACAGTCGCGACCCTGCTGAGGTGTTCGATTTCATTTCTGATCGCGTCCATATCGCCAAGTTGAAGCAATGGCTTGAACAGTGCCGAGTTGCTTGCACACCGAGGAAAGGCGGTGCCGCATGACTCGCGAGTACCCACGCCTCAAAGCATTGGTGATGCTTCACCGCTCTGCAGAGTCGCTTGACCTTGCCGAGCTGCTTAGCCTGGCTGAAGATCCAGCGGCGCCGCCGTCCGACGATGGAGCGTATGAATGGACGCAACGCTTTGCGATTCCCATCATTCGCGAATTGCATCGCAAGCTGGTGAACACTCACCAGCAAGTTGAATACAAACCCGAATTGATCTGTTTGCTCCGTCGCTTGCGCAAAGCTCAACGCGATCGCAACCGTGATCGCGATAAGGATCTGGTCAAGCAGCTCGAGGCCGAAGTCGACATGATGTTGGCAGATGAGCTGCAGCCGTCGCTGTTTGCAGAAAGTGCGGTGAGCTGATGGCACTCGATGACATCGAGCTTTGGGTTACCGAGCACTATGGGAAAGTTACGTTTGATGATGTTGTGTTTGGATGGGTTGAGATCCATGTCGCATGTGTGCCGGTGATGAACGGCATTGCGATCGGAATGGGCGAAAACCGTCAATTGGCAATTTGGGATTTGTATCACGATCTAACTAGATCAAAAAACGGCCCTCCATTGCCGCTACTTCCTTTTTTTTGGCACGAGCGTCGTTCTCGCAAGAATCAGGAGGGATCATGACAATATCGAAAGTCGTTTTCCCAGTCAGCGATACATCGCGTGAATTGATCATGGACGTCTGCAAATTTCTATTTTTTGATTCGTGGGTACGCACTCCCCACAACGCCAATCTCAACGACGCAATCGCAGAGCTGCTCAACTATCTGCCGGAAGTGCAGTTCCATGGGTCGCAACTGCAGGAAGTCATGATCGATGGCCACCATTTTCAATTTTTTCGCAAGAAACCGACACGTCCGTTGATGGATGCGATTCGCAAGACTTCAGACTTCGAATCCAGTGAATGCGAAATCACGTGCATGATTGCTCGCTTTCACGAGAAGGAGGCCGCATCATGAGCGATGTAGTTTTCCTAATCGACGGCAGCAATTGGGCTCACAAGCACTACCATGTTTCCGGTGAATCCGGGATGGCCGGTGGAGTTGAGAGCTGGGTGCGAATCCTTGAATCCCATTTCAAGCCAAAGCACATCGCCATCGGATTTGATTCGAGCGGTCCATCGTGGCGCAAGGAGCTTTTCCCAGCGTACAAGGCACAGCGGCGGGTGAAGGACGATGATCTAGAACGCGGACTCGCCGCGACCGTCGATCGACTGAGCGTGGATTTCGACGTGATGCAAATCAGCGGCGTCGAAGCTGATGATCTGATTGCATCGCGGTGCCAACATGCGGTCGACACCGGTCACCGCGTCGTCTGCTGCAGTAGCGACAAGGATCTCTACCAGTTGCTGCGATCGGAGCAGGTTTCACAGATGACCTCGCTGCGGACCTATCGCGGCAAAGTGACTGATGCCAAATTTTTTACCCATGCAGAGTTTGTTGAGCTGTTTGGCTTCTTGCCGGTGCAGTGGCCGCAGTATCGAGCGTTGTGCGGTGACAAGTCGGACAACGTGCCTGGCGTCGATTCGATCGGCGAAAAAGGGGCTCGACTCATGCTGCAACGTTTTGCGACCGTCGAAGATGCGATCGCTGATCAATGGAATTGCGCACTGAATGCGAGGCAGCTCGCCAAGCTAAGAGCCGCGATCGATGACGGTAGTTTTGCGGCCATGCTCAAGATCAGTAC
Organism: Planctomycetia bacterium; assembly: GCA_031412515.1. Lineage (GTDB taxonomy): Bacteria > Planctomycetota > Planctomycetia > Pirellulales > Pirellulaceae > Aureliella. The sequence continues at coordinate 44,417 of JANODD010000324.1, read as the reverse complement.
GCTCGATCGCAAGATTGATCTACTCGAGGAGATCGCATCATGACTCGGGAGAAAGCAATCAAATTATTAGAGATGCTGCGATGCAGGACAGAAGCACGTGGTGCGACGCCGGCCGAAGCGATGCAAGCTGCCAAGCTGTCCGCAGATATTATCGAGCGATATCAGTTGGACGATCAACCTATTGATCGCCAAAAGGGAATCGAGATGGGCGAAGGCGGTAATCGCTCGTGGATGAATTTGCTGGCTGGGGGCATTCGAAAGCGCTTCCAGCTGAAATCGGCTGTCATCATCAAATGCAAAGGCCAGTACTCGAAAGTGCGGTTCACTGGCCCCGAGCATGCGGTCGGTGTTGCTTGCTGGCTGTTCCGTGCAATCGAAGTCGACATGCGCAAGATGGCATCGCTGGAATGCATCCGCCGCGATTTGTACGGAGCCGCCAAACTTCGCTTTCGTAATGCCTTCATGGTCTCGTGTGCCTGTGCGATCTATGAGCGGCTGGCGCCGATCGTCGTGACTGACATCGTTGTCCCAGTAGATTGCAAACCAAAGCGGCGGCGTAAATGCAAGCGTAAGAAGCGATTGAAGAACAGCGATGTTCGAAAGCTAATGCAAGCACGCGATGCACATTTTGTTGGCTTCAAGGCTGGTGAATCGATCAAGTTGAACACTGATGTTCTTCCTGGATCGAAGCAATTGCTACTCACTCATGCAGGAGCAACATCATGACACTCGACGATGCACAGCAGCTGGCAAAGCTAGTTGAAGACTCAGGGGATTGGATTCCAATCGCGATCGGTCGATTCATTGTGCCCGAGGAGCTGCAAGCGGCTTGCGCTGGTGGCTACTTGCACAAGGTGCCATGGATGGTCGCAATCACGGCCGTCGGCAACGTGAGATCGCGGACCAAGTTAACTTGCCACAGGGATTGGCAAGATCTCATTCGGTGTGCACCCGTAGTGCACAGCGAAGTTGAAGCGGGTGAACCCGCACCGAATGGAATGCTTTTTTAAGGGCTGAGGCGAATGGGTACTGCAACATCAGAAAGGGTCGAAAGTGAAAAATTCGAAACATGGGCAATCGTTGAAATCATGGGACGACAACGTTTCGCGGGTCTGGCAACGGAGCAAACGTTGGCGGGCCAAACGATGCTGCGCGTTGACGTTCCGAAAACGAACAAACAAGCGGCGTTTACCAAGTTTTTCGGGCCTGGCAGCATACATTCGCTGACACCGACCACTGAGACGATCGCACGCGGACTAGCCGAGCGACTCGATAATGCTCCGATCAGCGTCTACGACTTGCCGCTCGCCACCAGGCAGAAACTTGGTCTGAGCGATTCGCAAGTTGGATTGCTCAACGAGCGGCTTGGCAATGTGCCGGATGATGACGACGAGGATGATGACCAGTCAGATGATGACGATGAGGACTAGCCTGAAATCGGATAGCAACTGGTAAGGCAACCTGACGAAGCAACGCGAATGGAATTCGTAGCATGAAGCACGCATCAGAGCAGTATTTAATTGATTTTAGTTCACGGACTAACGACCGCTGTGCAAAGCTGTCGGCCCTACGTGAGCTGCAGCTAGGCATCAGTCCCGGTCGCTTGAACGGGGTGATTGAGCTGCTGCAGCGTTTGACAGTGTTATCTCGTTACCTTCCGGAAGATCTCAACGAGTCCTACACCGTCGAAGCGCAGGTGTCAGCAATTGCATCGCGGATCCATGCACGGCACTCTGTCTCGGAGAAGACCGTGCGCAACTGGACATTTACTGCGGTGAAGCTCGGCCAGAGCGATCCGGATGCTAATCCGGAGGTTTTCGACGGCTGCTTGGCCGTCGACTATCGCAGTCAGAAGTTTGGTGGTCGATCGTGGAACGTCTATCAAATTAACTTTGCTTCGGTGCTAGCTCTTTTGGCCGGAAATGGCCGTAAATGGCCGGTAACGGTTTCCGCCCTAGGGGCGGTAACGGTTTCCGACCCTGGGGCGGTAATGGTTTCCGCCCCTCTTAGTGTTTTAAATAAGAGTTTTAAAAAAGAGAAACAACACCCGCTGCAAACGTCGCACGGTACTTCGGGAACTGCCCAAGTTGTTGTTGTTTCTCTTGAAGTTGTTTTGGACGAATGCGGATTGCTCAATCCAACGAACACGCTGCGACAGGCGCGCGAAGTCTTGAGACTCAGCAACAGCGAGATCGAGGCACGCATCGCAGCTTACAAAGCACGTCCGGAGAAGCAACAGCACCCCGGCGTGCTCAACAATTGGTTGACCAAACCACGCTCGTATTCGCGACAGCCTTTCGAGCGTAAGTGTCAACCAACACGCCCACGACGAACGACCGAAGAGATCGCCGCGCAATTAGCCGAATCTGATAGACTTCGCCGGGAGGCGCAAGCGCTGGCACTAACTGAGCCTAGCATGGAGGAGCAATTCCGAGTTGCACGAAACAAACTTCAAAACAAATAAGGGGCTGAAATTGACGAACAGCGAATTTCAAGAACGTGATGCCGTACTCAAACTTTTTGGTTTTGCATCTTACGCGGATTATCTCAAGTCGGACTTGTGGGCGTGGATTCGTGAAGCATTGATGAAGCTTCCCGAATCGCGGTTTTGTCGATGCTGCAAAACTACAACAGGATTGACTTGGCATCATGAAAGTTACTCGCTGCCCGTGTTAATCGGAAACTTCTCAAATCGCGAGCTGTTTGGGAGCGTAGTGCGTCTTTGCAACGAATGTCATCGGGCTGGACATTTCTTTGTCGATGGGGAATTCATTGAGTCCTTATGCGAGGTAAACGCAAGGCTCAAAACACTAGCAGGAGCATTCGAGGAGGATCCTTCCGAGAGATTAATCAATCTGCATGCTGAAATTGATCGACATCATCGAGAAACACTGCAGAAGGAAAACTTGCCGTAAGAAGATCACGAGTGTTTACGAAAGGAACTAATCGCATGAGTTGCGAATTGTGCGGTGAAAAATCGATGAATTGCAATTGCACTGTACGTGAGATCGATTTGTCGCAGACGGTTGCTTGTATGGAAGTTGATCCTGCAGTCTTGCGCAACGCTTTAGAGAAAAGCGTCAAGCTCCAAAGTCATTACGCCGAGCTGCTGAACATGTACGACGGCGGAGCACGAATGCAGTTTGCATCTGCCGACGATTGGATTAAACGTCTTAATGAAAATGGAGAATCAAATGGTTAGTTTAACACCGGAACGCATTCAGGCTGAGGCAGCAGATTTGGAAGTTCGTACCTTCCCGTGGCGACGCGTGGTGGCCGGATTCTGCTGCGCATTTACCGTCGTAATGATCATGATGTTGTGTCTCGACCAAGACAAGCTCAGGACACCACAGCCGATCGCGGCCACAACCACAGTGGAGCCGATTTTCACTTTCGGCGAACAGGTCTTTTTCACGCGTGGTTTCTACCGCGATACGACAGGCAAAGTTGTGGGCTGGGATGAGCCGAGTTGCACTTACACGATAGCGACTGATGTCGTGATCGTTGATCAAGTGCCAGAAGAGCACTTGCACACGCTGCGTAAACTTGAGGAGATCGACGATTTGTTTGGGGCACCGCTGCCAGCACCGGAAACTTGACGCACCGATCAAGAGCCAGTAAGGCATAGCTAGCACTCCGCGTTTCCGTGGAAACGGTGCAGGTTTTTGGAAGCGACCATGTACAATGTTCCCTGTTCGCTGCCAAATCACCAAGGAGGTAACGCGGTATGCAAAAGCTCGGGCTGGTGGCTCTGTGCAAGGTTCGACACGTCTACGCCGCGGATCGGCTGAGCGTGTTGCTAATGAATTCGGCCGGGGAGCAGATGCGTGACGATCTCACGCTGCAATTGCCCGTGCTGGCCAATACGATCCAGCGGCGCATGGATCCGCCGCTGCTTGTTCTGAAATTGTATGATCCCAAAGCCGCTGATGGGCACACGTCGTTGGGCCCGGGGCCATGCCCCGACGCTCTCGCATTTACAGCGAAACAGATACGTCGATCCGCAGCGACCTTGATTCACATCCCAATTCCCGATACTCGCTATTGGCTCGAGTCACTGCAGCCAGGCTCGATCGAGATCGGTGATTTGTACTTACTCCCGGCGCCCGTGGATCCCATGGCGATCGCGATTGATCTCAGCGGCCAATCGCTCACCAGGCTGCTGCTCGACGCCAATCATGCGAGAGCGAGGCCACGTGATGCGGCGTAGGAACAAGCCACCGTTGCCACCGCGATGGAAGCTTCCACGCGTCGCAATGCAAGGTCCTGCAGCTCGCAAGCCTTGCGACAAATGCGGCCAGCTTGATTTGGCGGTTAGTACTCGCGACCAGATCACCTACTACGGACCGGCCAACTGTCGCAAATGCGGATCAGCTCGGCGGCTGCGCAAAGTTGAACGGCCGATCGACTGGGTGGCGGTCAAAGCAATTTATGCGATACCGCGGGATTGCGACATTCCAGAGCTGAAGGCGGCTTAATCGTGAAGCGATTGATCGCGCTAATTGCGTTTGCTCTTGGTGCGACTTACGGGACGTTTATCCACTTCCACGGTGGTAGTCCACAGTCCAAGGTGTAAAGTAGCTCGGGTCACATGCTGCACACTCGTGGCATGGCGAAGCAAAGAAAGCAGTCGGATGCTGCATATCAAAAACATCGAGAAGGAGCTGCACGACGCGCTCGACTCGAATCGGCGGGTGAACGTGAGATCGGTGCTATCCCGCCGATCGTCGATCCTGCACGTCGCAAGGCCTGCGAATCCGACCTGCAGCTCGCACTTGAGACGTACTTCAGCGACCTGTTTCCGCATGCGTGGTCGTATCAGCACATCGAAGTAATCGATTGCCTGTACCAAACGCTGCGACATGGTGGTCTGTTCGCGCTCGGTATGCCGCGTGGATCCGGCAAGACGACGCTGGCTGAATGTGCGGCGATCTTGGCGATGCTGTACGGTTGGCGCCACTACCTGGTGATGATCGGCGCCGTCCAGGAAGCGGCCAGCGAATCGCTCGATCGTATCAAGTGCCAATTCGAAACGAATGATTTACTCCTGGAGGATTTCCCAGAAACTTGCTATCCGATCCGCTGCCTCGAAGGTGAAGCAAAACGAACGTCAGGTCAAACATGCGACGGCGAAGGCACTCGCATTCATTGGTCAGGTCGCAAGTACATCAACCTGCCGACCATTCCAAATTCGGTCAGCTCGGGCGGAGTGATCCGTGCTGCAGGTCTGCTAACGCGTATTCGCGGTATGAACCATTTGACGGCCGATGGCGAGAGCTGGCGGCCGGATGCGTTTCTCGGTGACGATTTGCAAACAGACCAATCGGCAAAGGTGGTCGCACAAGTCGAACGTCGCGAAACGCTGCTCAACGGTGCAGTTCTCGGTCTAGCCGGTCCAGGCAAACGAATCGCGGGCATGTGCACGCTAACGATCATTCGCAAAGGTGACTTGGCTGATCGATTGCTTGATCGACGTCTGAATCCACACTGGCAAGGCAAGACATTTTCGCTCGTTGAAAAGTGGCCCGATAATCTTGAACATTGGGAGCACTACTCCGAGCTTCGCGAGCAGGATCTACGAGCCGGGGAGACTGAGTTACCGAACGCCACGAAGTACTACTCACAACATTTGCAGGTTATGAACCGCGGAGCAAAAGTACCTTGGGCCGCTCGTTTTCTGAAAGAAAATGGTGAGATTAGTGCTATTCAAAACGCATTCAATCTCAAACTGGCGAACCCTGCGACATTCGATGCCGAGTATCAAAACCAACCGCATTTGAGCAACACGGCGATCGGCCTGGTCGCTTGTCCGGTGTCCGACGACATCGTCTTGCGAGTGAACGGGTACAAGCGGCATGAGATCCCACGCCAAGCTACGCGATTGTTCTGCGCGACGGACGTGCAGCAAGACGTGCTCTTTTACTTGGTGTTAGCGTTGGCCGAAGATTTCACCGGCTGGATCGTTGACTACGGATGCTACCCAGAGCAACCGCTTGGGAATTACTGGACGCTAAAGCAATTGCAGATTTCGCTGTGCATGGCGACCGGTGCACCGGACATAGAGACCGGTTGGTTTCTCGGAACGAATAAATTGTTGAACATGATCGCAGCTCGCAAGTATGTGCGCGACGATGGCGCCATGATGCCGATCGATGGCTACATTATCGATGCGAACTACGGTTACTCGAGAGATACGATTTACGAAGTCTGTCGCCAGTCGACGTTAAACCCGCTGCCATTTCACGGCAAAGGGGTTTCCGCCAAGCAGCCGAGCTTGGCCGAGCGCAAGAAGAAAGTCGGTGAACGCTCAGGGGCAGATTGGTTCATGCCCGCGACGAAAGGAACTAAGACGCCGCGTCACGTGATCGCCGATACCAACTCGGTCAAGTCGATGTTGGCTCAACGGTTGACGATCGAGCCATCGGCACGGAGTGCATGGACGTTGTTTCAGTCGTCAATTGCGAGCCATCGGATGTTGGCTGATCATCTGTCTGCCGAGTATCCGATCGAGACCGAGGGACGCGGCCGCAAGCTGCACGAATGGGCCGAGATCCCAGGTCGCGACAATCACTATCTCGATTGCTGTGTAATGGCCGCAACGCTTGGTTTGATGAGTGGCTGTGTGCCAGGCGTGCAGCGGCAGTCGAGCAAAGCTAAGGAGCCTGCCAAATCGCTGGCTCAGATGCGAGCTGAAGCGATGGCTAAGCGAAAGTAACGTTGCTGTGGAAACGAAGACAACTATGATTTCGGCAAAGTTGAAGGATCGAAGTTGCCAAACCTATTGATACCCAGTACGGTTTTTGTAACTCCTCTGCCTTGATAGCCGATTCCACGCTCAGAGAGTATCGACCTTGGCTCAATGAGTACTTGCTTGCAAACGATAGGGTCAACGACGTACTGTGGCTCGTACTCTGGGATTTTGACTAGCCAAGCAAGGTCTATAACATCGCCTTCATTAACCGGGAATCCATTGGTTATCTCACCTTTGTCGTTGGACCAGTAAACGTAGGCTGAGTACGCCCCACTACTTGTTAGTGTACCGGCTGTTCGTGGAGACATTACGCTGTACTGAGTGTCTTCGCCGAACGCCAGAGGCGATCCACCTTCTGCAAACTCGATAGTTCCATTAAGACCTACGCGACCCGTTACGAGTTTAGGTATCAAGGGGAATCCGAAGTTAACAACAACAGTAGGACAGGGCTGGCCTGCCGCGCCGGTATGGCTCGCATAGATCGTGTCGCCGCCGCCCACGCTATAGAACTGCCACTTAACGTCACGATCAAGCGTTGCGACGGCTCCAACTAACGCAGTGATCTGGAACAATCCAAGCGGCTTCTGTCCTGCAACTGCGCCGAGTCGAATGAACTGACCAACACAAAAGTGCTCTGGGTTGCTCAGCCTCACATGATCCAAATCAGGATCAAGCAATGCTGTGCCTGCGTACTGAGGCCAGATAGTTTTATTGAAGTATTGCAGCTCGATCAAAACACTACTGAAGCTGTTGGGTAATGTTGTCTGGCCTAGTCCTAGTGTGTATGCCTTTTCCCCGCCCCCTCCGTTGTTTCCAGGGTCGGTTGTAAAGTCGACCAAATGTAAGTCAGCGCCTGCGGCACCTACTCCCGCAATCCGTATTCGCTTGAATGTATCGACGATAGTTGCGAATGCTGCTGAGCGGAAGAACGCATCACCAGCGACACCCGTTGCCGTGTAGGCAAACGGCGAGTCTTCATAGCTCACTTCAGCCGCTTCGACTTCGTGCACGTAGGGTTGCCGGTAGAACGGAACTATGCAATCATCATCAACCGTTCCGGGGTAGTGAGCTTGAATTTCTTCGAGTGTCTTTGCACCAAAGTCGAACTGCGAATTGACAGCACTGAAGTTTGCGATTGGCCACTCGCTGAACTGCGCGTAGGTTGGGCTGATGCTTCCCAAACAAACGTCGGTAAGGTTCCACGTGCCTTCACGGTATCCGGGCGACGACGGTATCTTGCCTCCGACATTGGTTCCACGGATCAAATTGAGTGTTGAGTTCTCATAGCAATCCGCGAAGCTGGTGTAGGCTCCACTCTCGTCAGTGAAGATACACTCGAAGTTTTCGATTGTAGCTTCAGACTCGATTCCGTCCTGATTACCAAGTACTACGAACGCTCGGAAGATGGTGCTTTGTGGCTGAAAACTTCCTTCGGACGAAATGTATTTCACGTTCTTAATTCGGTGCCCGATGCCCGTCAGCGCAAACGCATACATGCACTCGATAGCGTTGATTCCGTCTCCGTCGATTCCATGCTTCCAAGGTCCGCCTAAGAAAGCGTGTCGGCACCGGTAAGCAGTGAAGTTTCTTAGAACCAATCTATTGTTGGCAAAGGGAGAAACGCCGTTGCCATGCTCAAGCATGCCCGCGCTAAAGTTGGTGACTGAGCAATTCACGATTCGAGTATCGCCTGGGCCGTTGTCGGTGGCACTGCGATATAGAACGATGGCCCCGCCCGCTTGTTCAAACTCCACGTAGTTTCCATAGAAGTGGCAGTCCTCATAATGACCGCCCTGCAAAACGGTTCCGTGACAGGTCGCATCATAAATGAAAACACGAGTCAGTTTCCCTACCGGCCCGAACTGAGTGGAGCCAAGCGTGTCCTTACCAGCGCAGCGCTGGAATATTATGTCAGTGAGGTTTGTTCCAAGGTCGAAGTAGCCGACTTTTTCGGCTTCGCAATAATAGACTGGAATGTCGTTTGATGCTGGGCTGCTTCCATCGGCTGTACTAATCCAATATCGAACCGCTGTTAGTCCGAGGCCAATTGGATTCGCTACTGCCGATCCTTGACCATGAACAGTGAATGAACCTGGATGATCGCGAATCCAGTCGAGATTGGCGGAAATCGACCCGCCATCTAACTTGCGGGTTAACAAGGTTTCCCATGGCTTCTTACGCGAGGTCTCTTCAAAGAGCTTGTATTGATAGTTAATGCCAGCAAGCTCGCCCATCGCCGTTACGTGCGTTACGTCTGCATAGTAAACACCGGCCCGCGCACCGGGGTCAGCGTGCCAGGAAGCGGCTGGGATAAGTCGCGATCCATCTACGATTGGAAGCTCGCCATCACCATGCGCGACGATAGATATAAATTGCTTTCCAGACAGGTCTAGCATTTCATGCCAACGGCCAGTTCTAGCAAGTGAAAGCGTTCCGCCTTCAACAAGCAAAGCTACTGCTGCTGCAAGTGTTTTTTTAGGCGTTGAAGATCCACCATCACCAGAATCGTTGGCAGCTCTTGAGTCTACGTAGACAATTGGTAGAGCTTCATTGATAAAGGTAGCAAACTGTGCCTGTGTTGGAGCATCGCCAGTTTCGAAAGTTGCTTTGATTGCTGCTCTTGACATTTATTTATGCTACCTGAAAAGTTGAACCGATTGTCATGAAGCCGATGCCGAGGTTTTCAGTAACAGTAAGCGTCACTTCATCACTCGTGATCGACTGGCCGGCCTTTGTCACCACAACGCGATATACGTTGCCGTCGTCAGCAAGCGACGCCGTGATGGTCAGGCTACTGCCAGTCTGGCCGGAAATATTGCTAAAACCGCTACCAGTATTGCGTTGCCACTGGTAGCTGGGATTACCGGATGCGTGAGCGGTAAACGTCGCCTGCACCGTTTCTACAACCGACCTACTGGTTGGTTGCAGCGTGAATTGCAAATCATGTTCCCAGTCAACTGGTGATCGCGTAATTCCAAACATAGGACCCAGCTTCCAAAGCAAATCGATCAGCGAATCAGCTCCGACACTAGGACTTCCATAAGAGAGTCGCAAACGAGGCTGCATTCACCGCTGAGCTAAGTCGCAGGATGCAACGTCCGATTGCTCCGACTTCCGCGATCTCATCAGCGGAAAGTGCATTGGCTCCGGCGGCAAGCGTTTTTGCGGTTGACAGCAGAGGCGTGTCGGCATGAGCACTTGATCCATCGCTAACTGCGACGAATTGCAGTGTCTTGCCGATCAGCGCGGACCCGCTTGGGACTAACAGCGTACCAAAGCATCCGCCGCCGAGCTCGATCGCAGCCGAATCAGTGTCGCCATTGGCCCATGTGAATTTATGCTCACGTCGATAACGCTCAAACATGAGATCTCCTATTGGCCAACGGCAGAGCCTGGAATGATTCGACGAAAGGCAATACCAAACGTGTTGTTGGTCGCTGCAGCAGTTTTGCTGGCAAGATGCCGCTCAGCTGCAATGGTTTCTTCGACCGTGCGATTGGTGACAGAGACACCGTCGACAGTGATCGAAGTTGGATCCGCAGCAGCCGCTGCGACGTCGGGTTGTGGGGTTTCGTCTGGCATGGCGGTGAATCTACCGCGGTGCAGATCATGGGCGTTACAAGCTGCGAGCTGTAAATCGCGACGTGTGCGTGGGCATACGCTCCTTTGCATGAGCACTCCACGAATATTAGACCAGTACGGTAATCCGCTTCCTACAGCTCGTGAACGCGCGGTGATAGCTGCAAAATCGCAAGCTCGTGCACGTTTGTCTGCGTCCTACGATGCTGCGCAATACACGGAAGAAAACCAAAAGCATTGGCGGTGGGCGGATAACCTTGCACCGCAACAAGCGAACTCGCTTAGTGTCAGGCGGACACTACGATCGCGATCTCGGTACGAATGCCTCGAAAGTAATTCCTTTGCCAATGGCATTGTGAAGACTTTGGCAAACGACTTCGTTACGACGGGTCCCAGCCTGCAGGTGCTATTGAAAAACAAAAAGCTGGCTCGTGACATTGAAAAACGCTTCAAGATCTGGGCTAAGCAAGTCAAACTAGCTTCGAAGTTGCGAACGGCACGGCTGAGCAAATGTGTCGATGGTGAAGCATTTATTCTTGCGACCAGCAACCCACGACTCCGCGGCGATGTACAACTCGATCTGCGACTCGTGGAATGCGATCAAGTCAGCTCGCCAGACTGGACCGATGGTGCACTGGATCCAAACAGCGTTGATGGGATCCGGTTTGATGACAATGGTAATCCGATCGAATACGAGATTCTAAAAGCTCACCCGGGCGACGGCCGCAACTTCGGGCGCGTCGATGCCAACAAAGTTGGGGCCGATCATGTGATTCACTTATTCAGTCAATTGCGACCTGGTCAGGCTCGTGGTGTGCCAGAGGTGACGCCGGCACTTCCTCTCTTCGCTTTCTTGCGACGGTACACGCTAGCAACGATCTTGGCTGCCGAAACGGCCGCTGACTTCGCGGTCGTGCTGAAAACGATTCTCAACGCGTTTGGCGAGGATGAAAACAGAAAGCCACAACAAGCATTCGATGCAGTCGAGATCGATCGCGGGATGATGACTGCATTGCCGTATGGCTACGAAATGCAGCAAATGAAGGCTGAGCAGCCAACGACAACGTATGAGATGTTCCGCAATGCGATCCTGCAGGAAATCGCTCGATGCATTCACATGCCGACCAATAAGGCTCGAGGGGATTCCAGTGGCTACAACTACAGCTCGGCCAGGCTGGATCATCAGATTTATTATCATGCGATCGATGTTGAGCGATCTGAATGGGAAATAGAAGCCTTAGATCGCATTTTCATGTGGTGGTTGGCAGAGGTGAAGTACTCCTGGTCAGCGGTCGGAAAATATACGATCGACGATTTGGAACACAAATGGGCTTGGCAGCCGGTGATCTCTGTCAATCCGAAACAAGATGCCGATGCGGCGATTGCTTTGCGCGATGCTGGGCTGATGACTGAACGCGATTACTTTACCGAGCAGCAGTTGGATCCGGATGCACAGTGGGAACAGCTGGCCGTTGAGTTCGCACAGCGAGCATTGCGTACGCCTGCGGTACCGCAACAGGGTCCACAGCAACAGCAACAACCGCCCGAGCAAGCAGCAGCCTAGGCGACGACCTGTAACGCTGCGGTTACAGTCGCCGCTAGATTTGGCGGCATGACATGGACACCGCCAAATCAACCGCTGCCGAATCGTAAGTCTCGTCGACGTGGCAAATCGTTACTGCGTAACGTTGGCACAGCGCTAGTTGCTGCATCAGCGTTTAAGCTAACCGCTGCGAAGGCGAAGCCAACGCTGAACAGTGCTGCACGCATGACGCTAACGGCGGCTGCGGTGATGAGCGAATCAGACGATGGTCTGCCGAAGTTCTCAATCGAGGCTTACACCGGCGGGCAGATGTTTCCGAATCTCATGGGCGTGTATTACGATGGCCCTGTCGTCGTCGATATTGCGGGCGTTGAGGTTGCGGATTCCATTCCCGTTCATCGCCAACATGATTGCGAGCGACCCGTTGGCCACGCCAGCGTGACTCTCGGGAACTCGATCATGTGCGAGGGTGTTTTCAGCGTCGAGAATGACGACTCTGCAGAGATTCGAGCCAGCTCCAAAAACGGTTTTCCGTGGCGGGGCAGTATCGGACTTGGCAGCATGTCGTACGAATTCATCGAGGCTGGGATCTCGGTGCAGGCGAACGGTCAAACGTTCACTGGTCCGCTGCTCTTGGTTCGGCACAGTGTCCTCAACGAAGTTTCTTTCGTCACCGTTGCAGGTGATCCCAATGTACGGCCAGCGATCGCGGCCTCTCAATCCTCAGGAGTCTTGACGATGAATTTTGCCGCGTGGCTTGCAAATCTTGGTTTGAACGAGGCTGATTTGACCGAAGTGCAGAAAAAGAGCCTGCTAGCCAAGTTCGAAAGCGAAACCGTTTCTGCGGAAACGGCTTCCAAGGATAAGACCGAATCGACCGATAAGACCAATCAGACCGATACCGCCAATTCGACCGAGCAGACCCAAGCAGCCGTTGCTGCAGCAACCGCTTCACGCGGTGGCGCAGGCCTGCAGGCCAGTTCCCTACAAGCTCAATTGCAAGCCTCGCGTGAACAATTGGCCGCTGAAGAAGAACGCATCCAAGGGATCCGTGAAGTTGCAACCACCATTGGTGATCCAGTCGTAACCGAAGCGGGTGCCAATGGCGCCACCCTCGTCGCGCATGCAATTCGCAGTGGTTGGACCGTTGGTCAAGCCGCTTTATATGCAACTCGCAACAGTCGCCCACGTGTGCCTGCTGCCCACTCGACCAGTCCTGCAGAACGCGGTTCGATTGGTGCATTGCAAGCCGCAATCATGTTGCGAGCTAACCGTCCAATCGATCGCGTTGTGCCAAATCACCACAGCGTACCAAGCTGGCAAACACGACCCGTGAACGATGCCGAACGCCAACGCATCATGGATCAGGCCCAAGAATTTCGCGATGTAACCATGATGGAAATGGTTGCACATGGTCTGCGAGCCAACGGTCACTCGGTGCCAAGCGGCCGCAATCATCACGCGACTCTGCAAGCCGCTTTTTCAACCGGTGCAGTTTCCGCGTTATACGAACAAACCATCGGTTCGATGGCCATTCAAGCCTATCGCGAATCGGGGGATTTCTCACAAGGTTGGACAACGACCAACGACGAATTGAACCTGGAAGAGCATTCACGTACACGACTGGAATCGGCTCCGGATCTGACGATTCAACCGGAAACCGGTACCGCCGACAGCACTGGTCGCAGTGCGAACGCTGAAAAGGTGAAGGTCGATCGATTCTCACGACAAACCGAGATCGATGAAATCGCCTTCATCAATGATAACTTTTCGCTTTTGCGACAAACACCGATCGACTTTGGTCAGGCTGCAGCTCGTCTGCGTCCGACCTTGGTTGCGAGCGTGCTGCTTGCCAACGCTACGATGAGTGACGCAGTCGCATTGTTCCACGCATCGCACAGCAACTTGCTGACAGGCTCTGCGCTGGCTCAACCGACTTTGCAAGCAGCTCGTGCGAAACTTGGTAAGCAGAAGGACGGCGACGCTTCGCTGAATCTGCCCGCTACGCACCTGGTTGTGCCTACCGATCTGGGCGACTTGGCGTTGCAATTGACGAAGTCTGCTTTCATCAGCAACGACAGCGGTGCTGGCAATATGAACTCGCTGGCGACTCGCAACATCACCCCAATCGAGGAAGCTCGACTGGCAAACGGAGTTGTGGATCCACGCAGCAAGACGACACTCGCCGGATCGCTGACCACCTGGTTCTTGGTCTCGGCTGAAGGACATACGATCGAGGTGCAATTCCTCGCCGGTACCGGTCAGGTGCCTCTTGTTATGGTCACCCAGCTGACCGGTGGCAAGTTCGGTTTGAACATCACCGTCAAGCACTTTGTTGGCGCCAAGGCACTTGATTGGCGTTCGATGATGAAAGTCACTGCATAAGTGGTGTAACGCTTCCGGTTTGCGATTGATCACGATTTGACCTTTGAAATCTGAGAGTTCACCCATGCAACGCGAAGTATTGAATCGAACAGTGTGCTGCGACGGTCAATCGTTCGACGCTGGCACACCGATTGAGTTGATTCCGAAAGACAATCGCGAAAGTTGTTCGCGGTCTGGGTGGACTCGAATGGAAGAGTTTGTTGAGGCTGGCCCTGGTAACTTCGATGGTGATGACGACGATGATGAGAGGAGTTCAAAACAGGTTATTCCTGATTCGAACCCCGCGGTTATTCCTGCAACAACACCCGTCATTCCTGAAACAACACCAGTTATTCCCGAAACGCCGCTGGTTATTCCGACGGATGATGAGCTGACCGGCACCGAATTGGAATTGCGCGTGGTCGATCTCCTGAAGGCAGCATCGATCACTACCAAAACACAGGCTCGCGAGTACCTCGCAGCCAATAAGACCTTCCGAATCATTGAAGGTATCGGCAAGGCGAGCGACGCTGCAATCCGTGCCGTGCTGGAAGAACCGAAGGCAACAGATACAGAATCCGCTGCTCAAAGCGGAGAGTAGAAACACAGCGACGACGGAACGTTGCTACTGGGCACGGATGCCCTTTTATAAAACACTTTTTTCGTAACGCGGGAGAGCATTAAATGCTTCAAGCTGAATACCTGAGCGACAGTGACGAGTTCCAAGGCACCGCCGCTGCGGATCTGGTTTCTGGTGACGTTGTCTTCGACGGCATGCTGCGAGCTGGCGTCGTCACTGGTTTGACCGGTGTGAAAACCGGCAAGCGATACTCAGCCACGGCTAAAGGTCGCTTCCGCGTGAAAGCAAAGTCAACCGACACTTTTGCGCTCGACGCTCTTGTGTACTGGGACGCAACCAATAAAGAAGCGACCAGCACGACCTCGGGCAATAAGGTCATGGGCCGCGCTGATGTGGCTAAGACCAGCGGACAGACGACTGTGGATATTCTGCTGAATAATCACGGCAAGTCTGCATAACGCTAAGGCTAGCGTTAGTGGTGATGGCGCACGTTTTTTGAAGTTAGGAAGCCATGATGGCAAAAGACAAAGCGAACAAGAAACTGCAACCGGGCGACAAAGTGCCGGAAGATGTGGTCGAACTGTTCACTAAGCAACAACGCTATCTGGCTGCCGGTAAAGCGAATTACGCGAAGAGCGACAAGATGCTTGAAGAGATCTTGTCGCGTTGTGAACCTGGGGTGCAAGTGACGCTGCCGGAAAACGGTAAGACACCGCCGATCAATTTGACCGTCATTGATAAGTTTGCCGATGCGAACGCGGTATGGGCCGGTGCAAGCTGCAAACGTTTGACGATCGAAGCCAAGCAAGTTAAGCCTCAAGATCGCTAAGTCGTTTCGGTAGAAACGGAGGTTGCAAATCGTCTTAAAAGATCCGGTTTATCACGCCGAAAAACGTTGGCGAGTGCTATTGCTCGTGCTGGTGATCGCATGGTTACTTGGTTGCACGGCGCCAGGTCCTAACTTGGTCTACTTGCCTGATCAACCGCAGCCGCCGCCGGCAGCCGATCTGCCTGTCGAACTGCGTCTGAAGAATTGGATCGGTACCGACGTCGACGGCGATAGCGGTGGATCCTGCGTGCATGCAAGTACTCGCATGGTCGCTCGCGTGGCCGGTGAGTACGACCTTGATCTCGCTTGGTTCGAAAATGCGACTCGCGGCTACGAAGGACCTGAGAGTGCCGGCCGCTTGCTAGATAAGTTCAATGCGCAAGGCGTGATCTTTGGAGCAACTGAAGACGGTGATGTCGGACTTCTCGAGGAAGCAAGTCGCGAAAATCGTTGGGCAATCATTTTTTATTATCCCGGTCACTCGATCGCGTTTTGCGGTTTCGATGTGATCGATGGTCAACCGGTGGCATTGCTGCTGGATAACAACTTTCCTGAAGCGTACATCGTTGTTGAAAAACAACTGTTTATTGATAGTTGGGTGCATGCGTATGGTGGCTTTGCCTGTGTTCCTTGGGTGCGCCAGGTTGTCCCGAGGACGTATGCGCGAACTTACGAAAGGTGGTGATCTGATGAGTGGTCGAATTAGAAAGACGCTTGCTGTGGGAATGCTGGGAATCATGGGAGTTCTGATGCTTGCCATGGGTGCAAGCCTAGCCTGCGGGCAAGTGAAAAAAGAGGGTTGGGCTAATGTGCCAGGTGGCCAACAAGTTTGGTTGGAGCCTGGCCGTCACGCGTACGAGCATGACACCGGGCTAGTGCGTGACCTAGTCACGGGAATGAAATCTAGGCCGGTTACTCCGCAGTCATTGGCGCAGCAACAGTCAAACTGCTGTCCTAACACGGTTGCACCGTTGGCGGTCAATCCCCTGTACCCATTGAATCCCTATCCAGCTCCGTTTCCATCGCCTTATCCGACGCCTTACCCGATTAGCGTTCAACCGGTACCGCCGACCTATGTGCCGCGGCCTTGGTTTGATCTTGGTCCAAATTCAGTGTATTTGCCATCGTTGTATAACAGCCGCGGCGGTGGGTACGGGGCAAAGCTGGGCTCGCCTGGCACGATCAATGGCAAGTGGCAAGTGACGAAGCTGCCGAAGTAGTGGCGTTTGCTTCCAGCTTGCGTTCTCAATAGTTAGTTCATGGAAGGAAAATGACGATGCTGCGAATTTTGATCCTGATGATGCTTTTGACCCAGGCCGGAAACCTAGGCTACGGGCAAGACAAACGCGCAAGCGTCGTCACTAATGGTGAATTGACCGCAGGCAAGGAATTTCACTTGTTGCTGATCCACGATGGTGGTCAACTCTCGCAGCATATCGCTGCAATGCTAACGCTTCCGCGATCGCAGATGGTCGAATGGGTACGCATGAGCAATGTACGATTGATGCATGTCAACGAGCCGCAAGCGATGGAACATCACGCGGACCTGCTTCAGAAGCATCAAGGACAGATGCCAATTTTGGCACTTGTGCAGCAGACCGATGACGACGGACGCGGGGCAGTTTGGTGTTCTGTGGCCGGTCAGCAGACGCCGACGGATGAAGCGTCTATGGCGGGTTGGCTTGCGAGGTATTTTCAGGCGACGGGCAAAGCGGCAATGCAGGCCAATCAATTGGCCGTTGTGGCTGATCCGAGAGTGTTGCAGCAGGAAATGCAGAACGCATCACGCTTCGATCGCGGGCCAGGTGGCAGTTATTTCATGCCTCGCAATTCGGCTCCGGAGCCTTACACGCCAACGGGCGGTGGGCGACGGCCGTTTTTTAATCCTCAATTGGATGTGTCAGTACCGGATACGCTCAACACGGCTGTGGGCTTGAATCCGGAGACGCGGTTGACTTTGATTTTTGTCGGCGTGCTGGCGATTGTATGTTGCTTGCTACTTGGGGCGTCGCCGATCATTTCAGCGGTGATTATCGGTCACGCCCTTACGGATGATGACGATGGGCCAAACAGACCGAGTCCACCTTCGGCAGTAAACGTTTAAGCAGGAATTAATGATGGATCAAACAACTCAAATCGTGCTAATCGTTGTCGGCGTCGTAGTGCTGCTTGCTGTGCTGGGCATCGTCTGGTATTCGGTTCGGCAGATCAAGAAATTGGAGCGACGCCGATTTATGCAGGCTGCTGCAACGCAAGCTCCTACCCAACGTCGACGCGAGAGTGACTGCGGTTGCGGCCGCGATCCGTACGATTGCCAGTGCCCTCCGCATGAGCGACGCAGCTGCGTTGCAGCTCGGGTCACGAAAGCGGATCCAACACCGGTGGCAATCTATGGCGTCCGCGACGATGACGACTGCTGCAATGATGGAACTCGCACGTTAAATCGTCGCCAGGTGCAAGCAATGGTCGATAGAGCGAACGCTCTTGCACTGGAGCGCGAACAGCAGCAATTGGACGAATTGCTGCTGGATCTTCGACGGGAAACGAAGGCAAAAGGCTCGCTGTAAATGGATTGTCGGTCGTTGCCCTAGGTTGGTTGCTGCGTGAGTGACAGTTGACAGGCCTATGGAGACGATGCGATGAGAATGATGGGATTGATGGGTTTGCTGGGAGTTATGTTGATAGTTGGTAGTGTTGGTTGCACGGTGGGGACGAGCTGCCCGAACTGTCCACAGCCTACGACGTTTAACAAACCGGATCTTGGTCCAGAGCCTACGGTGTATGGGCCAACTCGACGGCCTTGCAAAGGTCCGAATTGCCCACGACGGTAACGATGCAAATTCGCTGAGGGCGCAGTGAGAAGGTCGCTTGCGATCACGCCTGGCGAGCTGTGAGTGCCGAGCGAACTAGACGCACACGCTCAAACTACAGCAGCGGAGCTTGGAACAGATCCTTGGCTGAGTGAAACCGCAACCTCGCATCGGTTCGAACGATGCGAGGTTTTTATCTTGAGAAAGCCATCGCATGAAGAATGAAATTGCTGTCGCGATCATGTTCGTTCTGTGCGCTGCTACTTGCTTCGCAGCTTGGCAGGTTTGGCGCGTAGCTGAGTCGCTGCGTCCGGTGATCGATGCAGTTCAATTGGTTCGCGGGCTGTTACCCGGTTAGTTCAAATTTGAAATTCGAGGGTTTGAGTTATGTTGCCAATCATTACCATCATTCTCGGCGCCACAACCGCGATGCTGCTAATCCTCAACAGAGGCTTGCATTCCGATTGTAAATATCATTCCGAATGCTCAAAGCGTTATTGGCTAGGAATGCAGGAAAATGCAACTCTGCTAGCCCAGGAACGGGAGAGCCATGCTGCTTCGAGAGACCTAGACGGTAAGCGACTCGCTTTTCAGGCCGATCAACTGATGAAGCTGCGCAAACATTGCGCGCGAGTCAAGGAAGCGATTGAGTTGACTGATGTGGAAATGCCCGGCAGCCTAGGCTACGAATCATGACCTTGTCACGCATTACTGCAGCTCTGCATCGTGGACTGGCACAAGTCGATAAGTTCGCTGGTGAACCGGTGACTTACCAACGCGGCGAAGCTACGGCGCCAATCCGGGCGACACGTGCTAATAAGTCTGCGACGGATGGTGCAGTGAGTAATGAGACGACGATCCAAAGTGATCGCGTAGACTGGATCATCCGAGCGGCTGACTTGGTGCGAGACGCTGGGGCGATCGAACCAGCGGAAGGCGACTTAATCATTGATGAGGCTGGCGTTAGGTATCGGGTTACCAAGCATCCGAGCGATGGCAAAGCGGCTCGATGGATGGAGCATCGGGTTGCGATGCGAGTTCACACTTTAATTGTTGGTGAATAATGAGCCGATTTAGCGACTTGCCGATAGCATTGAAAGCGAGACTAGTGACCTTGCTGTCAGATGATGCTTCTTTGGTCATCAGTCGCTCGTATAAACGACGCACCTTGCGACAAGAATTCGAACCGGGCAAGCGATATGTGACGGTCTACAGCGGTGATGCGCGCCTTCGTATGCTGACACGAACGGGCGACCAGGAAGAATTCGAGATTATTATTGCGGTCCAAGAGGCCGGGCCCGATCCGGCGGCAAAGGCTGGCAGCAATCCCTTTGGTGCTGTAACCAGCGTACAGACGGACCCAGTAGATTGGGCCGACCAAGTACTTGCCCTAGTGGACCGCATCAAGGGATTTTGGCGAGCTGAAAATGGGGACGATCCTGCAGGTCCGCTTCGCATCGAACGAATCGCAGGGGCCTTTTATTACGAGCTCGAACACGCCCCGGTGTATATGCCGCAGGACCTGGAAGAACTCGGCGTTTTATCAAGCTTTCTCGTTTTGAAATACCGCCTAGCATGAAAGCCTCAGTGCGTTACAAATCGAATCGTCCGCTCGTAATCCGTAAGGGTCAGGAAGCTGGCGAGCAGATTGGTAAACGCATGGGTGCCTTCATCATGACAACAGCCAAGCGATCGCTGGGACGTCCGCGCAAAGATGGACAACCATCGGCTCCCGGTGGCCCACCACGCGCATCGTCAATGTTCAAGAAAAACATTCTGTTCGCCTGGGATCCACAATCGCGTAGCACGGTCATTGGACCAAGATTGTTGCCGGGTAAAGCCGAGCGAGACACGATCGAGGCATTAGAGATAGGCAAGTCTACGACGCGAATGCTCTTCGATCGCGTGCTGAAACGGCGAGTACGTAAAGCAGCACGATATAGACCGCGTCCATTCATGGTGCCTGCACTGGAAAAAGAAGCGGATAAGTTACCTGGGCTTTGGAAAAATGCCATTTACGCATAGAGGTTGAAAAATGGGTGCAATTCGCGGTGTCGAATGCGTTGTGTACGTCAACGTCAGTGTAGAAGAGGATCCGTATGCCGATCCAGATTGGCAAGCATGGGGATGTCTCCGCGATACAACGCTCAACCTGACCTTTGACGAAGTTGATGCAAGCTGCCGTGGAGGCGGGGGATTCCGCGCATCGGAAGTAGCACTCACTTCGATTGAGGTGACAGGCAACGCGATTAAAGACAAAGAGGATGCCACCTTTGTCGCTTTAGAACAACTTGCGATCGGAAAGAGCAAGATCGACGTGTTAGTACTCGACGGACCGAAGGCATCAGCCGATACAAGCGGCTGGCGATTCATTGGAAAGATCTTTTCTTGGTCTGAAGCTCAGGCATTTGAAGACATTTTGAAAATTGACTTCACGTTGAAGCCGGCACGTGATATAGCGCATCCACCGCAGCCCATAGAAGGGCCGGTTACCTAATTCGTTTTTCCCTTTTCACTTCGATACGGACAATGCTACCGGCTATGGCAAAATTTACGGATAAACAAAATCGCGAGTGGCAACTGCAGATTAACGTTGCTGCGATGCGACGCGCGAAGTCTGCTGGCGTCGACTTGTCGATGCCGGTAACGCAACTGCGAGAATTCATCATGGATGATGTGTTTCTGGCAGATTGCTTGTGGTCGATCGTGTCGGCGAATGCATCCGAACGCAATGTAAACCAAGACCAATTTGACGCTGGCTTCACCGGTCCTGTGTTTGAAGCAGCGCGGACTGCATTGTGGGAGGCACTCGAAGAATACTGGGACCCAAAGTCACAACGCTCGGCAATGCTGAGAACGGCACTCGCCGAGACCGCAAAGGAAATGGCGAAGGCGATGAACACCTTAGATGGCTCGACGAATGCCAAGGAGAGCTAGGGTACGACATTGGTGAGTTCCAAGTTCGCAACTTGTTCACGCAACTGCGTGGGGCTCGCAAAGCGGCTTGGGATCACACCGCGATGCTCATCCTGGCTTTGCAACGGGTGAACAACAATAAGACCGCGCAGTTTTTCAATCCGTATAGTGAACGCACCGACGATTCCAAGCGGCAGTTCAAGCAGTTTGTGAAGGGACAAAGACATGTCAGATCAAAAGATAACTGAGGTTGCACAACGAGCGTTCATGAAATGCCGTCGCAATCATGCAAAGAGCCGTGCGATCGCCAGCTTCCTGGCGAAGCAGGCCCTTAGTCAGGTTTTGACCGCTCCGGCTGTCGCCTTAGCAATGCCGGCCGTCGAGTTGCTTTTAGATGCGTGGTTCGCCGAACGTCGTTCGAACCCGAACTTTGTTCCGGTCGTTTCCGTGGAAACGGACGCTGTTGATGCAGGCGATAATGCAAATGCAGACGCTGTAAATGCTGGTGTGGATGCTAAGCCTACCGATGCAGCAGCAAAGCTGGGTGATTTGAATGCGGTTGATGCTCTGCAAAATGCTAAAGCGGCAATCAAGCTGCGTGATGCTGGGCTGATGACCGAGCGAGATTACATGGCCAAGCAGACGCATGAACCTGATGCGAATACGGACACGAAAGCTGCAGGTTAATAAGACCATCGCGGCACCTTAATTGATGGAGGCCTCGATATGTCCGCACGAGAAATAGAAGCCGGACGCGGCTTTGTACGCGTCTTCGCTGATTTGAATCCGCTTGACGCTGGGCTCAAGCGGCTCGAAGCGAAGATGAAAAGCTTTGGCTCTGGGATTTCTTCGATCGGTTCTCGAGTAGCCGGTGTGGGCGCTGGAGTCGCCGCAATTGGTACCAGCGTTCTTGCACCGATCGCAGCTGCGACGATGCGTTTTGCGAACTTTGGATCCACGATCAAGGACACTGCCGATCGCACAGGTATTTCAGCCAAGTCGATCAGCGAACTCGGTTACGCGGCTGAACAATCGGGCACCGACTTGGAAACGGTCGAAGGTGCCACTCGCAAAATGCAAAAGGGCATCACGTCAGCGGCTGCCGGTGGTGGCGCAATGGCGAAAGCATTCGCCTCGATCGGATTGAACGCTGCTCAATTGGCCAAACTGGCGCCCGAACAGCAGTTTGACATGGTTGCCAAAGCGATTGGTAATGTCGCTGATCCGACGCAGCGAGCAGCCAAGGCAATGGAGATCTTTGGCAAGAGCGGTGTGAAACTCTTGCCCATGATTCGTGACATGGACGCGCTCCGACAAGAAGCACGTGACTTAGGTATTTCGATCAGCGATATCGACGCGGCTAACGCAGAAGAGCTCGGCGACGCGTTCTCAAAATTCGCTCGTGTCATCGGTGGCATCGGAAACCAGATCGGGGCAGCGATCGCAGCTCCACTTACCAAAATAATCAATTCAGTTTCAGCGATCACAGCCAAGGCTTCACAGTGGATCGCTGCGAATCAAGGTATTGTTCAGACGATTGCAGCGATCGCAGCAGGGGCAGTCGCCGTAGGTGCGATTATCGCTGGCGTGGGCATTGCCATCGTGGGAGTCGGAGCAACGATCAGTGCTCTGGGTGCAATTATCGGTGGCATCGTGGCCACTGTCACAACAGTCTTCGGAGCTGTAGCAGCAGTGATCGGTGCGCTCTTGTCACCGATCGGTCTGGTTGTCGCCGCTGTTGTAGGGCTGGGCGTGTACATCACATACGCTGCGCTGTCTGCAACGGGATCGCTCACCAAGCTTTCTGAAATGTTCGGCAGCTTGGGCGGTACCGCCGTCGAAGCGTGGAACGGTATTGTTGCAGCGATCAGTACAGGCGACTTCGAGACCGCCGGTCAGATTGCCTTCGGTGCGATCGAGGTCGCTTGGTTGACGGTGACCGGTACAATCCAGCAGGTTTGGGCAAATGTCACAGATTTTTTTGTCAACGTGTGGCGATCGGCCGTTGAGTCTATCGTCCAGATCGGCGCGTCGATCTACTTTGGGATTGCAAAGTACTTCGATCAGCTAAGCAATGCTCTTGTTGCTGGGTTCGATATTGCCGTGACGTATATCACAGGCGCAATCGATGGAATTCAAACAGCCATCGCTAAGGCGATCATTAAGGCACAAGAGTTCTTTGGGTTCTTTGGCAAGGATCAATCAGTTCAGATTCAAGCATCGCTCGATAGCGAATTGAAACGGCGTTCAGACGGACGCCAAAAGGGGCTGGATAGTCGATCAAATGAACGCGGCCAGGCATTAGACCAGCGCGACCAGCAACGCCAAGCGACGCAACAGCAATTCTCGACGATCGTATCCGAAGACTTTAAGCGAGCAAAGACAAAGGTCCAGAACCCTGCACTGTCTGAGGCACAGAAACGCTTGGAAGAACTCAAGCTAAATCTGTCAACTAAGGCTGCCGAAGCTCAGGCAAAAGCCGCTGAAGCACAGAAAAATCCGAAAAGTGAAGCGGTTGCCAACGCGCAGAGCTCGGCGGCGAACCTGATCAGTGAATCTGGAGGCAGTACTGGGACATTTGTATCGGGTGTGTCTGCTTCCATCGCCGGTGGGGGCGTCTCGCCGCTGGAAGATCTCGGTAAGCAACAGCTCGAACGATTGGACAGCATCGACAATCGTATGCGAGAAGCAACCGTAGGAGACGATGAGTAAATGGGAGCTTCTGAGCGATTCGCAAAACGTCAAGTGACCGATTCGGAAGATCCGAGTGCAGAAACGGTCTGGGCGGTCTACATTGACGACGAGCATCCAGTGATTGCCGATGAAGTTGCGGCGTATGCAATCTTGATGCCCCTATTGCCTACATTTTACACGTTCCCGAGCGGTAAATTGGCTGTGCTGCAGGCCGTCAACATCACAGATATTGATGAACGCAGCTGGGATTTCAAAGCTTCCTACGCGAAACTGCAGCGTAAGGAAGAAAACTTCATTGAGTATGAATTCGATATTGGCCTGCAGGAGGTCACTTTAACCCACGCTCTTGCGACATCTCCGTTCACCGGCGGGGGCAGAACCTCACCTGACTTCAAGAATGGTGTGAATATCTCAAGTGATGGTAAGGTACAAGGAGTTTCCAACGGTCAGCCTACCTTTGCTTTCCAGCTGACGAAGTACTGGCCCATCGACGATGTGACTGCAGCATATCAATTGGTGCTTAAATCCCTTGCGGGGAAGTATAACGACGATGAGTTTGGTGGCCTTCCAGCTGGGTCAGTGAAGTTCATGGGAGCGAGAGGTAAACCGAGCGGTCAGAAGTGGCCGATTACTTATCGCTTCGAACACTCCGACAACGAGACGGGCATTACTGTCGGAGACATCACTGGAATTAATCGACTGGGCTGGCAGTACCTGGACATATATCGCCGCGTGATCAGCGACAGTGCGAGTAAGAAGAAGATTGAAGTGCCTCACAGCGTTTACGTCCACACATTGGCACCTGGAGCAGGTGATTTCTCGCTACTTGAGCTAGCGGGTTACTAATGTTTAAAGACAAGCGACTCAATGCCCAGAAAATTGCGCAGTGGAATGAGGCGGCGAAGCGTCTCACTCGCCAGAGCTTAGTTGAAAACTCGATTCCCGATGATCCGCAATCGCATTGGGTGTGGGTCAGAAACGATTCGGGATCCGCCCGAGAGCGATATGATTGCATGGCACTAAGCGATCCAATCTTTAGCTTGGATCTCGACGGCTCAGTGGATCTAATGTTCAAGGCCATCGCATCGGCTGCCGACAAGACACCGGTTATTCTGCTCGAACCAATCGACAACGGCGCAATGGGCAAGGGTATTATTCATGGTCTGGCACTAGCCAAGGTTGGCAGCGGTTCTACTACTGCAACTCAAGCGACCCCTGGAACGAATAAGCTGACGCCTGGCACCGGTTCAATCAAGTTGCTTGGAGCGCCATCGGCTAGTGTTGATACACTTTTGCCGGTGCTGCTCGGATCAGCTGGCGGAGGTTCATTGTTCAAAGCCACGATGAAGGAAGCATGGACATCGGGTATAGCCGAGTGTGACATCTATTCGATTGACGGCACAACGTTTACGGATACCGGAATTGATGCAGACGTGTACGATGGACTGTCAATATTCGCCAGTCTGACGACCGGAAACAGTTTGTATGCCCTGCTGCAGGCTGGCAAGTACTACGCAGTTCAGGCACCATGCCCATAGTGAGAAACGATGGCCGCATTTAATAAATTCGATTCGTTCGTTGAGGCGTTGGCGCACAAGGTTCACAATCTTGGAAGCGACGTGCTGAAGGTTGCTTTGAGCAACAGTGCTCCGTCGGCATCGAACACGCAACTCTCCGACATTTCGCAGATCAGTTACACGAATTGCTCGACGCGAGTTGTTACTCTCACTTCATCGGGGCAGACCGGTGGCATTTACCGACTCATTATTGTCGACCTGACGCTGACCGCTTCAGGTACTGTTGGCCCGTTTCAATACGTGGTTCTATACAATGACTCGGCGACAAACAAAGAGCTGATCGGATGGTGGGATTACAGTGCCGCAGTCACGCTTGCGTCCCCCCAGACGTTTTTACTGGACTTCAACGGAACCGCTGGCGTTGTGGTCTTATCGTAGGCTGATCAATGACTACACCGAACCTTAGAGGCACAAGTTCCGGAGTGCAGGCGACATTCACAACGACACACTCGACTGCGCTCCCAGTCACTGCGACGGCCAATGATTATGTAGTCGTATTGTTTACAGTGCACGAAGATGAGCCGGTCAGCAGTTTCGATGGACTGACCATTATGAGCAGCTCCGCCATCGGTGGTCTCGGCCGCTCTTACTTGCTATACGGGCGGTTGTCCGCTGGTAAAACGTCCATCGACATCGCGACTACTAATCCAGACACGTCAGTCACTTTGATCTTCCACTTCGACGCGGACGCATCGCTAGTCGGTTTCGATACGTCGAGTGGAAGTGGAACTACACCGGACCCACCGATCCCAGGTATTGGACTTGGGAGCAACTACCAGTTTGCGGCGTGTTCATGGCTCGATAACTTTTCTCTATCGTCCTACCCATCGGGATACTCGACGAACCAAATCACCGCTCGCATCTCGTCAGGTGCCGATCCAAAAGTAGGCGCGGCAATAGGTGTAAAGTCAGTCTCAAGCACTGAAGATCCTGGTGCGTTCACGTTGTCCGGTTCAACTACCTGGCTAGCCTTGTCATGGCAAGTTGAGTACTCACCGTTTGGAGGCGGCGGCGGACCTACTTACACAATGGCCTTAGATGCTGGTGTATTTGCAGCAGTCGGTGAGGCAATTGATTTCGAGACGACTCCACCATCTCTAGTCGCTGGTCCAATGACTTTCGTGCTTGAAGGAGGCCCAAGCACCGGCTCGTTCGTCATGGCGGCTGAAACTGGCGAGTTCACTATGGACTCACCTGGAATCGCAATCACTCCATCGCCTGCGCAGCGTTGGTTTGGTCCGGTCGCGAGTGACTGTGTTTGCGACTGCTGCGTCAAGCCCATCGTTGATATCAACATCGTCGGGACAACAGTTTCATGGACGGTCAGCAATGCCGATACCGCGACGCTGACCTACAAATGCAACAGTGATTCTGAGACAGTTTCAACGATCACGCTGACGGGCGGCTCGGCCTCCGGGTCGATGTCGCTTGGAACTGGCACGTGCTGGTATCGAATCGACGCTGAGAACGAGTGCGGACCGGTTTACGATATCGCTAGAAACTACGTTTTCCCAGTATGCGATTGCTTGCACGTCAACAATGAGACCGCTGACAAATGGGGAAACATTCCACCGGTCGTCGTTACCGTAGCGGGAACAACATCTGCCAGTGCATTTGGCTTTTGCGTCGGATCAAGCTTCTGTCCAACGATTGGATTTTCGGCGGCTATGTATTGCGGAGGTCCAACGATCAAGGTGTTCAGGAAGACACAGGCGACAGGATGTAATAACTATCACACATTCATTCAAATTGGTTTGTATCGTAACGGTTTATCCGGTAGCTCTAACGGTGTCGGCATGACGGTGATCTACGATGCTTTTTGGTATCGCAAACGCGGTGGAGCTCCAACCACTAGCCACTATCCGACACTCACTGAAATTATTCCAGCGAATCCTTACTACGGCTACGGACTGACTGCACCTGGTTCCGTCCCCTGGCAGGGAGATACTGACTTTGGAGTCGTGAGAATAAATAGAGCATGGGCAGGACAGATTTACTCTCAGGCTTTCATTGGTTCAGTTCCCGTTATCAAATGCCCAGCGTCTACGCAAGAAGTCATCCTCACCCAAGCCCCAGCTTCACGTTGCAGAGATACCAATTCTGGAGGGACAGTTGATTGCCCTCCGCTCGTATGCGTACCCGACTTAGTTGTTAGCATGGCGTGGGGCTGATGAAATTTACCTGCGATAAATGTGGCTGGGAACTATTTGCCGAGTCGGTCATGATGTGCCCTCGCTGCAAAGACACTGGCGAGTGGACACGGCACAAACCTGAGTGGGTCAAGTGGGTTGAGAAACGACGGAATGAAACCGACCGTGGCGTAGGCGACACTGCCCAAAGGATATTCGCGAAGCTCGGAGGCGAGTTGTTCAAAAAACTCGCCGCGTTTCTCGGCATGCCGTGTGGCTGCAACGATCGGCAAGATGAATGGAACGCGCTCTGGCCATACCCTTGTTCGATAACTGGCCTAAATCCAATCGCTATCGAACAAAATCGCCCATAAACTCATAAATCTCTTGGTTTTACTGCGTTCGACCATGGCCCAATTTTTCGCCCGCTGCTCCGTCCTCGCGCAAAAGAAAGTATGTCTTACTAGTTGACTGTTCCCGCAGGGGTTCGACGTACGAACCGCGGGGAAGGACCCAAAGCCCACACACCCCCCCCTGTAGCGGGGGCTGCCGACCGCGACCCCAACCAGGGGGCATCCGATCGCACCGTGGGTCTGGGCCTGCGCAGATCCTTACAAGCATGTTCACCGAAGTGCAATTCACGGGTTACCCAGCGGCGACCGAGACACTGACTGGGCGGCGTTCAGATCGAACGCAGGCCTTTCACATAGTTTTCGCAGGAGCTTATTCTCTGTGTCCAAGCGGATAAGTAACCGAAGTATTTGGGAAGGCAGATCGGGATGGTGTTTTACGACCATCCAGTTTTTGTCTAGATACGCTATCAGCTCGTCAATAGTCAGCCGTTCAATGTTGACCTGGTTGCTTGCTTCAGGGAACTGCGAAACAGGCATATTCGCGACGATTCTCTGCACGCCGTTGTACTCGACACGCATGTCGCCAATTTCAATTGCTGAAACATTTGGATCTTGTTCTTCCGCCATCTGCGAACCTCCGTGATTGCTTCAGTGACCATTGCTTGACAGCCCATGGATTTGTATGATACCAAGCGTTATCAGACCTCTCTCTTGTGGCCTTGGCAAGCGGATTGCAAATCCGCCATCGCCGGTTCGACTCCGGCCGACGCCTCTGATTAGACTGGGCCTTACTAACCCAAATCTGACCAACTCGCATCGCTCGATTCCCCCATGGTTCGTTATGTAAATGGGGGAATCGTGCTATTCAGTTTTCCCATCTAACGCCTTCGCCGTTTGAATAATGGGGGCCGAAAATGAGCGGATGTTCTGTCGGTCAGTCCTGTGTTTGACTAGATGCGATTTGCTTTTGCGATTGCACGAGAACTTTCCCCCGAAACAATACACACCGCTTTGCATTGCTCCGCCTTTCGGGCTAAGCTGTTTTGAGTGTTAAACTGGCGGGATACTTGGTGTGTACGTGCCTGAACTGGTGACGCCAATGGAATTGCTCGGAGAGGCCTGGCACGCATGATCAAACCTCCAATACTCGAGGAAATCCGACGGGTTCGACATGCCATGTCGACCGAGATTGGGCATGACCCGGCGAAGATTGTTGACTACTTTGCTTCCATACAAAGACGCAACGCTCACCGTCTCGTAAATCTTGCAGACCAGGGTCCGTACGGACGAACCAAGCACTGCAACGAGGTCGCCGAACAGACGCTTGCCGATGATGGCTCAATTCCGGCGACGCGGTGACCGCCGCTGTTCTGACTCAAGCAAGAGACGCCGGTGTTGATATCAGTCTCTGGGCGGATGCCCGATGCGTTCTACCTTCAATGCTCGAAGGCCGATGCGCTCATTGTTATTCTCGGAGTTCCCGACTCCCCAGCACCACACTTGCTGCCGCATTCTCTGAAAGCAGCCACTAGCCCCGCAACAACAGAAGATGCAAAGCGGTGAACTGGAGACTGTTTTGGCGGCGGACTGTTACCGACGGCGTTCGTCGATGAAGTCACGATCCGAGAAGCTTCGCGAGCTCCGATCTAATGTCAGCCAACTCGGATTCGGTAACGGCGCCCATCTCCTCTTTGATCCTCCCACGATCAATGGCCCGCAATTGGAACACAAGAGCGACAGAGTCGGTTCTCAAGCCCGACGTCTTGTTGGCTCTTATTAGTGCGGTGCCTTGAAATCGGAGAGCTCCAATGGCGCTGCTCAATGGAATCAGGAGGACCGTCGGTAGGCTTCCAGCAAATACATCATTTTGCATTATAATCGCTGGTCGTCGTCCGGCTTGTTCACGTCCGCCGGTATCTGGAAGATCAACCCAATGAATTTCGCCAACTGCCATCATTCGTTTGCCTCGAGCGATTCAATCCACTTCCATGCTTCATCGCTTGCTTTGTCCCAGGCTTCGATTTCTGTTTTCAGTTCTGCTGGAACATCACCAGGGTCCATCCGAATTTCGACGTGGCTTCCCTCGGGCAATGGTTGATTCGATTGTGGTACAACCACACCATTGCGGACAATGCCTGGAATTCCTACCTGTTGATTCATCTTGGCAAACTCCAAATGAGACGATCTGACGATAGGATCATTGTACTCGAATCACCCAATCGTTGTGCAATAAAGGCCATGCACGCCGTGCCCGGTGAAGGCAATGCGCTCTGCAACCGAACCGCTGTTCGACGACCTGAAACGCGAAAAGTTTCGCGTATATGAATTTGCAAAGCGTTACAACCGATGTTTGTTTGTCGACGCCGATTGTTGGATCCGCCCGAGCTGTCCCGATTCATTTTCCTTCGTTCCCGAAACGAGCGTCGCCATGCACGACGACTACCCCAATCAAGCAAAAAGCGACTGGCTAACAGCCGAACGCCGCGCGATATTTGCTTCCCAGGGCATCGAAGGGAACCCAGCGATACCGCATTGTTTTAATTCGGGCGTCGTCATGTGCTCGAAAGCGACTGCCGGTTTTTGGTTGCCGCCCAAAAACCGTTTCCAAATCGTCACGTCGCCGAACAAATGCATATCGAGTGGCAAGCGTTTCAACTTGGGCCGATCGAAAATTTGCCGCGTTCGTTCAACTGTCAATTTTGGATGGGCGATTTTGTTTAAGCTGCGCCCGATTCGCATATAGTTCACTTCGCTGCATGCCCGGCAAAGCTGGCGGAAGTACAAAAACTTGCAAGTAATTGACGCAAACAAGCAAGTGTGTCTATGTTGTGAGCTGTTCCCAACGGGGTCACACTTACAAATTCGAAAAGGGACCCGCGACAAATGCGACAACTGGACATGTTAGCTCGGTTTGAGTCGTTGCGACTGCACGTAGCTTTACTAAATCACGATTGGAATGAGTTTAAGGTGCTGTTTGTAAACAAAGATCCTCAAACCGTCGCCGCGTTAAACTTGGAGCCCTATTTTTTCTTCGACCATCAACGACTCGCTTACTATCAAATAGTTCAGACTATTGCGAATCTAATTGACACTGATCCGGCTGTTCTATCACTTGAAACGCTGCAAAAGGACTTGCAGAAAAGCAATACAGATTGTTCGATTGTCGCGCGCTTGGGCGTCAGCCTAACGAAAGTTAGGGACAACACGAGAACAGCATGGAATTTGCGATCGTTTTGGATCGCTCACGCGAATAAAGGCCTAATGCTTGATCCGACAAAGATCAAGGACGTACCTATTACTGAAATAGATCTTAGTTTGCGTTATATGAAGGAATACCTGATCACTTTTGCCGATCAGGTCCTGTTTTGTGATTTGGGTGAATCTGGATTCACAACGACGCCAAATGACGGAGCAGCGTCGCGATTGCTGAAGATACTTGCGACCGTCAAGCGAGGTGATTAAGGGTTGCGAACCGGACAAAACGGCGAGCGAGCGACCTAATTGAGTGGCGCTTTGCCGAAAAGGGACCCACTCTGCGCTGCCGGTTCTTCGCAAGCACACTCTGGACTTTATTACGATCTATTTTTGCCGACGCTACTTGCCTGCAAGGCATGCATTCCGTAAACTGTTGTACGTACGCTACTACGGCGGCGGTATGACACTTGTTTATTACAGAGGGCAAACGATGAAAAAGTCCGACTCGGTTGACAAAACAGTTAGCAATATGGCCAGAGCAATTTCCAGTCGGAATGTACCGACTAGGGTGCCCAAGCCAAAGCCTCCAAGAAGCGAAGAGATCAATGATCTGCTGCTCGAATGTACGCTTACAATTCGAGAAAACATCAATTCAATCCTTGATGCGGAGCAGGATATGGAGATTGAAAACCCGCTAAATCTCAACCAGCTAGGTGCGATGGCGGGTTATGGTAGTAGCGTAGTCTATCAAGCTCTCCGGAGTGAGCCGCCCCGGAACATGATCGGAATTCAAACACTGGCAAGGTTCTCCCTTGCCTTGGGCATGTCACCGCACACGTTGCTAATGCCCAACGATCGATTTAAGAAAGAGATTATTCCAGCCTACAAAAATGAGCGAGCCCCAAGAACCGCAAAAAAGTAACCAATACCACCGGGACGTTTAACCCACTTTCATAATCGAGCACCCCTCATGTATTTCAAGTTGACTATCTATTCGCGGGAAAATGCAAACTTAATATTCCTTGGCACAGCAACTGTGGACGCGGGTAAAGTTTCGCAAGACACTATTGCCGAGGACATTGATTCTTCCAAGTTGTCCGCTGCAGTTCACTTTGCCCAAACGAAAGCGTCTTCACTAACTCCAGGTTTTTTTTCCAATGACGATTTTCTCTGCTTAGTTGGAAATCTGTACTAGCGCGATGATCGAAGTAGCATCGCGGCCGGGCACTCTACCCGCCCATTCGACAAAGAGGCAGTGGATTGCAAATCTGCGATGCGGCGGTTCGACTCCGCCCTACGCCTCATCTTTCTTCTTTGCTGGATTCAATTGGCAAAGAGTACGTTACCCAACAGGGAAGCATGTTTTGATCGCCAAGCGTCACAGTGTCAGCAAATGAAAATACTTGGTCTGTGATGGGATAGAATGTCCTCAGACCGCATTCGAAATTTGTTTCGCGTTGCTTATCAGATTCGTTAACGCAACTTCGGTGTTACCTTTTACCAGGGAAGACATCATTTCAGAAAGAACAAGTCCCGGAAGCGCGAAAAACAACACGCCCCCGATACATATCCACAACCACGTCCAGCCTTGCGCCTGCGGCACTCCAAATCCAACGCCGAATTTATATCCGAATAAAAGACCTTGAAAGAGCAGCAGCAGTCCAGTGCCAAGTCCTACGGAGAGTGGCAGCCACTTCAAGAATCGCTCCAGTGCGCTTCCAATCTCAGCATCCAGCTTCAATTGATCGCCATCAATCGCAAGCGTTATCTTTGACGCGCCCAGCAACGGATTTTGTCGCGTACTGTTCAGTCCAGGACCTGTTAACACAGCGTTGTACTTGTCTCGGGCGACGATTGCGAAACCATTGTTCGTAAGAATCACCAAAGCCGCTTGGAGTACGTCCTCGGTGGGTTTGGGAATCGTTGCAGAAGTCGTAAATGTACGCATAACGCACTCCTGCCGATTAGGCAACGCTGTGAATCATTTTGGCGTTCAAATGTAGGTCGTTTCGTGAGAAACCGGGCGCGCCGGTGACCTTTGTACTGCATCCGTTTTCTCATAGATTGAGCAGTTTATTCGACCACAAAGTACGCATGCAAGCAAATTGAGTGCGGCGTTGGTGGGTTGCAATCGGCTGTACCTGATGAGCCGAGGCCGCTTAATCTTACGTTCGGCGTAGGGGTGACTTTTTCATGAGGCTGCGGTAGTCTGTTGAATTGCGCGGTATTTGGCTTCGCGTTTGTTCGTCAGGAAGTTTGGAACGAGTCCATTATGCCCACTATTCGGCAGTTGCCGCCAAGCCTAGTCAATAAAATCGCTGCCGGAGAGGTGATCGAGCGCCCCGCGAGCGTGGTGAAGGAATTGCTGGAAAACAGCGTCGATGCCGGGGCGACGGATATCGAGATCTCAATCGAAAGCGGCGGGCTGGATCTGATCCGGATCGCGGATAACGGGTGCGGGATCGATGCGGATCAGGTTTCGCTGGCCGTCGCGAGTCACGCGACTAGTAAGCTGACAACAGCCGACGATCTGTTTGACGTCCATACGTTGGGCTTCCGTGGAGAAGCGTTAGCGTCGATCGCCGAAATCAGCCATTTGACGCTGCGGACACGTACTGCCGAAAGCGAATCGGGCGTTGAACTGACGGTCAAAGGGGGTGAGGCCGAGCCGCTGGTACCTGTGGGCTGTCCAGTCGGCACAACGATTGAAGTGCGTCATCTGTTTTTCAATACGCCGGTCCGTCGCAAGTTCCTCCGCACTCCGCAAACGGAAGCTGGCCATGTCACCGAAGCATTCACTCGAATTGCGCTCGCATTTCCTAAAGTCAGTATGCGGTTGCTGAGCGGTTCGCGAACGACTTTTGAACTCCCCGCGACGGATTCGTGGGCTGACCGCATCCGAGCGTTCTTTGGCGACGAAGTTGCACAAGCCCTGATTCCCGTCGACAGCCGCCACGAACAAACTCGGTTGACTGGTTTTGTCACCGATCCATCAGTCAGTCGTGCCAACGTTAGGATGCAGTACTTGTTTCTCAACGGTCGCCACATTCGCGACCGTTCACTGCAGCATGCACTCGGTGAAGCCTATCGCGGACTGCTCATGGTAGGACGCTTTCCAGTCTGTTTTCTGCACTTGGAAATGCCAGCCCAAATGGTCGACGTCAACGTCCATCCGACTAAACTGGAAGTTCGTTTTCAAGAAGGAGGCAAAGTCTATAGCCAATTGCTACAAACACTCCGCCACCAATTTTTGACAACCGACCTTACGGCTCGCGTACGAACCTCTCACTTTGGAGCGGCAGCAAATACAGGCTCTTTGGTACCGCCTCAACCCTTAGCCGGCTCACCGAACGATGATCGCTGGAACGACTACTCAGCCAGGATGACCAGCATCGGGCCAACCACGGCTCCATGCGACCCCAGTGGTCCACCGCGATTGAATTTAGCTGGCTTGGCAGCACCCGAATTTCGTCCGTTTCCTGAGACGCGATCACCGCTGGGTGTTTCCATCGGCAACTTTGCCGCCGCAAGTCGCAGGGAAAATGGCATGCCGACTGAGCTGCCGCCCGGAGCTGAACTGTGGCAGGTTCCAACAGCAAACGAACCTTATCAACAAGAACTACTTGGCGACGAAGAGCAAGCTCATACGCCGATCGAGCACACGTATCCACAACATCAGCTTCCCAGCTCGAGTCACCTTGGTTATCAGATCCACAACCGTTACCTGGTTACGCAAGACGAACATGGGATGGTGCTGGTTGATCAGCATGCTCTGCACGAGCGGATTCTTTACGAACAGCTTCGCAAAAAGACTGAGTCGAGAACTTTGGAAAGTCAGCAGTTGCTGGTCCCTGAACCGCTAGATCTAACCCCAGCCGAAGCCGCCGCGGCACTCGATTCACGAGCATTGCTTTCCAAAATCGGAATCGAGATCGAGCCATTCGGTGGCGATACCATTTTGATGACCAGCTACCCGGCGATGCTCGCCAATATACGGCCCGCGGAATTGCTCCGCCAAGTGCTCGAGCCGCTCATGTCCGGAGGAAAGGAACCCAGTGCCCGCGATCTGCTTGATGAACTTTTAAACATGATCGCATGCAAAGCCGCAATTAAAGCCGGCGACAAACTCTCGCCCGAAGAAATTACATCGCTGCTGGAGCAGCGTTACGACTATCAAGACACACACCACTGCCCGCACGGTAGACCTACTGCGCTTTACTTTAGTCGGGAGCAGTTAGACAAAATGTTTAAGCGTACTTAAAGAAAAACAGGCTTCGTCAAATACAGGAAATCGGACTGTACACGATGAGCAAACTTCGCAAGACCGGTGGCTACCGAACGCTCGCATCTTTTCAATCAGCAACGCTTGTTTATGACGCCACCTACTGGTTCTGCGAAAAATTTCTTGACGCAAGATCACGGACCGTTGATCAAATGATCCAAGCCGCACGATCAGGACGTCAGAACATTGCCGAAGGGAGCAGAGCGGCCGCGACCTCTTCGCAGACAGAGCTTCGATTGGTGAACGTCGCGAGGGCGAGTCTGGAAGAGCTGCTGCTGGATTATGAGGATTACTTACGGCACAGGAGATTGCCGCAATGGGAGGCCAATTCACAGGAAGCGAGCGAAGTCCGCAGCGTACCAAGACGCTTCCGAGAAAGAAAAGATCGGTCGGATCTGTCCAATCCGTCTGATCAGTCCGATCTTTCTAATAATCAGTCGAATCAGTCTGATATGACAGATCTGACCGATCGGAAGCGCTGGGAACTTTACTCGCGGTGGCTAGACCACGCCGATCCAGCGATTCGCGCCAATGCAATAATCTGCATTATCCACCAGGCGAATTACCTTCTGGACCAGCAGATCGCAGCGTTAGAATCCCAGTTCATCACCGAGGGTGGCTACAGCGAACAACTCGCCTCTGCAAGGCTTGCGGAGCGCGCAAAGGCACGCTCTGCCGATTCAGGCATGTCAGCAGAAATCCCGAAATGCACCCTATGCGGCAAACTCATGGCACTGCGAACTGCGAAGCAGGGTCCAAATACAGGCCAGCAATTCTGGGGCTGCACAGGCTATCCTGAGTGCAAGTCTACAGCCGAAGTATAAAGTCCAGCAAATAAAAAAGGCCGCTCAGTTGTAACACTGAGCGGCCTTCAAATTTAACTGTACATCAACGCGAAACTCAGTCAGCCGCAGTTGGCACCACCCAGACTTTCATGTCGCATTCGATTTCTTGATGCAGGTGAACCTTGACCGTGTACAGTCCAAGTTCCTTGAGCGGACCTTGAAGGCGTACTTGATCTTCGGTGATGGCGATGTCGATAGCCTTGAGTGCGGCAACGATCTCTGGTGCACCGACGCTACCGTACAAGTGACCTTCGTCGTTGGCGTTGGCTTCGATAGTGATCGACTGTTGAGCGATCTTGTCGGCCAGCGTTTGTAGGCCACCAAGGCGTTGCTTTTCGATCTCTTTCAGCTTGGTCTTGTGCTTGTCGACCATTCGCTTATGGTGATCGTTGGCAATGATTGCAAGACCTTGAGGTAGCAAAAAATTATTTGCAAACCCAGGTTTGACTTCGACCACGTCGCCTTGTCGACCGAGATGGTCCACATTTTGAATCAACAGCAATTCGATGCCGCCGTTCGGGCCTTTGGGCAATCTTTTGAACGCCTTAACTTTCGTTACCATCTTCAACTCACTTCTTCATTGATCCGACATGAATTCACGGAACTCATATCGAGAGCACCGCGCTTGCTTATAAACTAAAACGGTATGTCATCGCCACTGTAACCGCCGCCATGACCCGATTCGGAATCGATCGTGGCTGAACGGGCTTCAGCATATTCTTCTCGAACTGAACCTGCTCCAGGAGTTCGTGGCCCACCGCCACCTTCACCCTTTGAACCAATCATTTGCATGCGGTCGCAGACAACTCGTAACTTGTAATTCTTCTGTCCGTCTTTTTCCCATGTATCCAGCTTCAAGCGGCCTTCGATGAACACAGGTGAGCCTTTGCTCAAGTATTCAGCGGCCACTTCTGCCGTGCGTCCCCAAAAGGTCACATCAACAAAGGTTGTTTCGTCAATCCACTCGCCATTCTGGCCCTTTCGACGATCGTGTACTGCCAAACCAACTTCTGTGACTGGCGTTCCGGCGGGCGTGTACCGCAAGACAATGTCTCGGGTCAAATTTCCCATGAGAATGACGCGATTGTAACTGGCCATAATAGGGTCTCCATAAACGA
Organism: Planctomycetia bacterium; assembly: GCA_031412515.1. Classification (GTDB taxonomy): domain Bacteria; phylum Planctomycetota; class Planctomycetia; order Pirellulales; family Pirellulaceae; genus Aureliella. Next base: position 6,852 of record JANODD010000324.1, on the reverse strand, counting down.
ACTTCGAATGGGGCAACGTGATTTAAGCCACCAGCCTAGCCAATTTGGGAAGGCCAGGCAACAGGATGGCGTTGCATCGTGCCAATCGATTATTCGTCGATTTCGATTTCCTCGTCGTCATCAAGATCCAAACCGCCGCCGACCGTAACTGCTTCAGCAACGCGAGACTCGGTAACTTTGCCAAGTGCGTGAGCAACAAGGGTTTCGACCAAGCGAGGATCAACCGTTGTCACAAGGAATCGAATGATGTTCTCGTCGAGCTGGCAAGCTCGATTGAACTCAGTCATCCGGTTGGTTTCCATGTTGAAGTAGGAGATCCAGTAGGTTCCCTTACCCTGCCCGTTGATTGGGTAAGCCAACTTGCGCTCTTCCCACAGTCGACTTGCGAGAATTTCCCCGCCGAGTCCCTCAATGAGTGACTGGAGTGTTCCAGCCACGCCACCTGGGTCGCGATTGTATTTGTTGCTGTCGAAAATCAAAAAGCAGTCGTAGCACTGAGTAGCCAAAATCCAAACTCCCGTCGAAATTCACTAATTCGCTATTGGTTGAACTTGTTCATACAAAAAGCAATTCCTCGAGTCGCCCAACTGAGCACTGCGTCAGTTGCATCCGCGACCGCCTTGTCCACCGTCGGTCGCTCATCCTCGCGAAATCGCCCTAAAACGTAGTCAGCAACATCCCATTGCGGAGGTGCTGGATCGATTCCAATCCTTAACCTCGGTACGGTCTGCCCGCCGAATACTCGCAATATGTCATTCAATCCCTTTTGCCCACCCGCGGAACCCGATGCACGAAATCGAAGCTTGCCGAGCGGTAGACTCAGGTCATCGCAAACCACTAGCACATCCTGCTCGTGATTCACTTTGTAAAAACTGGCCATCGGTTGTACACAACGACCACTGTTATTCATAAACGTCAGAGGCCACACTAACAGTAGGCTGACCCCATCTACTACGGCAGTTGAGAACTGCCCCTCGTATTTTGCTCGTGGTGTGCTTGCCCCTACTTTAGCTTGAAGTTTTCTAAGAACTTCAAAGCCAATGTTGTGCCTTGTACCATCGTACTTTGCACCGGGATTTCCCAGCCCTACCACCATCTTCGGTCCTGAACTTTGGTCGCTCACCATTTAGCTCCCAAAGTCTCATGAACCCACAGCCACGCAGTTCACCAACTGACGCGCGGCCTTCAACTTATTACTTGTCCTTAGCCGCAGCTTCTTTAGCTTTGCCAATCACTTCTGGCTCAGTTGCAGCAGTTGTTTCATCAGCCATTGCATGAGGCTTCGCAATTTGCACGACTACAACTCCGCCTTGCGTTACCATGGAAGCACCCTCAGGCAGCTTCACTTCATTGGCATGAATGCTCTGTCCCAAGTGCAGACCACTGACCGACACGATCAAGTGTTCGGGAATCACCGATGCTGGGCAGTTGATGGTCAATTCATGGGTGATAAAGTTCAACTGGCCACCTTCGCTGAGGCCAGGAGCTTCGCCATGCAATTCGACCGACAGTGTCACTTCAACTGTTTCGCTTTGGGAAACACGATTTAAGTCGATGTGCAGAATTTCGACTCCGAAAGTATCCCACTGGACTTCACGGAGAAGAGCCGTCTCGGTGATGTCACCGGTCAGCGAAAGAATCTTGCTACCATGACGGATAACGAGTCCCAAAGCATCTTTTCGAACGCTTAGGTTAACGTTTTCTTCGCCGTGACCGTATAAAACGGCAGGAACAAGTCCCTGGCTACGGAGCTTTTTCAACTGAAGTGAACCGACTAGTTCACGCTTCTTAACTTCTATAGTTTCACTCATGGACTGTTCCGATCGCCACCCAAAAAGGGGCTAAGCGAATGATCTCGTGATAGGACGTTGGCCAACAAGTCTGGCGACTGTGGTTCCCGTCTGGATTTTCTAAACGGGCAAGTATCTCAAAACGGCGAGTTCTTTCAAGAGCAACTGTCTATCGAACCCAAGAGAAATTCGCCGATACTGGTCGAAATCCTGTTTTCACGGGCATTCGGAGCTTCCGCAAGGCGCATTCTGGCCACATTTTGTCCCATTTGACAGCATCGGCTTGTAGTAACTCGACCAGTAAAGTAGCTTTGCGACATCGCCGCAGTATCTTAACGCTGCCTGTCGCACGCTCTATTTCAAGATTGAAGTCGCTTGTAATGGCCAAGAAAAGTACCTCCATGCAGTACATCGAGCCCATTGGCGCTCGAGTTCTCGTTCGCAAGGATGAGCCCAAACGAGAGACGAAGGGAGGCATCGCTTTGCCCGATGCGGCAGAAATACCCACTATCACCGGTCGAATCGTTACCATCAGCCGCCAAGTCGCTCACGATGTGGACATGCCGCTACGGCAATACGACAAAATTCTCTTTCATCCGAAAAACGCCATTCCCGTCGACTTCGAACCTGACAACCAGTTGTTCGTAATTCCAGTCGAAGATGTCGTCGCCGTTTTTCGCTCTGAAGCGCCGACTGAGGAATAAGTGGCGTATGCTTCCAGCTTGCGATCTTGTTTTTTTACTGATCGCTAAACCGAGTTAGCCACTCTGACGCGCACTAGAACAATGCAAGAGCTCCAGCTCTAACATCGCAAGCAGGATGCATACGCCACTATTTCTCAGACGCACTGTCGGGCGGGCGAAACATTTCGCTGAGTGACTGATGATGATGAATGCGCCTGATAGCCTCGGCCAGCAGGGAAGCTACGGATAAAACCTCGATCCGATCAAGTTGTTTTTCTGGCGTAAGCGGAATGGTGTTGGTGATGCAGATGCTATCGATATCCGCGTTGCGAATGTTCTCGATCGCCTTACCGCAAAGCACTCCATGCGTCGCACCCAGGTGAATCTCCTTGGCGCCCGCTTTTCGCACTAACTCAGCCGCTCCCAGAATCGAACCTGCGGTGCTGATCATGTCGTCAAACATAAAGCAGATTTTGCCATCGACCGGGCCACCGATAATGTTCTTCTGAACCGTGACCAGCGAATTGTCGCGGCGTTTGTCGACAATCGCTAATCGACCGCCCAGTCGCTTGGAGTGGCCGATAGCGCGTTTGATACTCCCTTCATCGGGGCTGACAACAACGATGTCATCAGGGTTATAGCCTTTGTCAATGAAGTGCGAATTCAGCACAGGAGCCGCGTAAAGGTGGTCGACTGGAACGTCGAAAAACCCTTGAATTTGCGGTGCGTGCAAGTCCATGGTTAGAACGCGATCGGCACCCGCGCGAGTGATCATGTTCGCCACGAGCTTGGCAGTAATCGGTACCCGGCCTTCGTCTTTCCGGTCCTGCCGCGCGTAGCCATAGTAAGGCACAACAGCGGTGATTCGCGATGCGCTGGCCCGTTTGCAGCTGTCGATCATGATCAACAGCTCCATCAAATTGTCGTTGACGGGCGGGCAAGTGGGTTGAATTAGAAAAACGTCACGACCGCGGACATCGTCGTCGATTTTACAAAAGTTCTCGCCGTCCGGGTGTTTTCCCAGCGTAATTGAACCCAACTCAAGGTGCAGCGACTCGCAAATGTCGCTGGCCAGTTTGGGATTGGCTCTTCCACTGAAGATTTTCAATTCGCACATAGGAGATTTTTCGTCCAGCAAAACGTGATTCGAACGGTACATATAATCAAGAGCCAATCGACTTGCCGTAACTCAGTTCTCGCATCTTCGCTTCGACTTGCGCCAGTTCGTCAATCGTGTTGATACTTAGCGATTCGCACGCCTGTAAAACCGACAGCGCATCGACTCCGTGCCCTTGCTTTCGAAGGATCTCAGGGCAGTCGGTCAAGTAAAACTCCCCTTGTGCGTTGGAGTTACTGAGCTGGCCCAGAGCCCAAAGCAAAGCCTGGTTCTCAAACAAGTAGGTGCTCATATTAACTTCGCGGATTTGAAGTTGCTCTGGCGTGGCGTCTTTTTGCTCGACGATTCGCTCAAACTTGCCAGATTTATCCCGAACTATTCGTCCTAACCCGGCAGGATTGTCTTTTTCAAGCGTTCCGAGCAAGCACGACCACTCGCCATTCAAAAATTCGCCAAGCAACCTTTTCACCGAAGTCGACTGGATCAACGGCGAGTCACCTGCGACGACCATGACTGTGCCTGAGTGATTTTCCAGTTGGTCGCGGCACATTTGAACCGCATGGCCCGTCCCGAGCTGCTCGGCTTGCACAGCGAAGCTGACTCCCGTTCGGCCCGCCAATTCTTGCTTGACGTCGTCCGCACGATAGCCGACTACGACAATACTACGTTCGATGCCAGCGGCTTGAAGAGCATCCAAAACCCAATGAATCATGGGTCTTCCGAGTACCGGGAAGAGAACTTTTGGCAAGTCGCTCTTCATACGAGTTCCACGACCTGCTGCCAGCACTACAGCTAATGGACCTGCCATCAATGACCCCCAACCACGCGAATTTCCAAAGACTACTGACCTGACGAATTTTAAAACGAAATTTCAAGGGCATATCTTGCCAGAGCCGCCTGGGGTTATCCAGGCCACTGAGCCTCGCCAAGCAATGCTCTAAAGCATTTTGACAAGCAACGGTAGCTGGTTTCGTGAGAAACCGGTGCGCACCTATGAATTTCCTAATGTAGCCGGTTTCTCACGAAACCAGCTACCTTACAGAACGCAGCCTTGCGTCAGCGGTTTTTGCAGCCTCGGGAGATTATGATTTGTCATGGCTGAAGCACAACGACATTGACCAAAGTGTGTCGAGGCACTACGCTAACGCGTCCTACATTGAAAAATTGCACTCCAATTTACAAAAAATCCAACTCGCACAAGCAACCCAGGGGCCAAGAAAAATATGGGAACCGAACGCACTCGCGAACTTCGCCGTCGTCGTCATCGCAAGAAAGCCGTCATTAAACTCACAAAACGAGCCGAAAAGGGCAGCAAAGCCGACAAGACGATTGTCGCCGACAAGCTTCGTAAGCTGACCCCAGGTGCTTCGGTGATCATCGAACGGCTAGGGATTAGCTAGTGCTTGCGTGATTGGCACAGTGAATTTAAATGCAAAAAAACTCAGCTTCCGCTGAGTTTTTTTATTTTTTTGGGTCGTAGCTTGGGACCATTTGTCCCGAGCGTTTGTTTTAGTAGCTTGGGACTCTAGTCCCGAGTGTTTCTTGTTTTCGATTGCCCAAAGCCCAAAATCTTAACCCAGAATCTAAAGGACGGGACGGGAGTCCCATCCTACGATCAAATCAACCCAACAAAGGCAAAGTAGCCAATGGCTGCGATGGTCATTGGAATTCCGTAAGGCAGTAGCCGCATACGTGGCTTGCGTTGTTGAGCAATGTCATACAGCTTGTCAGCGTTCTTGACTGTCGCAATCTCTTGCAGGATCGATTGAGCCTGCGTGAAGTGTTTGACCCAGTCACCACTTAGGGCGATTTGGCCGAGAGCCATGATGCCACCGACAATGGTGGTTGCAACAAAAATCCACCAAGTGTGTTCGATATGTACGAAAGCCGCGATGCCAGCGAGCAACTTGACGTCGCCTGCACCCATGCCTCCGATGAGATGTAGAAAAAACAGGAGGGCGAACCCAAAAACGGTCGCTGCGAGGCTCCAGCCCAATCCGGTCCAGCCACCGACTGCTGCGCTGTACAGCCAGCCCGCGACGACCAACGGATAGGTAATGTTATTCGGAACTTTCAAATACATGCCGTCGATAACTGCGGCAATGACAAGCACTATGGAAACGACCCACATGGCCCAATTATCCATCAGATGCGAGAGAATGAATTCGATCGTCATGTGTGTTTTCCCGTGTGACCAATTGAGGCTGAGTGGTCTTGAATCCGTTCAATGATCAAAGAGTTCGTGGCGATGCGGTCTAACGAATGCCTCTAACGAAGGCTACAGACCCAAATAAGCAAAGCCGAAATCACGGTGCCGGCAAAGCACACCAGTTCCCAGAGTCCTGCAATGGATTCGGCTGGCATGAGGCATGGGACCATGATCTTTTCCTTGAACCTTTCGTCGAAATTTGGTTTGTATAAAAAACAAGTATTTCAGCGGCCGTTAACCCGAAGGCTGGCGGCCGCTGAAACACTGTGCATCGGGCCGCGGCTTGCGCGACTGCTGCTGCCAGCAGCCCTGTGCATCGAACTGGCTTAAACGCCACGCTAACCGATCGGTCACGCGACGTCACGCCGTGGGCAGATTCAGCTTCAGCAAATTACAGCTGGGCGGATACGTTGGTGAAAGTTGTCTTTGCGTTTGTACCAACAGTCTGGATGGCACCCAAGCAAACAACAACGATCAGAGCGAGCATAACTGCGTATTCAACTGCAGTTGGGCCGTCTTCAGACTTCAAGAAACGATTGATCTTCTGTGCGAAATTCTTCATGGCATCTCTCCAAAGGTAAGTCGCCCAGCGGGGCTGGGGAAACAACGAGTAACAACCGCGAACCCCATTTTTCAAAGACTCGCCACAGCCTCTTGAAGTGGATGATTCACGACAACTTTAGCCTAACTACCCTTCAACTTGCGACCTGCGTCGCTCGTGAAGGCAAAGTCTTCGGCTGGCAAATGAAACATAGGACAGATTCCGCACTCGTCAAACTTTGACTTTTGATAATTGTTACTAAATGCACGTTTTTGAGGTTGGGTTAAAATCTGATTGCCGCCCAATCGTTACAAGCCACAAAAACCGTGCGAAATTTTGGCCATCATCCGTCACCGCCTGCTCTAGAGTTCCACAATCGCTAAATTGAAATGTTCTATTGCGTCGGCGACGTTCGTCGACGACGGTTGTGAGCCGACGGCGCTAGCCCCGGGTGCACGAATCGGATGAAATAAAACAATGAAGGCCTAACAAAATCCCCGAAAAAAACAAAA
>JANODD010000323.1:0-40140 GCA_031412515.1 Planctomycetia bacterium | reverse complement strand
AGTTAGAAGTTAGAAGTTAGAAGTTAGAAGTTAGAAGTTAGAAGTTAGAAGTTAGAAGTTAGAAGTTAGAAGTTAGAAGTTAGAAGTTAGAAGTTAGAAGTTAGAAGTTAGAAGTTAGAAGTTAGAAGTTAGAAGTGTGAGTGTGAAGTGTGAAGTGTGAAGTGTGAAGGAACTTTACTTATGCAATCGCCAAAGAGTGAACTTCTTGCAACTGTTCAGGCAGACGGACTGTCCGCAGTGGGTTGGGGCAGACGCGGTCGTCCCAACTGTAGCAAGTATCGAAGTTGTCGCAATCGTAGCGGTGTGGCGGCGATCGAGTTCCTGATATACATGCCCATCTTTGTGGCCTTTGTTGCAACCATGTTTTGGCTGGTCAGAGTTCAGAATACGGCGCTGGAAGTGGGCATATTGGCTGAAACAAAAGCGGCTGAAAAGGCTGTCCTGCTTGCTCATCACTCGCAACTCAAGCATTCCGAAAGTTTTGCGGCTACCGCGGCTATGGCCGAGTTGCAAGAACTAGTTCAGGGTTTTTCCCATGGTCTCGGTGTTACCAAGGGACTAGTAACGGGAGAGAGTACGCTCGATACAGGCGAAGGAGTCTGGGGAACGGTAACTGCAGTTGGTACCACTCAGGACCAACACACGCTATTGACTCACAGTTGGGAATCGGACGTGTTCTCATTTCCGCAAACCAAATCTGATCAAGCCGAACTAACTCTACCAGCTTCTGTCAAAGGGATCGCCCCAAAGATCAGCGATTTGGCCGCATTTCGAGCCCTCTTGAGTTTTGATGGAGGTGCTGCCGGGCATTTAGGCAGCAGCGCGATCAATCATCTAAGGAAGTCCGTGAAGCAACAGCGAGATAACCTTCCTGGCAAACTTGTCAACCTCCGCAGCGAGATTGCATCCCTTGAAACCGAGCTCAGCAACTTGCTCAAGGCTCCGGTTCCCGACTGGACCGAAATTCGACGGGTGCGCGAAATTATTGCGGACAAGAGGCAGTCCGAACAGAAACTAATCGAAGCAATCCGTGACGCCGACAAAGCTCTTAAGCACATTGATGCGGTATCGTCGGACGATCGCCCATCCGACACAGAAATCGACTAACCCTCGCTCAACGACGCTTCCTACCTGACGCATGCAATTTTTTCTGTCTCTTGGCCATCGCTTTGGGAATCTCTCTGCAGGCACTAGTGCCGAGAAGACAACTTCTGACAAACAATTGAAAGGGAGAGCATGCTAGTTTCCAATCGACCAGTGGCTTCAACGTTAACCAACCACGCCAAACCGTCCAATGTGCAGACTAACCTTCCGGCACGTCCCTTGATTTCAGCGCACGGTACCGAACTAAGCATATGGGTGCGGATGGGTATACCGGCCTGCCTCGCTCTGTTGGCCGCAGCACTGAACGTTGCAGCGGTTCGAAGCCAAATTCGACCGTGTCTGGCCTACGCATTGGCCGTCGACATTCCAGCTGGGACGCAACTCAAGCCTGAGCACCTGAAGACCGTCGAAGTGGCGGGAAATCTCGATCTCGCATTTCTCGTCGCGCCCAGCGAACTGATGACTGAGGTCAGCGAGCATGGTCGCTTAACGCTTGAAGAGAGTTTGCATCGAAACCCTCGGGTTCTCAGCAAAGCGATGGGCAAAGGTGAATTGCTGACTCGTTCCAGTTTGGGAGGCTTGGCCTTGAGCGAGTTGCGAAATGGCGAGCGTATGGTGCCCGTTGTACGCTCGATGATCACAGGCAGCCACACGGACTTAACCCCTGAGCAGCCGATTTATTTCATCGTCAAGCGTCAAGCCCATCAACACACTGATCAGTCAGTAAGTCACGCAGAGATTGGTCCATTTCGAATACTTCTGCGCGAGAATGCTGAACATCGAGTATCCGAAAGCCGTGATGCGACACTACCGCTGGTCTATGCGGTCAACGACCAGGGACAACCGACGGCGAGTTCACAATCGCTCTTAGATGCCCTACGCAACGACCACAAACTGATCCTGGTTCTCAAGCCCAACCATCGCAACTAGTCCATTGTCCAGAATTGTTTTTAGGGTCGATCGTGTTCGGGTGGCACGCTCTGAGGCTTTGCGAACGGCGTGGCTTGAGCGACATTCACCACGCCCCTCCCAAAGCCTCAGAGCGTGCCACCCTAAAATCAAATTGTGACAAAGCTAGTGCTCGATCACAAGCTGAATCTTCCTGTCTCAAACTATTTCCACGGCGTATCTGTCATGCTTCTGAGATATTACAGTCAATTCGATGGCCAACCAGTGTTGGCTAAAATCAACGGTCACAAAGTCCGCGTGGGGCGCGATGCCAGCAACGACATCGTGCTCGACAGCCCCTTCGTGGACGGTCAGGCGCTTCAGCTTCAACGTGAAGGCGAGCGTTGGAAGATCGAAGTGCTCGCGCTAGATGGTTGCGATTCTGGCAATCGCAAGTTGAAGCAAGGCGAGTCGATGTGGTGGGATGGACGTTCGTCTATCTCGTTATTCCCATATATCTTTCAGCTTCAATCGGTTCAAACAGCCGAGATCACAGGCCCCAGGCGATACACTTCGCAAGCCCATGAACTGGTCAGGGTCGTTCATTTAGATATCCTGCAATCGATGCACCACAGCGGATCGGGTGACGACGTCCCCAAGACGGTCGAGGGACTGCTGAAAATAGAACGAGCAATCGAATCGGCAACTGCTCATCACGGCCTATTGCGAGGAGAACAGTCTGAATTGGCAATGGAACTTGCTGGGGCCTGTGTTCGTGATCAGGTTCTAACGGTACTACTGGAGGATCATCGACTTGGCCAAGGTTCAAGTTGGCAACAGCAGTTGTCGTGGTGCACTATGGCAACCACGGTCGAGGTTCGCGAAGAAGAGCTCAATCGGTGGACGATCGCATGTATGAATACACTGTTTACCGGCTTGACCCACGATGGCTTGGAAACGCGGGTAGATCGCGTCGAGCAGCAGTTTTGGCGACTCTGGGATCAGCTCAAACCCAAATTGGCCAAACCCTTGTGCGAGTATTTGGCGCTGCGGCAGATCAAGAAGCAGGTGAAGGATACTCTCTTCGGCTTTGGACCACTTGAAGATCTGCTGCGGATGCCAACCGTCACTGAGATCATGGTCAACGCCCGCGACGAAATCTACATCGAAAAAAATGGCTTGCTGCAAAATTCTGGTCGGCAGTTTGTTTCGGATGAAGTCACCACAACTGTAATTGAGCGCATCGTTGGATTAGTCGGTCGGCGAATCGACACCGCGCAGCCGATGGTCGATGCGCGTCTTCCGGACGGCAGCCGAGTCAATGCGGTCATTCGTCCATTGGCGGTCAAGGGACCGTGCCTGACCATTCGCAAGTTTGGCAAGCAACGATTTGATATGTCCAAGCTTGTCGCCATGGAATCACTCAGTCCACAGGTGGCCGAGTTTCTCGAAGCCTGTGTTCGGTCCAAGCGAAGCGTTCTCGTCTCCGGAGGAACAGGAACCGGCAAGACTACGCTATTGAACTGCTTGAGCCAAGCGATCCCCACTCGCGAGCGAGTCATCGTGATCGAGGATACTCACGAGCTGCACCTGGAACATCCTCACACGGTGTTCGTCGAATGTCGCGATGGCAATAGCGAGGGGAAAGGCAAGGTCGTCATTCGAGACCTGTTGAAGAACGCACTGCGGCAGCGGCCAGATCGACTTATCGTGGGAGAATGTCGGAGCGACGAAGCTCTGGATATGTTGCAGGCCATGAATACAGGCCATGACGGTTCCATGACGACCATTCACGCCAACACACCTATCGATGCCCTAAGACGATTGGAAGTTCTCGTTCGCGGCAGCGGACTTCCTGCAGATGCGATACGCCAGCAAATTGTGTCGGCCATTGACCTCGTTGTTCAGCTAACACGATTACCAAACGGAAGACGTGTGATCACCGAAGTGGCCGAGGTTGTGGCCTATGATGATGCCCATCAATCGATTCGTTTGCGAACAATTTTCGCGACGGAGCTTGACCAGCGAGTCTCACGCATGCGGTTGCAGCCCACCGGCTGTATTCCCACTTTCGTCGGCGAATTAGTACGCGAAGGTCATATTGAACTGCAGTTGTTCCTGACTGGAGTTGCCAGCGGAATGGAAGAACCCGAAGCCTCAACGTCCGGTCTACGAGCTCTTCAGGATTCAGCGGCACAGATGCCTTCAAGGTGCGAGCCGTCAGACGCCCCGTCGACTGTGCTTGCGTGTTCAACAAAGTAGTTGACGAAACCCCGCATGAGACAGCAAAAGTACTTTAGATATTCATTGGGAGAACCTGACTGTGGAAACGATTGCACTACTGAATCTGACAACTGCAACGGTGTGCGTTGTGATTTCGGTCTGGTTGGCTTGGCAATGGTGCCTACCAATCCTCCGCAGTTGCATTCAGCAACCGATAGAGCCACTTCTCTCGCGAGCCGGTTGTATCGGCTTCGATGAACAACGTTTACGTAATCGCCTATTTGTGATTGAAACGTTGACCTTTGGACTGCTCCTGTGGTCGGCCTGGAACTACTTGGGGCTTTTCTTGGGGATAACATTGATGGGGATCTCCTACCACCTACGCGGCATGGTACTTGCCTGGCTCGTAGAGAGGCAGGAACGGTTATTGCGATCGCAAACCCTCGGACTTACGAGCGCTTTACAGGGACTCGTTCAAGGCGGTATGGGATTGGCGCCGGCGGTAGAATTGCTGGCCCGAGAAACACCCGCACCCTTAGGTACGCAGATCAACCGGATTTCCACTGAGTTTCGGCGGGGGCGGCCGCTGGCCGAGGCCCTGAGCGCTGTCCGCGAAGCAATGCGGATCGATGCATTTTCCCTGCTGGCGACATCGATTCTATGTGCTTTGAAACAGGGCGCTTCGTTGCAGACTTCGCTTGCCGGGGTGCAAGAAGCACTGGAGCATCGCGACCATGCCGAGCGCCAAATGTTGGCTAAGACGGCCGGTTCTCGCTCGACCATCCTGATCCTTGCATGCACACCACCAGGATTTTTCTTACTGTTTTCGGTAATGATGTCAGGATCGATGCAACTGATTTTTACCACCGATTACGGACGTTGGATGTTGGCTGCAATACTCCTGTTCATGTATGTCGGAGTGGCCTGGGCCAGGCGACTTCTGGTTCTGAGCGCTTAGTCCTCTCGAATTTCACATCTTCAAGTTCGCTTCCCAAGTAAGCTTCCAAAAGGATTGATTATGTCCGAACTGCACATCTCCAACCTATGGCTAGTTGCCTCAAGCGTTGCCGCCGGCGCAGCCGTCTTCACCGCAGTTCAACCACTGCTGCGAGCCATCTTGGCGCCGCAGACTCTTAACTATGATTCTTGGCACCGGTCCCAACCGCGTTGGCAGCATTTGCGAGAGACATCTCCCGTATTCCGTTCATCCGAAAGATGGTTTGTTGGGATTGGCATTTTGTTGGAACATCGTCTGCCTTGGTTTCTGGAACTACCTAATCCTAAGGACCCACTCATAAAAGTGGCCGTGCGATTGTTTCAAGTTGTCTTTGGGCAACCTCGCAAGCTGGATCGAGCCGTTCGCATATGCAACTCTGTAAAGCCCTGGTCAGCCGGAGAGGTTCTGGCAGCCGCCTGGCTACTGTTCGCAGTGGTGACTGGCCTTGTCAGCCTGTTGATGTTGGGCAGCATCAGCCCTGGCTACTGCTTACTAGTAGGGATCTTGGCAGGATGGATTGCATACCGAGTAGCGTTGTCTGTCTTCATCGCGCGAGCCGATCAGCGTCGAAGGGCGATCCGTAAATTCCTGCCGCACGCGATCGACACAATTGCCATGGTCATTTCGTCCGGCGACCCCTTTCTCGCGGGCCTCAATACCGTGATCTGCGATTTTCCGGCACACCCGCTCAGTCAGGAATTTACCCGTCTACGAGCGTGCCTCGAGCGAGGACAAACGATGAGTGCTGCCATAGAAGAGATCACGATGAACATTGGGCTGCCCGAGTTTGATGAGTTGACTCGAGTGCTCAGTCGAGTGCACGACCATGGCGTACCGGCCGCTGCGAATTTTACACGGCTAGCCAAACAGTTAAGACTGCTACAACTTCGGCACTTGGAGGAGGAAGTCGGACGGAGCGAGGCCGCCATCGCCCTGCCAACCATGCTCGTCTTGATCTCCTGTATGCTGGTCGCGACGGCACCTTTTCTACTCGCCTTACCGCAGATGAACATCTTCAAATAACTTGCATAGAATTGCTAAAGCGCACACACCGAGTAGATTGTAGGCTCCAATTAACTGTGACAAGCGTAAGTGAGGAGCCAAGATGAGCGACAATCCACATTCACCCGGCGAGAGTACCATACTCATGGACTATCTGCCCAAGCTAATTCGCCTGGCAGAACGCAACATGTCGCTACGGCTTCAAGGAAAAGTCGGGACTGACGAAATGGCCAATAGCGTTCTAGGATCCGTAGTCCGATTGGCTCGTGAGGGAAAACTCCAAATCGAACAGAGCGAAGGCTTTTGGAAATTGCTGATGGTCATTTCGCTCAATAAGGTACGGAAAAAGGCCAGGTTCTACAAAGCCCAAAAACGGAACATCGTTCTCGAAACCCAAATCACAGATGACCTCCCTTCCCTCGAAGAATTAGTGGCGGACCTCGGTTCGCCCACAGAGGAAGATGGGGCTTCCGTCAGCCGCGTCCTTGAAGAACTGAACGAACTTTTGGATGAAGATTGCAGGATCGTGCTAGCGGGGAAATTGGAGGGTCTATCGAACCTTGCGATTGCCGCAAAGATCCAGAAATCCACCAAAACCGTGACTCGCTGCTGGAAGAAAGTTGAAATTGAAGCTAAAGAAATTGCTGAGCGGTTGGACCTGCTGTAGGTTTTGCGATTTTCGGTAATTTGCCTGTCTCTTTAGAACTCAATACGGAACATACATTCTATAGGCCTTTGCCGCGCGGGCAAAGAAGTTAGAAACGACGTACTATTTTGAATCGTCTAATCGAATGAGACTTTCAAGTGATGAAATTGATGAAGCATGTGAACGCTTTGAGTCTGAGTGGACGCAAGCCAATTCAGGCGTCCGTGGAATTACTGCATTCTTAAAGGCAAACGGGATTGCAGATCGTCCAGATCGCCAGATTTTGATCGAGCTAATCAAGATTGATTGCGAGCGAAATTGGATGGTATGGGATGAAACTCTTCCATCGATGATTGAGTCCTTAAGCGCCGTTGAGATTATGAGTTCTTTTCTGAAGATTCCTCGCGTTGAAAACTACCGTGAACTTTTTCGCGAAGCGCTTGACTACACACAATCACTTACTGAACTAGCTGAGAGTGAGGCACAATGCCGAGGTCAATGGGGCGATGCTGTTGGACGTAAACACTACGAACAACTTCCTGCAGTGATTGCAGAGCAGGAAATCCCTAAGGTCCGCAAAATGCGATGCGATTTCGAAGATCGCACAAATAACGGGTCACTCACATTCCCATTGCGAGGGAGGACTGTCGTCGGTCGACAACGAAGCAGTGATGATGTCGAATGTTGTTTTTTTGAAGGCCATAGTGAAAATCGAGTCGTCATTGCCAATCGAATGGAAGCGGAGATTAGTCGGACACAGATGTCAATTCAATTGCTAAACCCCGCGTTTGCTTTGGTCACCAATCTTAGTCAAACCAATCCACTCCAGCTTTGCAACCGATTACTTGATTCGTCTAACGCAGCCGTGATCGCCTTTCCATTTTACGTCAGTCTGCCCGGCAGAAGACTCTATTTTTACTGACGAAAGAAACTCAGCATCGTGCCTTCGATAGCTAACTCGCACCGGTTGAGGTGACCGGAGCAGGTTGGAGCCAGTCGAGCACCGTTAACCTTTATAACCAACTTGCTTTTATAGACTTGGTAGCGGCCAAATTTGCTAGTTGGTCGGGTATGTCAAGGTCGTGGATAGCGTTGGGCATTGGTACGCGTCGCAACGCGTGGGCTGGCAATGCGGCAAGCAGTTGACGAGCACCGACGTCGCCCTTAAGTTGCAGTAATTCGGAAAAGCAATTGCGAGGGATTATGACTGGCGGACCGAAGTCGTCAGCGTACGTTGCGGCACAAGCACTTAACCGTGACTCCATCCAGGCGGATTTCAATGATTGTAGGTCCGCAGTAGTTAATCGATACTGATCGGCATGCAGTAGCAACAGTCCGCTGGCATTAATGACGATGGCGGCCTGCACAGCCTGGCGCATTGATGACGCCATGCCCTCTGCCCACTGCAAATTCATGTGCTTAACGACGGGTAGGTCCCGAATCGCCTTCGTGCATTCGCGCGCGTGACAGCCCAAAATTACTCCGACCGGGCCAGTTCTCGATTCGATGGCTAAACGGCATTGGCGACGCAGCAGCGGCTCGCCGTCCAGTACTACGAGTTGTTTGGGTTGCCCGAGACGTTTCGACGCGCCAGCAGCCAAGATGACGACTTGCAGTAGGCTATCTGGCGGCTCGTTAGTTGCACGACAGTTGAAATTCTCGCTAGCGATAAATGCGAAACCGTTGACCATAGTCGACCATTAGTGAATATGCGGCGCTGCAACTCGCGATGGCGAGGGCGACAACCGCTCGCCGCTGGATTTCGACAAAGGCGTCGGGGTTCGTCCGTTCAGCTCGGCTAGAATCTCCGCAGCGATCGACACCGCAATGCCACTCGGACTGCGATCTCCAAGGTTTAAGCCAATAGGACCGCGGATCTGGGACGTGAATGACTCGGGCAAGTTCGCGTTCACTTTCTCCAATAGCCATCGCAGACGATGTTTCGGACCAAGCACTCCGATGTATGCGGCGGGTTGCTCGCTTAAGTGCGGTAGGATTGCCGCATCGTCTGTGAGGCTATGGGTCAATAGCACGACCGCAGTCTGGGGCGTAAACGTAAGCGAACGTATCGCCGACGACCAATCGCCTACTACTAGCTTATCGGCGTCGGGGAAACGGCTGCGCGTAGCTAGTCGCGCACGGCGATCGGCGACGACAACGTTCCATCCCAGCGATCGTCCTAGCGTGCAAAGCGGTCGGGCATCACTGCCCGCCCCGAAGATTATTAACCTTACCACCGGACGAATATATTGGACCAGCGCACGTTGGTGTAACCCGACGAGGCCCTGCGCGCTACATTCGGAATACAGGGCTTGTCCGAGGAGCGACTCCAATTCTGGTTTCAAATTCGACCTATCACCTGCAGTCCAGAGTGAACGACGGACCGTAATGTGAGATGGAATTGATGAGTCAATCACGCAGGTTGCGGCCGAAGCCACGTCAGCGTCTTGTGCAGCGGCAAACGCATAGAGAAAAGCCAAATGATCAGAGGTAAATCGTTCTACTAGCACTTCGATCGAACCGCCGCAACCTAGTAAGGGCGCGTCGCCTTGAGCCTGCCGAGGGTCATCTACAAAGCGAAGCAAAGTTGCCGGTTGTCGATCACTGAGCGAGTGACCGCGACGGAGAATGTACTCCTCAAGACATCCACCGCTAACACCCCCGGCGATGACATCCGACGACGCGCCGCCGAGCATCATTGATCCGAGCGGCCGATAGGTCGAACCATTGGCCGCAATTACTGTCGCCAGTACAGCCCGCATATCCTCAGCTTCGAGATCCTCGGCCAACGAGATGATATCGCGGATTTCGTTTCGGATCATTGTTTTAGCTCTTATTAGGCGAGTAAACGCGTCGAACCCCACGGCAGTTTCGAACACTTCCCTTCAAACCATTTTTGGGAGTCCATGAATAAGTTTGTCCAGAGTGATCGGATATTCGCGTACGCGCACGCCGGTAGCGTTGTAGATAGCGTTCGCGACGGCAGCGGCCACGCCACAGATGCCCAGCTCGGCGACCCCCTTGGCCTTCATCGGCGACGACATCGGATCGGACTCGTCCAGGAAGTGCACCTCCTGATGAGGAATGTCGGCATGAACGGGCACTTCATAGCTGGCCAAGTCATGATTGACAAAGAAGCCCTGCCGTGCGTCGACGGCGAGTGCTTCCATAAGCGCTGCACCCGCACCCATGGTCATTGCTCCGATCACCTGACTGCGCGCGGTCTTTGGGTTAAGGATGCGACCGCAAGCGCAGACAGCGAGCATGCGCCGCAACCGCGTTTCACCAGTGACAGCATCGACCCCAACTTCCACGAAATGCGCGCCGAAAGTGGACTGCTGAAACTTCTTGTCTAGGTCGCCGTATTCGATCTGGTCTTCGCCGACGATATCCTGGTCGCCGACCGCATCGGCGAGCGTAACACTGCGGTTGCCCGAGCGCACGTGGCCGTCGGCGAACACTGCGCCGCTGATGTCCAGTCCTGCCTTCTGCGCCACTGCCTCGCGCAGCTTTATGCAGGCAGCATAGACGCCCGCGGTTGAACAATTGCCACCCCACTGGCCACCCGAGCCGCAGGATGCTGGGAACGCTGAATCCCCCAGACGCACCACGACCTTGTCGAGCGAGAGTCCCATCATCTCGGCAGCGGTTTGGCCGATGATGGTGTAGCTGCCGGTGCCGATGTCCGTCATGTCGGTCTCGACCGTTACGATACCGCGATTGTTGAGCCGGACGCGTGCGGCTGATTTCATGAGCTGGTTGTTACGGAATGCAGCGGCTGTACCCATGCCAATCAGCCAACGCCCGTCGCGGCTCTTGCCAGGCGCGGGATTGCGTTTCTCCCAACCAAAGCGCTGCGCCCCAACCCGGAAGCACTCGACCAACTGCCGCTGCGAGAACGGTGGATGCGGATTATGTTTTTCAGTAGGGACCTTCGACTGTGGATCCGATGACTCAGCCTTCTCAGGATTGTCAGGGACAACCTGCGTATCGTTGAGGATGCGGAACTCGATCGGATCGAGGCCAAGCTTCTCGGCCATCTCGTCCATGGCGATCTCCAGCGCCATCATGCCTGGCGCTTCGCCAGGCGCGCGCATGGCGTTGCCTTCGGCCAGGTCGAGCACCGCCAGCCGCATAGACGTCATGCGGTTTGCCCCTGCATATAGCAGGCGAGTCTGACTCACGGCGAGCTCAGGAGCACCACCGGGGAGATCGCCCGACCAACTCTCATGACCGATGGCCGTCAGCTTGCCATCTTTCGTCGCGCCTAATCGAATACGCTGTATCGTCGCGGGCCGGTGCGTAGTGTTGTTAATCATGAGTGCCCGTTGCAACGTCACCTTCACCGGCCTTTTTGCGGCGCGTGCGCCCAGCGCTGCAAGCAAGACGTCCGCTCGCACGAATAGTTTCCCGCCGAAGCCGCCACCGATGTAGGACGAGATGAGGCGGACATTCTCCTTCGGAACGTCAAGCGTCTTCGCCAAATCTTCCACGCCCCAAGCGACCATCTGGTTCGATGTCCAAACGTTGAGCTTGTCTTCGTCCCAGGCGGCGATGGTGGCGTGCGGCTCCATCATCGCGTGTGACTGATCGGGTGTCGTGTAGGTCGCATCGAGTTGAACGGGCGCGGTTGCCAGCGCGCTGTCAAAGTCGCCCACCGTGGTATCAGCAGGACCGCCGAATCCAGCTTTAGGTTTCGTGCCAGAGTCCTTCACTGCCGCGAGGTCGAATGCGCCGTCGGATCGCTTGTATCTGACGCGCATGAGATTAGCCGCGGCTCGCGCCTGCTCAAAGGTCCCGGCCACCACCAGCGCGATGGCTTGGTGGTAGTGCTGGATCTCGGGACCGCCTAACAGCAGCGCGGTGTTATGATCGCCTTTTGCCAGCTTGCCGGCGTTTTCGGCAGTGACGATCGTGATTACGCCCGGCGCGGCCGTGGCTGCTTGGAGATCCATTGAGACGATACGCCCCTTCGCAATGGCCGATCCCAAGATATATCCATAGGCAGGGTTCACCACGACGTCGTTCCGCTCATAGGCGTATGGTGCGGTACCTGTCGTTTTCAATGCCCCGTCAATGCGGTCGAAGGGCTTGCCAACGACTTTTAATTGGTCGATCAGGTTTTCGCCAGCGGGTTCGTCGAACTTCATGGCTGTACTCCCTTCGCGTCTGCCAGTACGGCGTTCAACACGCGTTCGACCAGCATGAGCTTGAAAGCGTTGTCGGGTGTCGTCTGAGCGTCCGCGAGCAACCGCGCGACAACCGCTTTAGCGCCACGCGGCATTTCGGCCTCGGCCGCTTCGACGCGCCATGGCTTGTGCGCTACGCCCCCTAAGGCCACCCGCCCCGTTCCGTCGCGCTGGATGATGGCGGCAACCGAGACCAATGCGAACGCATACGAGGCGCGATCGCGCACCTTGCGGTAGATTTGAATGCCACCAGCGGGCTTAGGTAGAGTAACGGCCGTGATCATCTCGCCCGGCATCAGAACCGTATCTATGTGCGGCTGGTCGCCCGGCAGCCGATGGAACTCTGCAATGGGGATCTTACGGACGGAGTCATCCGCCTGAACCGTTTCGACCGTCGCGTCGAGCACACGCAGCGCAACGGCCATATCGCTTGGATGTGTCGCGATACAGGCGTCACTCACACCGACAATTGCGTGCTGCCGACTGTATCCGTTGATCGCGCCGCAGCCGCTGCCGGGATCGCGTTTATTACACGGCTGGTTTGTGTCATAAAAGTACGGGCACCGAGTTCGCTGAAGCAGGTTACCCGCCGTCGTGGCCATGTTGCGCAACTGACCCGAAGCACCGGCAAGTAGAGCGCGCGCGAGCACACCATAGTCGCGCCGCACATGTTCATTCGCGGCTAGATCTGTATTGCGCACTAGTGCGCCGATCCGCAGCCCGCCTTCTGGTGTCGCGTCAATCTTGTCGAGCCCTACACCGTTCACATCGATCAAGTGTGTCGGCTTTTCAATCTCAAGTTTCATCAGATCGAGGAGGTTGGTTCCGCCGGCAACGAACTTGGCGCCTTGATTGCGCGCTGCGGCCGCCGCAGCCTCGGCCGGTGAATGCGCGCGCTCGTAGGTGAACGGTTTCATATCTTGCTCTCCGCAACTTCAGTAATCGCTTCGGCGATGTTGGAATAGGCTCCACAGCGGCAGAGGTTGCCGCTCATGCGCTCGCGCAACTCGTCGGTAGTCAGTTGCTGCCGGGGTATGAGGTCGGCGGTCACATGGCTGGGGACACCTGCCTTGATCTCACTAAGCATTGCCACGGCCGAACAGATTTGGCCGGGAGTGCAGTAGCCACACTGGAAGGCGTCGTGCTTCACGAAGGCGGCCTGCATTGGATGGAGATTCTCCGGCGTGCCGAGCCCTTCGATCGTGGTAATTCGATCGTCTTGATGCATCACCGCGAGTGACAGACACGAAACTATGCGACGCCCGCCTGCGATCACCGTACACGCCCCGCACTGGCCTTGATCGCAGCCCTTTTTGGTACCCGTGAGTTGCAGATGCTCACGCAACGCGTCAAGCAGCGTGGTTCGAGTGTCGAGGTTCAGTTCGCAGGGCTTGCCGTTCACATTGAACGAGACTCGCGATAGGACGGGCTGCGGCGCCGCAGCCGGACCTTCAGATGGTGCCTGGCCCCTACTTAACTGCGACGCCATGGTAGCTGCCACGCCGGCAGCTCCAACAATTAATACGTCACGACGAGTGACTTCAAGCTCCTCTGGGTCCTGCATGGAAAACTCTCCAGTTGAACGATTTAAGACCATCGCGCTCAAATGACAATTAACTTCCGCGACCGGCCACCCGATGTGCCTTGTTTCTTTTTAGGTAAAGAATACGAACAGGCCTGTATCGTTGATCCGTTTACCAAGGAATCTTGAGGCCGCGACTGGCAGCAACTCCTATGCCAAACAATAAGTAGGTCAACTATTTGGCATACATTGAGGGACCACATGAGCAATTGCGATTAAGTCAACGCTCTCCAGCGCTAGCTCTGGTCAAACGAAAACAATCCTCCACATCAGCTATTGAACTTAGGCTTAATCAATCGCTTTTTCTCAGTGCGATCGATCTGCACAACAATGCCATCCTGAACGATGACGTGGAGCGAACCGAATCGCAATCCTCGCAATGCGTTTTGAATTTCTTGCGCTTCCCACTGACGACGAACCGCTTCGATCTGTTCATCCGATTGAGCGTCTCGTTCATTCATCACTATTCTCCAATTAGCCGCAAGCAAGCGACCTTTCACCTGCATTAAATTTGATATTCAGGCACGAAAACTCGCGCGCGTCGTGCCGTCACGTACACCAACTCGCCAGTTTGAAGATTCAGTTCTCGAAATCTCTCGTAAGGTAAGTCGACTTGGACTTCAGCCCCATCAGCACATGTCAGAGCAATCTTGGCTGATGATCCGGCCGGATTAATTCTCACAACGTGAGCTTTCAGACTTGCGTCGCTTGCTCGTGCGCGATCGATCTCCAGCTCATGGGGTCGTACATAAACGTTGGCGGGCCCCGTCGCATGTCCCTTGGTATCGGACACTTCGACAGACATACCACCCAGCATCGCTTGCCCGCCTTCGATCCGGCCGCGAAACACATTTACATTTCCGAGAAAGTCCATCACAAACTCAGAAGCTGGATTGTGAAAAACCTCGGCCGGGGACGCCGCCTGTTCGATCTTGGCTTGATTCATGACCACCACACGATCGGCGACTTCCAATGCTTCCTCTTGATCGTGAGTAACAAGGATAGTGGTCATGTTGAGTTCGTCGTGCAGTCTTCGCAGCCAAGTTCGCAAGCCCTGCCGAACCTTTGCATCCAGCGCTCCAAACGGTTCGTCGAGCAACAAAACGCGAGGCTCGATCGCCAGCGCGCGAGCCAAGGCTACACGCTGACGCTGGCCACCGGACAACTGATTCGGAAATCGGTTCCCAAACGCCTCAAGCTGGATAAGCTCAAGTAATTCCTTAACTCGCTCGCGAATTACTTTGTCGCTAGGCCGCTGCTTGCGCGGTCGTACTCGCAAACCGAACGCGATGTTCTCAATCACACTCATGTGACGAAACAACGCATAGTGCTGAAACACAAAACCCACTTGTCGTTCACCAACAGCACGCTTGGCGACATTTTCGCCTTGAAAAAAGACGGTGCCACGACCATCGTCATCAGCGATCTCTAGCCCCGCAATGATTCGCAATAAAGTCGTCTTGCCTGACCCGGATGGGCCAAGCAGCGTAACCAGTTCGCCATCGTCAACTTTCAAACTCACATCGCGAAGAGCCGTGTAAGACCCGAACGTTTTTGTCACGTTGCAAACTTCAATACTCATAGGACTCTACCGTTGTCGGTTGGAGGAAAGGTTTTGTGTTTTTCATTCTATTAAGCTAGTGACTCGAGCGATTCTTGCTTCAGCTTCCATTCCAGGAAAGACTTAAGCACCAACGTTACCAGCCCCAGTAACGCAAGCAGCGAAGCCATAGCGAACGCCGCGATCACGTTGTATTCGTTGTAAAGAATTTCGATATGCAGCGGCAAGGTATTGGTCTTGCCGCGAATGTGACCTGACACTACGGACACCGCGCCGAATTCGCCCATCGCTCGAGCGTTGCACAGAATTACACCGTAGAGCAGTGCCCATTTGATATTCGGCACTGTAACGCGCCAAAAAGTCTGCCAGCCATTGGCGCCCAACGAAATAGCGGCTTGCTCTTCGTCGCTTCCCTGCTCTTGCATCAGCGGAATCAACTCGCGTGCCACAAACGGGAACGTCACAAAGATCGTAGCGAGCACAATGCCGGGGGTCGCGAAGATGATTTGCATGTCATGTGCTTTTAGCCAAGGACCTAACCACCCTTGCAGACCAAACATCAACACATAGATCAAGCCTGAGATGATCGGCGAAACCGCAAATGGTAAATCGATAAGCGTTAGTAGAACGCTCTTGCCTTTAAATTCGAACTTCGCGATTGCCCAAGCTGCCGCAACGCCAAACACAAGATTAAGAGGAAGAGAAATCCCCGTCGCGATCAATGTCAACTTAATCGCTTGCCAAGCAGCCCGATCCTGAAATCCTTTTAGATAAGCTCCGACGCCGCCCCGTAACGCTTCAAAGAACACGACTGCCAAAGGCATCAGCAAGAACAGAGTAACGAAGCCGACCGCGATGCTGATTAAAAGCACTTGCAACCACACTGGATCTCGAGCTTTAGTTTTTTTCATGGATGACATACTGTTGCAACTTTCACCGTAGCTTGGGACCATTTGTCCCGAGCGAATTTTCTTCTCGTAGCCTGCGACCAAAGTATCCCAAACGCCCTACACACTTCGATAAGCCCGCCCCACCCACCACTGCAAACCGTTAATCGCGAGCAAGATCACAAACGAAGCCAGCAGCATCACCACCGCAATCGCCGTAGCCCCGGAATAGTCATACTGTTCCAGCTTGGTGATGATCAGCAGTGAAGTGATTTCTGTTCTCATCGGCATATTGCCCGAAATGAAAACAACCGAGCCGTACTCACCGAGGGCTCGCGCAAAGGCCAAAGCAAATCCCGTTAGCAGAGCTGGCAGAATAGTCGGCAGGATCACCCGGAAAAAAGTTTGACCGCGAGTCGCGCCTAAACTGGCTGCGGCCTCTTCGATCTCGGCATCCAATTCCTCTAGCGCCGGTTGCAATGTGCGAACAACGAACGGCAAGCCGATAAACGTCATCGCGATCACAACACCCAGTGGAGAGAATGCGGCCTTGATTCCAAGCGGCTCGAGGTATTGACCCAGCCAACCGTTTTTTGCACAGATCGCCGTCAACGCAATTCCCGACACCGCTGTCGGCAAAGCAAATGGCAAATCGACCAGCGCATCCATGATCTTGCGGCCTGGGAATTTGTAACGCACCAAACACCAAGCGACCACGAATCCAAAGAAAACATTGATGATCGCACCGATCAGCGAAGCACCGAATGTCAATCGATACGAGGCCATGACGCGCGGCTCGGTCACGGAATGCCAAAAGGTTTCAAGCGGCTGTGAAGCGGCGCGAAGAAACAATGCCGACAAAGGGAGAAGTACCACAAGGCTTAAATACAGCACGGTATAACCCAGGGTTAAACTAAACCCTGGAACAATGCTGTGTTGTCTGAAATTCCATCGCATCAATGCACCCGTTTCATCTTTCGCTCCGCGAAAGCGGTGGATAAAAAATTGAAGCTAAACTGTGTCGATCGCATTCGTTACTTGGCCGGTTGATAGATTTTGTCGAACACACCGCCATCGTCGAAATGTTCAGCTTGCGTCTTCCGCCAATCACCAAACACATCCGCAATCGTAAACAACTCGACTTGAGCAAAGTTAGATTGCTGTTCCGCTGGAATCGAATCTGCGATGGCTGGACGAAAGAAGTGCTTTGCAGCTAACTGCTGTCCCTTGGGGGAATAGAGTTGTTCGAGATAAGCCTTGGCAACTTCCGTCGTGCCATGCTTTTCAGTAACCTTTGAAACGACCGCCACCGGTGGCTCGGCGAGAATGCTTACCGATGGAACAACAATCTCAACTTGACCGGCGCCGGCATCTTTGATTGCCAAGAACGCTTCATTCTCCCAAGCCAACAAAACATCGCCGATGCCACGCTGAATGAACGTGTTCGTCGCTCCGCGTGCTCCCGAGTCGAGCACTGGAACACGTTTGAACAGTTCCGCAACAAACTCACTTGCTTTGACTTGGGCTGCTTTGACTTCGTCTGAAGGTGTTTTCAGCTTTGCAAGATCACCCAGCTCGCGCTTGAGAGCGAATCCCCATGCGGCTAAGTAATTCCAACGCGCGCCACCACTGGTCTTCGGATTGGGCGTAATGATCGCAACATCAGGCTTCAGCAGGTCACTCCAGTCTTTAATTCCTTTCGGATTCCCTTTGCGTACCAGAAAAACAATCGTCGAAGTGTAGGGAGCACTGTTATGCGGCAGTTGACTTTGCCAATCCGCGGGAAGTTGCTGGGATTTGTCAGCAATCGCATCAATGTCGTACGCTAGAGCCAACGTTACCACGTCCGCTTCTAAACCGTCGATCACTGCCCGAGCCTGTTTGCCCGAACCGCCATGCGATTGGTCAATCGTGACCTCTTGCCCCGCTTTGTTTTTCCAATAGCTCGCAAACGACTCGTTAAACTCTTGATAGAACTCACGAGTTGGATCGTAGGAGACGTTCATCAACGTGATCGGCTTCAGGCCCGAAGTCGAGGCTGACGGCGAGTTGCTGCAACCGGTAAACTGAATGCAGATAAACGCCAGAAGCAAACCATAGCGTGCAAACGGAAGCATTTTGAATCTCTGGGATTTCGTGGGAGGAACTAGTCCAACCCTCGAAAGCGGCCACTGGACTATTGATGGACGCCTATTGGCAAACGCTATGCCAAACTGTGGCACTTAATTTGCGTTGCGGAAATAGTCAGCGATTCCCGCGATAAATCGCGGGCAAAGTACATGGCCAGCATATATGATGGATTGCTGCCGTCATATAATACAGCTAGCCGTCGCATATGACGGCCGAGGCCTTGTTTAAAACGAGCGAGTGGTAGGTTAGGACGTAACAAATTGTAGGCAGATAAGGAAATCACGTGGAAAACACCCGCGAACAACTGCTGGAAATATGGCGGGAAGCCTGCCGACACATTGAAATCAGCGAATCGAGCAAAACGATTGCAAAAATGTTAGCACAGCGAATGCCACTCGCTGCGTTGCTGGTTCTCCGCCTGCAATCGGATCGCAAGATTATCGAAATAGTTGCCGTTGGTTCGCTGCTCCGTATCGATGCTTTGCCGATGACTTCCGCTTCCCTTCCGCCAGCTCAGTGGAAACGCATGGTGGCTTGGGCACGCACCGGCCATGTGACTCGCTTCCATCGCAGCAATGCATCACAGGCCAGTCCTAATCGTTCCGAAACGAACGACGCAATATTTATCGACATCGTTCCATCCGGCATAAGCGGCGACATGCTCGTCGGTCCGCTTGAGAACAGCGATGGTCCAGCAGGACTAATCATTTTAGTTGCTGATGCCGGTTGTGACTTTGAAACAGAGCATCTTGATTTTGCACAGGAGTTGCTCGAGCCCTTCAGTGCAGCGCTCGAGAATGATCGCCGCTTGCATGAACTCAATGCCCTTCGCGAAGCCGCTGAAGCCGATCGTCGCTCGTTGCTCTCACGTCTCGGTCGCCAAGAGGTAAATGAAGAAGTTGTCGGCGCCCAGACTGGCCTGAAGCATGTTATCGATCGGGTCGAGTTGGTTGCCAAGTCTGATGTGCCGGTGCTCATTCTCGGTGAAACGGGGACAGGGAAAGAAGTTGTCTCACGTGCCATACATACACGTTCAAAACGAGGAAACGGTCCGTTCATTCGAGTCAACTGCGGCGCGATACCGGCCGAGTTGATTGACTCGCAATTGTTCGGTCATGAGAAGGGTAGTTTTACGGGCGCCGCCGACCAGCATCAAGGTTGGTTCGAAAGAGCTGATGGAGGGACTCTCTTTCTTGATGAGATCGGCGAACTCCCGTTGGCGGCTCAAGTCCGATTACTTCGCGTCTTGCAAGATCACCAAGTTGAACGAGTTGGTGGCCGTCAACCCATACACGTTGATGTTCGTATCGTCGCCGCTACTCATCGTGACTTGGCATCGATGGTCAAGCAGCGAAGTTTCCGCGAGGACTTGTGGTATCGCATCAACGTCTTTCCTATTCTTCTGCCACGCCTGCGTGAACGTATCGAAGATATTCCAGCCCTTGTACGTCACTTTTCCCAACGCGCCGCCGTTCGGTTTGGCTTACCTGCTGTTGAAGCGTCACTGGCAGATCTGCGATTGCTTTCGAGTTACCCATGGCCGGGCAATATCCGGGAACTCGGGGCAGTCATCGATCGGGCTGCGATTCTAGGAAATGGAAAGACTCTCGAGGTCGCGACATCGTTGGGATTGAGCCAACCAATTTCGTACACTGAAGCGACGGATGAACCAACGTATTATGAAGTGATTCCAGAATCACCGGTGACACGAGCACGTCCGGTTGAAAGCGAAGTTTCTCAAGCAAGCATTGCCACACTTGATGCTGCCATGCGCGAGCACATTGAACGGGCGTTGGCCGCCAGCGGAGGCCAGATCGAAGGCCGCTCTGGGACTGCCGCCCTACTAGGTATTAATCCCCACACGCTCCGTGCACGGATGCGAAAATTAAAAATCAACTGGTCGACCTTTCGAGAGTGAAGAGTTAGCCCAAGTTGCGGAGCCCGCTTTGATCTCAAATCTGCAAAGCAAATGGAGCTGAAAAAGACGCCGACTACGACAGTAAACTCTTACCGGCCGATAAACATCAAGGCCAGCCGCTTTGTCCTCCGACACACCCACCTGCAAGCCTGCTGACTAGGCCAACGACGCCAACATCGCCGCAGCAATCCGACTCAAGGATGCCGCCAAAGCGATGTGTGACCTCTATGTTCACTTCGCGTGGGCTGTCGGCTAATATATTCCGTCCCGGGCGGTATGGTGAGCCCCACGTCGAACGTAAATCTACTTTATATAACTGCTAGCGCGCATTCACGCGATTATAACCGCCTTGATTGCGCAGTATCGTTTCGGCTTCTGCAGCTCTGGTGCCAGCATCCACAGTCACTATAACCCGGCCTTGGGTAAACTCGGAATCATAATATTTAACATCAGTCTCACTGACTCCCAGCCCAATGAGTGCGCCGCCAAGTCCCCCAGCCGCAGCACCAGTCGCAGCGCTTGCTGCAATCGCAGCAAGAGTTCCACCGGCAATGACAGGGCCAATGGCAGGTAACACGCCAGCGAGTATTCCGAGCCCCCAAAGCGCGCCTGTGCCAAGACCCACTGCAGCACCTGTGGCCGCTCCCGTTGTGGATTTCGCATCAGCATCGGTAACGCCCCTCGCACCATCTACATTTTCGTGTTTTGAGGCTACACCTATGCTTGATTCCGCAAATCCCACTCTTCGCAGTTCGTTTACGGCTGCCTGTGCTTGCGACTGGGAATTGAACACTCCAACAACTGTATTTCCGGTAGTTACACTCATGAGAACCTCTTTGCATTCGATTGGTGGTTTTACGGCAAAGGTTGTTGCTCCAGCGGAGCAAATTGAGGAACCCGCCTAACCGATTTTCAGCACTTATCGTGCCATGAGAAACGCGCAAAAATATAGATGAACGTTTTTAGTCCATCGCGATAGAATTGGTTGGTGTACTAACGGCACTGTGTGAACACACGCAACCTATAACGCTGCTCATAGAAAGGCTGTCTGCCTGAAAGTTTCAAGAACATATCGACCGGGTTCAAGCTCTCCCTTAAGACTCTGCAACTACGCCGTAAAATAGTCCAGCAATCACCGTGCTACCAAGTTCCATCACTCACTCGCATCTAATTTAGTGGCTCAGATGCAAGTCAACGCATGCCCCCGAAACTAATATAATCTCTCTGATGCCCTTGCTGATTAATACACGCACTCTAGACAATTTTTGCAAAATGCTGCCGGCACCTCAATCAGCACAGAGACCGGCATTCAAGCATGAGATTATGCATTCCGCGCGTTGGGAAACTGTATCGAATGGTAGATGCGACGCTTGAGGACTTGTCGGGAGACGCAACAAAAAACCACCATGATCAAACCGTTGATCAAGGTGGTGGAGATAGGCTGCAGCGCTTGACACATTCGCCGATTACCAACGTTGAATGTTAATTTGCTGTCCGTTCAAGTCGACAAAATCCGCCATGATGATATTGTGATCACGCACTTGAACAGGAACGCCTCTCACTGATAACTGTGTCTGCGGAGCTATTTTGACTTTGAGAGCCGTAGTGGGACCAAGATCCACAATTTGCCGTTCCGAACCGTTGTTGATAACAACTAGTGTGTGCTCCATTCCCTTTACTTCGGTTTGTGTCACATCTACGACCTCACCTTTAATCATTGGAGATAGGCGAGTAATCGTTATCTGCTTCGACTGTCCGACGGTCGCGCTTTCGGCAATCATCACGCGTTTATCGCCAATCTGCTCAACTGGTCCTGATGCAGTTACTGTATCATTTTCTTTTACGGACGCGGGTTGCCATTGCGTAGTTGCGCCCAGATCAACGATCGTGGGGTTACTTGCATCGGTCGGAGTTACCGCAACCTTTACGAGAAGAGTGTCTACTCCATTCACTTTTGCAATCTTTGTAGACTCAATCTTTCCTGATACTGTGTGACGGCTTGAATCTGTAGGTGCGTCAGGAAACCCATCTTTGTTTTTGTCGTTGTTCTGGTCTAGCTCGGTAAAGTCATAACGATCATATGCGTCAAACCTACCACTCTTTGATGAGTCACTAAAGTTAGCTACGCTATCGTAGACACCATCACCATTGGTATCCTGGTAACGGACCGCGCTTGCGTATCCGGTTGCGTTTGGTGACGGAGTCGAGTAATACGTCGGGGAGTAGGTATAGTAGTCGTAGAACCAACCAGTTGGACCGCCGGCATTCCCGCCTGTTGCGTAACCATACCGGCCAGCGTCACCGACTGCGACCGTAGCGTTCGCCGCAGAATTCACTGCGGCAGTAGCCGCTCGAGCTACCCGCGTTGCTGCAGGTATTTGGTTTCGTGTGATCCAAGGATTTAATTGGGACCACGCTTGCTGATTGTAGTACTGTGAACGATTGTTGAGTCTCTGCTCTTGACGTTCAATCCTCCTCGCTTGTCCCGGTGTCACAGGCTGCCCGCAGACCAGTTCCCCCATGCCTGCTAAGGCGGCCACGACAATTGCACTTTGTAGTAGATAGTTCTTCATTGATGAGTCTCCAACTGGGAAGCGTTCGCGAGAGCGATAAGCATTGCTCGGCTACAAGCACGAGCTGCAAATAGGCACCGCTCGCAACAGCCTCAAAAAAAATACATTTGAATCGAGCTCGGCTTGAGCCATACGCGCTCAAGACAAATTTCGCAACATGCAAAGCGTGACGCCCTGATGCACAGACTCCTAACTAAAAGAAGTCCTGGTGCGTTTCTAACGCGGCAGGTTCGGTTTATGGACACTTCACGTCTGGCATGTAGTGCGAATCGAGAATGGATATTTGCGGGAAGCAAATCGCGGACCTTGATTAAGCCGCATGTCAAGACAAACGAAGAATGCGTTGCGGAATTGAGGGACATGCCAGAGAAATACTTTATTGACACTAAAAAAATCGCCGAGCTTCTGCTGGAGATCTGCTCTGGAAGTGCGGAAAGTCGACAGACTGAGCGGCTTCAATGCAAGTTCAAAATCCTTTCAATCATAGCTCGGGAGGGACCAGTACCTGACGTAGCACTCTATCGTTGTTAAATATGTACAGTTCTTCAGGGCGGTTGAGCCATTTAGACTGAAGTGTGTACGCTCCGAGGCAGTTGATCACTCGTTGCCCAGTATGCACGTATGCGTAACGACTCGGTTAATGAGTAAGCATGCTGCTTTTTCAGGAAGCATGCTGATCGAACGAAAATAAGACTGAGGCCGTGTGTAGAAAGTTTGCAGAATGATAAGGATGCCCGAATACAAAGCTAATCTCGACGAGCATGCGGTAGATAAACTCCGCCACATAATTTTCGCTTTGCACCGATGCCGGAGGCACTGCGGTTGCTAGTTGACGCGGCTGCTGACACGAAAATTTAAACACGGAAACGCAATAAACGAAACTCCACCGACGCTTTGTCCATGGTCAAGCGGGAAGTAAGTCCGACGAATGCCACGTCATAGCTTAAGTGCTGAAAGGAAGTAATGATGGCCGAGGCAGAGACAGAATCGCCGCCCCTGGTGGCAACCGGCATTGAAGGTGTAGACCACATCCTGTATGGCGGCCTGACCCCCCACCGTACATATCTTGTTGAGGGTGATCCGGGCTCCGGTAAGACGACTCTAGCCTTGCAATTTCTCTTCGATGGAGTCAGACTCGGCGAGTCCTGCATGTTTGTGACTCTTTCGGAGAGTAAAGAGGAACTTCAGGCGTCCGCCCATTCGCACGGATGGTCGCTGGAAGGGATCAAGGTGGTCGAAATTATTGCCTCTGAGGAGAGCTTGAAGCCCGACGCCCGTTACACCATGTACCACCCGTCCGAGGTTGAACTCGGCGAGACGATCAAGTCAGTGTTGGCGGAGGCGGAATGCACGAAACCAGTTCGGTTGGTCTTCGACTCGTTGTCCGAATTAAGGTTGCTCGCGCAAAATCCGCTTCGCTATCGTCGCCAGATTCTGACTCTGAAACAGTTCTTCTCTCGGCAGCAATGTACTGTGTTGTTGCTCGACGATAAGACCGGCGACGTCGGCGATACTCACCTTCACAGCATCGCACACGGCGTCATTAGTTTAGAGCGCCATTCCCCGGACTTCGGAGCGATGCAACGACGCCTTCAGATTCTCAAGCTACGAGGTCAGGACTTTCGAGGTGGATACCACGATTATGCCATCAAACGGGGCGGCGTCGAAGTGTTCCCTCGCCTTGTCGCAGCAGAACACAAGACCTCATTTGCGCGGGAGGCGGTGAAGAGCGGACTGGAGCCGCTTGATGCATTGCTGGGAGGCGGACTGGCACGCGGTACGAGCACTCTGATACTCGGGCCTGCGGGCACAGGGAAGTCGACCATTGCGAACCAATATGCCGTTGCCGCAGCGACGAGGGGCGAGCGTACCGCCTTTTTTCTATTCGACGAAAGCATTGAGACCCTCTTCGAGCGTTCATCGTCGCTTGGGATGGACTTGGAGTCCATGTTGAAGGATAGGCGGCTAAGCATTCGGCAGATAGATCCCGCTGAGCTTTCCTCTGGAGAGTTTGCGCATGCCGTTCGCCGAAGTGTGGAGCAGGAGAAGAGCCGCATTATAGTGATCGACAGCTTGAACGGCTTCCTGAATGCCATGCCCAGCGAACGGCACCTAACGCTGCACCTGCACGAGCTACTCACCTACCTGGGCCAGCAGGGCGTGGCGACATTGCTACTCATGGCACAGCATGGTCTTGTGGGAGGGAGCGTCGGTGTGCCGGTGGACGCAAGCTATCTTGCTGATACGGTCATCTTGATGCGGTACTATGAGGCTGTAGGGCAGGTTCGTCAGGCCATCTCTGTCATAAAGAAGCGAACTGGGATGCACGAACGCACAATCCGAGAAGTTTATTTCGAGAGCGGCAAGGGGATTATAATCGGGGAGCCTGTGCGAGAATTTCAGGGGGTGCTTACCGGCGCGCCCGCAACTGTACCTAAGGATGCCCATAGGTCGAGGGAAAGCAATGAACCCACGAAATAGCACTCCGCATGAAGATCGGGTGCTGGTGTTGGCCCCGACTGATGGGGACGCGGCGCTGACCCAGATGCTACTAACGGAAGCTGGCCTTGAATGCCACATCTGCCCCAATCTACCGGACCTTTGTCGAGAATTTTGTGTAGGTGCTGCTGCGATTCTGCTCACGGAGGAAATCCTAGTGGGCGAGGAGTCCAATGATTTCGTCGAAGTCCTACGCGGGCAAACACCTTGGTCGGACATGCCCGTTCTACTTCTCACCAGCAGCGGGTCCGACTCGCCAGTTGCGGCATGGGCGATGGATCTGTTAGGCAACGTCACAGTATTAGAGCGGCCTATTCGGGTGACGACCCTCATAAGTACCCTGCGGACCGCTTTGCGCGCACGGCGTCGGCAGTACGAACTTCGCAGTCAGGTGGAAGCGATACAGAAGCAAGGCGAGCGGTTGCGTCTCCTCTGGGAAGCAGCGGCGGTGCTACTGACGACCGAGCAGCCGAGCGCGATGATGCGTGGCATATTCGCCAGGATTGCTCCACACTTTGGTCTTGATGCCTATTTCAACTTCATGGTCAACGAAGCTGAAGACGCCCTTCGAATGGAGTCGTGCATGGGGATTTCCGATGAAGCCGCCCATTCCATCTCTCGGCTACACTTTGGGCAAGCCATCTGCGGCACGGTGGCTCTCCGCCGTCAGTCAATGGTGGCAACCAGCATCCAAAAGTCGGAGGACCCAAAGGTCCAACTGGTGAAGTCGTTTGGACTGCGCGTTTACGCTTGCAACCCACTCATGGCGGGCGATCGTCTGTTGGGAACACTGTCCTTTGCCAGCCGGAAAAAAGACGCTTTCGAGGCAGATGAATTGGAGTTCCTTCAGACAATTTGCCATTACGTCGCATATGCCTACGAACGCCTGCGGCTCATTCGCCAATTGAGAGAAGAAGATGTGAAAAAGGACGAATTCCTTGCGACCTTGGCCCATGAGTTACGGAATCCACTCGCCCCTATTCGCAACGCAGCCCAATACTTGCAGCTCAAAGGTCCAAGCGATCTGGACTTTCGAAACGCTCGCGACATTATTGACCGACAGGTGGAGCAGATGACCCGACTTGTTGATGACCTTCTTGATATCAGTCGGATCACCCGAGGCAAAATGGTCCTGCAACGTGAACGACTAAGTCTTGCGCTCGTGCTGACAAACGCCATCGAGTCTAGCCGTCCGTTGATCGAAGAGAATGGTCACAAATTTTCTTTTGATCGCCCTCCCCAAACAATGTTGGTGGACGGCGACGGCACCCGGTTAGCCCAAGTATTCAGTAACTTATTGACTAATTCCGCCAAATACACCGACCGGGGCGGTCGCATCCACCTTAGCGCCAAGCGGCAGGGTAGCGATGCAGTCGTCTCAGTAATCGACAACGGCATCGGCATCGCACCGGAACATCTGCCACGGGTGTTCGACATGTTTTCACAAGTAGATCCGGCCCTTGAGCGAACGCAAGGCGGGTTGGGGATCGGGCTTGCGCTTGTACGAAGGCTGGCCGAAATGCATGGGGGGCAGGTGGAGGCTCGGAGTGAAGGGCTGGGAAAAGGCTGCGAGTTCGTGGTCCGATTGCCGCTACTCATCGAAACTCCCAAAGCACCGCAGTTGGAGAATCGAGTGGACGAAACTATCGTTAGTGCTTGCGATCTTGGGTGCCGGATCTTGGTAGCCGACGACAATTTGGACTCTGCCAAGACTCTTGCGATGCTGTTGACGGCAATGGGTCACGAGGTCCGCACTGCTCACAACGGTCTGGTCGCAGTGGAGGTGGCAGACGGTTTTCAGCCCGAAGTGATTTTGCTCGACATCGGTATGCCGATAATGAATGGCTACGACGCCGCAAGGCAAATCCGTCGGCAGCCGTGGAGCGGGAAGACGGTTCTAGTGGCTCTCACGGGTTGGGGACAGGACGACGACAAGCGGCGAGCCGAAGATGCGGGATTTGATCACCATTTCACGAAGCCGGTGGACTATGCCGCACTGGCACAGTTGCTGAATGCGCGCAGTGATGTGCGGAGCAAGCCGCGGTAAACTAACATGGCAACCATTCGATGATGAGCGACACTACCCCAGCGGTACAAAAACTCTGCCACATGTTTTCACTACGACTCGCGATTGAGGCATTTCGCTTGTGAGAAATGACGCGACCTCTGAATGATACCGATAACGGACCCGTTGGCGTCGCCTACTTGGTTCCCGAGAGGATGGCAAACCGAACTTGGAACCTGGCCCTTATTGCAGTTCATCTTAGTCACCAACGTCACGGACTCGGCAAGACCTTTCTGAAACACGTCCAAGACTGGTTGCGATTAAACGTAGAGAGAGAACTGTACCCGTCGAGACCCTAGGACTCGATGATTTCGGTTACGTGAAATCATTCTACGCTAGCGATGGAAGACGGGCTACTCAAACTCGATAGTCCCGTCAGTAACAGCATTTCCGAATGGAAAGACGATCCAGAAAAAACACACATCACGTATCGCCAGTTGTTGCCTGGTTCATACTATTCACCTTCACTGCCTGGCTGCGTCGGATAATTCGGCGAGCAATTGCATCAAAGCAGGAGGATCCACCGGCTTGACCATGTGGTGATCGAAACCTGCCTCGTGGGTGCGCTGGCGGTCCTCGTCTTGTCCCCACCCGGTTTGGGCTATGATGACCATCTCCTTGCCACCCGGCTGTTCACGTATGCGACGGCACGCCTCGTAGCCATTCAGTTTCGGCAGGCCAATGTCAAGCAGAATTACGGCGGGCTGGAACACTCCAGCAGTAGCTACAGCTTCCTCACCGTCATACGCCGTGCGGGTAACGTTTCCCATCACCTTCAACATCATGGAGAGGCTGTCGGCGCTGTCTTTGTTGTCGTCCACGATCAGTATGCGCAGCGACGACTTCAGGGGCGAATCGTTCTCTCCCTGGCGCGGCGATGGCGGTACCGACGCCTCTACAACGACTGGTAGTCGCACAGTGAACTCGCTGCCCTTGCCCAACCCCGCGCTCCGGGCTTCGACGCGGCCGCCATGCATCTCGACCAAACGTCGCACCAGCGTTAAGCCGATGCCAAGTCCACCCTGCGACTTTTCGAGCGAGCGATCTACTTGCGAAAACATCTCGAAAATGTGGGACAACTGATCGGCAGGGATGCCGATACCCGAGTCCTTCACCGACACGATCACGTCGCTCCCCTGCCGCTCGGCTGTTAGCCGAATGTGGCCGCCTCGGTCGTTATACTTGGCAGCGTTGTTTAGTAAGTTCGAAAAGACCTGCGCCAGCCGCGTAAGATCAGCGTCAATTATGACCGCCTGTTTTGGAAGAGTCACGGTGAGTTCGTGTCCCATATGGTCGATGAGCGGGCGACTCGTCTCGACGGCGCTGTTCAGCACCACCGACAGCGACAACCGCTCCTTCTTGAGTTCAAGCTTGCCTCTACTGATACGACTCACATCCATCAGGTCATCAACCAGCCGCACCATTTGGTCTAGTTGCCTCTCCATCATGATGCGAGCCTGCTCGATGGCCTCAGTGTTGCCGTTCGCCATGCGTATGATTTGAAGGCCGTTGCGAATCGGCGCCAGCGGGTTGCGAAGTTCGTGCGCCAACGTCGCCAGGAACTCGTCTTTGCGGCGATCCGCATCCTGCAGTGCCGCCTGTGCTCGCTTGGTCTCGGAGATGTCGATGATGAACGACATACCCTCCGACGGCGAGTCCTCGAACCTCAAACCGGCGATGATCAGCGGCATCCGCGAGCCGTCCTTGCGGAAGTATTCCTTCTCGTAGGGTGCTGCGAACCCATCGGCCCGGATGGCGCGGATTCCGTACTCATTCTGGGCGGTCCATTCGGGAGGGGTCATGTCGCGGAAGTTCAACCGTCCGCTCGTCACGTCGTCCCGGGTGTAGCCGGTCATTCGGAGGAACTCCGCATTGGCGTCCAGAATCAGGCTGCGTTCCAGGTCCCAACGGATCATGCCGACCACATTTGATTCGAACACGCGTCGGAGCCGGGACTCGCTCTGTTGCAGCCGCTCCTCGGTCTCGCGCTGTTCCGTCCTGTCACGCATGATCTTGAGGAACCCGACTAAGCCCCCGCCGTCCTGCAGCGGCTGGACAAGGCCGCTTCCCCAGAACCGGTCCCCGTTCTTTCTCATGTGCCACCGCTCGTTCACCGCCCGTCCATCGGCCTCGGCCTTCCGCATCTCGCGCTCCGGTATCTTCGCAGCAGCGTCCTCTGGGCTGTACAGGAAGCGTTCATGCTGACCGACAGCCTCGGCTTCGGAGTAGCCAAACAGCCCTGCGGCCCCAGTGTTCCAACCGTCAATGACGCCGTGGGTATCCATCGTGAAAATGGCGTAGTCCGTCGCGCTCTCGACGATTAACCGCAGTCGTTCCTCGCTGGCTCGTAGCCGTCCCTCGGCACGTTTCTGCTCGGTGATGTCGAAGGTCACTCCATCGAACCGAGTCGGTCTCCCTTCGGCGGTGTAGAACGTCCGCCCAATGGCACGCACCCAGCGTTCCTCCCCGCTGTCCGGTGCCACCGTGCGGTACTCGGTGTCGTATTGCGTGCGGTCCTGGATGCTCCGCTCGATAGCACGTCGCGTCGGTTCCCGGTCATCGGAATGGATGAGTGCGTAGAAAGTGTCGATGGTGACGGGAGCATCTGTTGGCAAGTGAAAGTGAGCCTTGACCAATTCGTCCCACTGGAGCGTATCAAAAGGAAGGTTGCAGTACCAAAATCCAATCCCGCACGCTTGGCGGACGAATGCGGCCCGCTCCTCGCTCTCTCGCAGGGATCGTTCGGCAGAGTGGCGCTCAGCAATGTCCCGGAACACTAGTACGCAGCCAATGATCTCGCCATTTTCCGAGCGGATAGGGCTTGCACTGTCGTCAATAGGCCGCTCCCTCCCGTTTTTGGCAATGAGGATGGTGTGGTTTGCAAGCCCGACGATGATGCCTTCCCGCAACGCACGGAACGCGGGGTTCTCGACAGACTCACGTGTCTTCTCGTTCACGATGTTGAATACTACGTTGAGCGGCTTGCCCCGGGCGTCAGCTTGCGTCCAACCTGTCAGACTTTCCGCAACGGGATTTAAATACGTAACATCGCCGAATGCGTCCGTCGTGATTACTGCGTCGCCAATGCTGGCAAAGCTGATCCTTAGCATCTCGGCCTGCTGACGGGCCTGCTTCTCGGCATCCTCCGAGCGGCTTTGAGAGAGCCTCAGAGCCTCCCCAAAGGCGGCAATAGTGATTCCCACAGCGGCGAACACGGCAGCGCCGACTAAATGTGGAACCGATGTGAGAGGGAGTGAGAAGCGGGGAGGCACGAACAAATAGAGGGCAATTAAGCACCCAAGCACAGTCGCCAACAGCCCTGTTCGAAGTCCGCCAAGCCATGCGGCGAAAGCGACCGCAGCAAAAAACGTGGCGTAAGGAACGTTGTCGTGCAGGAGCGGATCGAGGAGCCAGCGAGCGACCGCCGCCGTGGCGACGGCAGTCACCGTAAGTCCATATTTAGTCAAAAGGTTCTGCATGGATTACATTCCTGCCCGCTAACGATTTCCTTGACGTTCGCCCACTGCATGTTATCGTAATCATTCAGTGCCAAATTTCGATTTTCAAACTCGTATTTTTATTCAGGACTTAACCGTCCGGCAACGTCTATTTAGAGCATGACCGAGATCATTCAACAGCGGGCCGAGTGTGGCGTTGTCACAAGCAGCGAGTACTAGGAACGCCTGAAGAAATCAAGACGGAGCGCAAATTGAGCACTACGATGTTTCTATGGTGCTTGATTTCCGACCAACTGCTGAGCTAGACTGAATGCTTCAAGACGCCTGCCATTGAATTTAGATAAAGCGCGGGACTCGCATCTTAACTTAACCTACAGTCAGTCCTTTTGCTAAGTTGCACGTACGAATTGTCGCTGTCCCTTCTTTTGCCTTAAAGCTCCCCGCATGACAAGTTTCGTGCCGATACATACT
Organism: Planctomycetia bacterium; assembly: GCA_031412515.1. Lineage (GTDB taxonomy): Bacteria > Planctomycetota > Planctomycetia > Pirellulales > Pirellulaceae > Aureliella. The sequence continues at coordinate 8,947 of JANODD010000323.1, read as the reverse complement.
TGGAGTTGCATGGTGCAATGTACCAAGCTCCTTTTAGTCGTTATAGGTACTTGTTTCACCACCGCTGCGAGTTGCCATTGCCTTGTAAACCACTTCATCAATCGTCTGTGGCAACCACTGAACCGAACAGTCGGCTCGCAAAAAATTCGCGCCACCAGAATGGTAGCTGCGGAAGTCTTCAAAGTGGCCGCTGGGACTATTGGGAACATGGTCAGCCACTCCGACGATGCGCGCATTCGCTTCAGCCGCTTCGGGAATATTGCCTTGCCAAAGACTGCCGCCCCGTTGTCCACTACGCTCGCCGACCATCAGTGTATTGCTCAACCCATCGGTGATATCACGAAACTTCGTCTTGCTGTTTCCGTAGTAAATTCCATCACCGCGGTAAGGCGAATCTTCGAGCTCGAACGTACCGAACATGGCAATGTAATTGCTCTTTGAAACGCGGAAAAGTTTATCGCCATCGTCAACTGTCTTGGGGTATGAAGGACTCTCCTGACCAATCTCAAAGACACTGCCAAAGGGGTCCGAAGGGCAATTGAATGTTGCGACTACCGTCTCCCTTATGTCCTTGTGAAACGTGTCGTCGATCCCGAGACGCCAATCAATTCTATTGGCGATATTGCTGCCTTCCATAAAGGGCAGTAGAGCGGCCGACCAGCCCCAACCCGGTTCACCGGTCAGTCCATTTGAAACCCAGGCCGACGGTAGCCGCTTGTAAACCGACTCGTAGTTGTGCGTTGCCAAACCCAGTTGACGAACGTTGTTAGTGCACTGAATGCGACGAGCCGCTTCCCGTGCCGTTTGAACAGCCGGTAACAAGAGGCCTACTAAAATTCCGATGATGGCGATGACCACCAAAAGCTCGACTAACGTAAACGCAAAGCGTTTGGAAATATTCATACAAATACCCACTCACAGATTTTCAACAAAGGACTAGTAATCCGAGAATCGTTGGGTTCGTCTTGAAATACTCGGGTCATGTAGACACCGGGTTCAAGCCAACCAACATATGACCGCAATAGAAATGGACCGAAACGAGGCTGTTAGACAGCAGGCGGTCCACGCGGCGAATGTGGGCATTTCACCGCAGGAAGATGGAGACTGGCGGTAGGAACTACCAAATGCGAAACGAGAGGACACGATCGACTAAGGGTAGTTTCGGTCGTCGGTTGAGGCACCTGCGACAGCTGGAAACAGACCGCGCAATCGTCAGCGTGCGTTTCTTGAACGACTAATATTGGCTCGTCATCGGAATTTGAATAACCATTTGCAGCGGCATGACACTGATGTGAGCACGAACACGCTGGAGCTGAAGTTAATTCTGAGCTTGAGGTTGCTGGTGAGTGCGAATGATGACAAGTTAAATGGTGGACGACGAGCGGCAAATTCCCAACGCTGGCAAGAGCCAGTGCGATGAGAACTATGATTCGCCGAAACGTCGCCATTAGATGCATAACCTGTGTAAAAGCAAATTGCGTTCACCTAATAGTCGCATTAGAGAACCGCAAAGTCAATGTTCCGACAGATCAGTTCATCGAAATTTGCTGTTTTTGACCGCCCAAGTCAATTGACTTCAAGCGTCAAGAAGCATCAAGCGCTCGTGCGACAACTGGTCAAGCAAGCTCTCAAGTTCGTGGTCAATCTCAGAATTAGTAACGGATTCGATAGCAGGACAGGCTAGACCAGGCCCAATGGTCACTATTTCCGGCGCACTGCCCGCTGGAATATTTGCCGTCTGTGGCTGGATTACGACTGGGCCTATTGTTTCAATGGGCGATGGCATTTGATCATCTTCACCTTCGGGCTTCACCGCGTTTAATTGAACGAGTCGTTGTCGATTCAGCGTGTTAACAATGATCAAAACATCGATCGGCGAGATGACTCCGTCGCCATTTACATCGATCCAAATTTGCCCTTCACCACTGCCGTTGCGGAGAGCACTTCCCGGAATCGGGCCAACACCTGTGCTATTGATGTGGTTAATTACCAGCAACGCGTCGAGAGGTGTTACCTCGCCATCGCCATTGACATCACGAGGGTCGGCTGGATTCTGAAACGGAGATTTTTTGGGGACGACCGGAACTGCAACCGTACTTGAAATGGTGTCACTGCCGACAAGGCTAGTTGCCGTCACCGTCAAACTTAGATTTACATCGGCCGTTCTACTGACCGATTGATCATCCTTCAGTTTCAACTCGCCGTCGACAACTTCAAACCGTGGGTCTGAAACCGTGTACAGGTAAGCCTGAGCATCTTGGTCATCGACCGAGACCGTACCGACCACCGCGCCGGGTGTGGCTTCTTCCAAGGACTGGACTTGCACGTTGATGCTGGTAGGTGCGTCATTCTGGTCGGCTACCGCTACGGTGATTGTCTGAGTAATCGATTGACCACTGGAATCGGAAACCGTTACCGACATACTAATTAAACCAGCTTTTTCAAAATCGAGCTCAACGCCTGGTTTCAGTTTTAGAAAGCCGTCTTCAATCATGAAGCGAGAATCGGTTAGTACATAATTAAGGTGATTTCCTTGATCAGGATCCTCGACTTGCAGTTGGCCAATGGTCGCTCCCATGGAGTTTTCTGGAACCGAGACGTTCAAGATGCGCACAGCGGTTGGCGGCTCATTCACATCAGCTATAGAAATCGTGGCTGTAGTTGAAATTTGGTAGCCACTGATTTCGTCTTCCGTTGCAATGATCTCTAATTCGATCGTCGATTCGGTCTCGAAGTTAAACCTTGCATCGTCTGAAAGGTAGATTCGGCCATTGCGAATTTGGAATCGTTGATCGGACGTGGCGAAGCGGTAATTCGATCCCTGATCAACATCGAAGAGAGATACGTACCCCACGCCGTCAATCGCGTCTGCGGCGCGCATCGTTTCGGGAATGGTGAAAACGTCGGCTCTAAAATCGTGCGGGGGATCGTCAACTGGAGAAACGTTCAAGACCAAAGCAATATCGCTCGACGTCTGGCCATCGAAGACTCGCACAATGGCTCGATCGGTTCCATTGAAATTATCCCCTGGATAATAAATCCATTCACCTGTCGCAGCTACTTTAAAATTGCCATGTGCAGGCAAGCTAAGGACATTGAACCATAACAGATCATTTTCGGCGTCGGTAACTTGTAATCGCAGATTACCACCGGTTGGGTAGTCCTCCAGGAACGTGGAGGTGACGGGTGACGCCAGTGGCGCTTTGTTTTCGCGAGCAACACGCACTCCGAGCGTCACCGTCGCAGTGCCGCCCTCCGGTATAAAGACCGACGCGGTCGCGGCTTTGGCCAACTGTGAAGAAACAGTTTCAATGTTGCCCGTTGCAATTAGCCGGTCACCTGAAGTGGCCAATACAACATCGGAAATGACATTCGTGGACAAAGGTGATTGGGCCGACATCAAAGTTGGGTTCGATGTCGTCACCCGCGTTCGTCCGGATGGTTGCCATGAACGGGTGTCCCAAACGATGAACTCTAAGGGATTGGTCGAATTCCCAGTAACGATTCGACCATCTTTGGATTGGGTTAAAAGCGGGCTGCTCGCTTCAGCCAATTTTGCAGCTGGGCTGAGTTCTAAATCATTGTTCAGCACTAATACGCCACCAGTCGACATCGCCGCCAAAATCAGACGGCTATCGGCAGTTACAGAAACCTCTTGGGCCGACTGTGGAAGAATCGTGGTCGCCTGTACGGAGAAACCTCTCAGCTCCAGCACTGATAGTCTTTTCCCGAACGGCTGCACTTGCGCTGTAGGAGCAGTCGATGCAGAATCCGATTGATACTCGACAATTGCAAGTTGATTCGCGGCACCCGTTACGGTGACCAAATTCGGGAAGGAGGCTGAAAAACCAATCGTTGGAATTCTGCCCATCATGGAAATTTTAGCGAGCTCGATTCCACGTGGGCCGCTAAGCTGAGCGACTACTTCATTGCCGGCTTTAACGAACTTCTCAACAGTTCTTCCATTGAGTCCGCGGACCTCGGTGGTTGTCTGTTGACCGGTTCGCAGATTGAACTGCACCAGTCTTGTAGCACTGGAGCCACCGTTCGAACGTACGAGTAGCCATGCGTCGGCTCCGACATTCACCGAGTCAACGATCTCGCCTCCCAAGCGAACTTTCGAGGCTCGCGATGTGGTAGAGATCAGTTGGCCTTGTCCATCACCATCAAAGGCCCAAACTTGCGACAGATCATCGGCCGCAACAAGCGTCTTTGCCGCAGGCCCAATGCTGGTAGCAAGCTCTTCAACGCCAATTGGAAAAGCCTGGGACTGGACCGAATTTCCTCCAGCAATTCCCACGGCATAATCACCCGATGCAAGGTCCGCAAAGCTTGCGATACCGCGATCATTGGTGAACGCCACTGGGTCTTCCGAATCTTGCTGTCCATTGTTGTTCAGATCGAGGAAAACGACTCTCTGCGATGCAGCCGTATCGGCCGCGTCAACACTGCGGAAACCGTCATGATCCACAAGTACCGAAACATTCAGACCTGCCAAAAGCCGTCGCGCTTCAAGCGATTCAACTATAAGACGCATCGGACGCCGATAGTTTTTCCGTGGTTTATCGTGATGGATATTATCACGATCGGATGGGCGTTTCATGGTCGAGCTCCGAGCATGTCTAAAGCCTTGCCTGATAACTAATAGATGGGCGCGGTAATCGCTCCATAATAGCGGATTTGGCAAAGATTAGTAAAGCGCTTGGCATAGAATTTAGGAAATTCAAGTGGCTGGATTCCTTCCTCGCTTTTCTTCGCACGCATGTCGGTCGCTCTTGCCGAATGCGATCATTCGATGCCACGCTTGACTCCGGTCACATTCGGCGGAAGCCACCTATGACCGATGCACAGGTAACCGATGTACAGGCAAGCCGAAATGAAAGGACACTTAGTAAATCGGACGCGGCGGGCACGATATCTGCGTCGCTATGACTCTTTTACTTCAGTTGAAGCAACGTTTTAGGCTGGTTCACGCAGGGTTTTAGACTTTTCGGCAACAGCCAATATTGAAGTTGATCGCCTTCCCTTGCATTTGTTGCTCACTGGGTCCACAATAGCATTGGCTACCAGAGAGTAGATTACATGGGGGCGAATTGGATTCGACCGGGTGACTAGAAGTGAGGGTGGCGTGCCGTGGTTGGTCAGTTGGCCACGTAAATAGCTGACTAAAAACTTAAATGCAGATGCAAATCTCGCAATGGCTGCCTAATTAGGCAACCCTGACTGAGGGGGCCCGCCGGAGGCGCCCGAATGTCAGTCGCAATTCCGGATCGTTCGCTGCCGCGCAGGGCACGTAGCGAACTAAAAAAGCTCCCCGCTGGCTTGTGAAGTAGCCTCGCCAATAGGCGACTGAACGAGCGAGAAACAAACCTTTGGCTACGCACGTAGAGGCTTTCATGGAAGCATCGCGGGACGCGGGTTCGATCCCCGCCGCCTCCATTTTTCTTTTTCGTCGCCAGCAGGCGACGATCGCGGACATTCGGCGTCATAACCCTCGCATAAGCAAGGGTTTACGCCGAGTGCATCGCACCTTCCTGGCGGCAATTGACTAGCACGTCCAGCCACTTCATGACATGCTGCGACGCTGGGTTTCCTGACAATATCCTGACAAGTAGGCTTCTCATCCTGACAAACCGGCTCCTCAACAGTTACCGGCAAAGGTAGCGACTGTATTGCCCGCGCCTGATCTTCGAGTGTTATGTGGGTGTACCTCATGGTCATCCGAACATCGCTGTGGCGAGCCAACTCACGAGCCTCTGGGACCGTCGCCCCGTTGCGGAGCAGCCCCATAATGTGGGTATGTCGCCCAGCCGCGTGAAAGTCAGCGATTCCGTCGCCAGTCTTATACGCGATCCCAATTCGCTCAAGATCCTTTCGCACCATTAGCCAAGTTTTGCGACTTCCCAGCTTCGGAAACAACGGATCGTTTTTGCCAAGTCCAGCAGTCCACTCGCGAATGAACGGCACCAGTTCGAGATGCAACGGGAGGACGCCCTTTTTGCGGTGTTTTGAGGATGCAGCTTCAATGGTCACGGTCGGCGTTTTTCCATCGAGATCAAAACTCTTGGGCTGTAGGCTGGCGATTTCTCCCTTCCGCAGTCCCGTCATGTAGGAGAGCGTGTAAATACGCGCACGCTCTTCACCCGAGTAGCACCGAACAAACTCATCACTTTCCCTAGCAGATTTTAGAAGCAATCCAAACTCGTTGGCTGTCAACGCTCGGCGTGGATGGCGTACGTCCAACCCCGCATTCAACCGTGGGATCCCCAAGACTGGATTCCGATCAAGCCGTTTGCGACCAACCATCCAGTTGCACCATCCGTCTATCGCTTGAAGGTAGTGGTTGTAAGTTCGATAGCCGATATCATCCTCTTCCCTGAGTTCGGTTAGAAAAGTCTCGACTTCATCAGCATTCAGATCCGCCAGCGTTTTGAATTCACAACCTTTGACGACCTTACGAATCCGAGTCAGTGTCAATTTCACATGCTTGGCAGAATTCACCTTCGATTTGAGCGCAGTCTCATAGTCCAATAGTTGTTGGGTGACCGTTGCCTGCTTTTTGACCACTTGCTCTTCTTGGACAACATCAATTAGTCCCAAGCTTCGCTGTCGACTTTCGGACTCGAGTTTCGCGGCCAGTTGTTGCGTTAGCCCCTTGTCAGTGAAGCCCTTCTTCATCCGTTTCTTGCCCAAATGGTCAAAGTACTCGAAATACCAGTGGGCGTTTCGCCTTCCTTTGTCGCGACCAAGTTTGAATACCGATGCCATGACTTCCTTGCAATTAGATCGACGCAACTTGGCCCCTCGATTTCAGGTCGAAATCGAGTCTCATTATTCGTGGCTGGCTGGCTTGGGACAACCTTGAGCGATCCACTCACGGATCTCGGTCAACCGCCAGCGAACGCTTCCACCCAAGACGATGGGAGCCGGTAGCGGTCCGATACTCTTGAGCCGATATAGGGTCCTTTCAGAGACGCTCAGAAGATCAGCTAGCTAGGACGCGGAGATCAGTTCGTTTGCAAGTCTCGGTTTGCTATTAACGCTATCCAGCGCGCTGTTGATATTGTGATGGTTCATTTTTACTCATCCTCCTCGCATTCATGGCTATGAAAGAAAATCCATTCATGGGATAGCTCCATGACTTTCGAAACGAGCGGCAAGTCGTCACGACCAAATCGAGTTGACTCTTGCCACATGTCTCCGTTTTTGAACAATCGGCTTACGGTTACTTGATGTCTCAATCCAGCTCGGGTCTCGTTTCTCCAGATGGAGGCTTTGACAAAGCCCATGCGAATCGTATGGACGGGTGGGCGACTCATATTTTTACTTTCAGTTACTTTCTTGTTTGGGCGGATTTGCGGAAAATTCCCCATCAAATTGATGTGTAAAAAAGGGGAGACCAGTCTGAACACTGATGTTCGAACACTGGACTCCCCAAAACCTTCTCTTGCGCGATCAAGCAAACTGTAGTATCGTTCTATCTGATCCACCTGGTGGTCACCCTCCACAGATGGACACAAATGAACGTAACGCAGTTTGCGATACACAAGGCAAGCGTGGGGTGACAGGAAGCACGCTTGCAGACAACCACTTTTTTTGACAACCGCGGCCGCTCGGTGCCTACTAAGATTCCTCGGGTAGAAAAACAGTAGTCACTGAGCGATCAGCTTCCGTAAGGATCCAGAATCGCATTCCATTTGAATCTTCGTACTCCGACAGAAGTCTGAACTGATGCTCAAGAGAAAACCCGTTTTCGAGTCTGTCTTCATCAGTAAGGAATCCCCAATCGGCGTACATATGTCGCAACAATGCAACGGCGATTTCAATGCCGCGGATCGCTACCTGCGCACCAGGAGTAATTTCGATCCGACCGGCGTCAATACGTTGGAAAGTGCATGACATTTTACTCATGACTCCCTCCGTTTTTTAGTACTTTCGCCTTTCGACAATGAGTCGACAAGTTGTTGGCCAACACTTCCTGACTGATCTCTTAGAGCGAGCTGATCCTCGATCCAGAAGCGAGCCGCATGGACAGTATTGGCCAAGGAAAGCAGATCTTGCGATCCGAATGATCGCGAGTCTATCCACTTGCCTGCATCGTTCTTGTATACCGGAGCAAAAGCTACTTCGGGGATCAGACTAAACATCTGACCGTGAAAAGCTCAACTACAAGAGGCTCAACTCAAATAAGTAAGAGGAGAGCTTGCCAGTGAGTCGTTTGGGAGACGGTGCCAAACCGCAACAAATCTGCATTGGTGGTCTGGGAAAAGGACCAACGGATACCGGGAGCTTCTGCTTTCGTACCGGGAAATCTTGCCACTTAGATGGGCAAGGAAACTATGGCTTACCGGAAGGTAGCACATACCAATTGCGGACCGTGGGGTAACGCCCACTAGCGACGTGAACCAAGCGACGAAGTCTTCAGCTAACGCCGGAATCTCTATGGTTGCCGGGATGTAGCGATCTCGGTGCCGAGTCTGGCTGGCTCGGTGTTTGAAATGCCGTAGAGAGGGAGCGGGCCTTAAGTAGAAGTCTCCATGATGAGAGCGATGGTTTCACCGAAGGGTGAAACATCGGTATCGCGCAATTGCGTCAACCGATGCATGGCAAGGCAGTCATGACTCGTTCACGTTTGATCTTAGGAGTGATGTCCTGAGAGAGTGACAACGAAAGGGGCGAGGGGCGATAGGGACCGCAGTCGTCCCTGCCCGACTGTAACCAAAGCACGATGGCGGCCCGCTGGGGCAATAACGTCTCCCAACGCGATGTTCTCGAGTATATGTTCTGGTTTCCAAGTGAATGAACGGGGTTTCGAATCAATGCCGCCAACATCGCACTTATGGATCGAACGGGAAAATACAACGAGGTATCCTGCACAATCCCGAAAGCGACTTAGCAATTTGCCGCCATCGATTCCATCTTCAAGAAGTAGTTCTACGATCGTTCC
>JANODD010000322.1:0-15707 GCA_031412515.1 Planctomycetia bacterium | reverse complement strand
CTGATAGGCTTCAATGTAGGTGTGCGGTCTTTCGGGAATGCAAACGCGACTAAACTCAGAAGCACCGCGCAGCCTACACAGCCAAGTCCAACCCAAACTTTCTTACTCATTCGTGGCCTCTCGCTATCCATCGCACGCGATCTTCGTTGTTTATAGTGGGTTTTGTTAATCGTTCTTCCGCCAGCGTATGTTCTTATTGTACGCCAACTCGATCTAGTTCGCTGAAATGTTCGGGTAGCTGGTTTCGTAACAAACCGGATGAACATCTTAAGTGAACTCCACCGCATCCGGTTTCTCACGAAACCAGCTACCTTTTCTGCTGCTCGATAATTGCTTGCAATCCTTCAACGGTCTTTGCGAGTGCTCCTTGGTGTTGTTTCACCAATTCCTGAGCCTTTTTCCCTCGCAACTTGCCTATTTCCGGTCGTTCGAGTTGCTCTCTCATCCAGGGGAGAATTTCATCTAGCCCTTCGATCCTAACAGCTCCACCGCCATTGAGTAGAATTTCGCAGATGTCGCGAAAATTCGAAGTGTTTGGGCCGAAAGCGACATTCGCTCCATAGGCTGCAGGTTCGATCATATTCTGCCCTCCGCGTGAACCAAAGCTTCCTCCCACGATGGCGACATCGGCCAAGCCCCACCACCAACGAAGCTCACCCACAGTGTCTACCAACAAGACCTGCCAATCCTGTGCTGACACACTTGATTCAATCTGACTACGTCGAAGCGGAGCGACGCCGAGCCCGCCGAGTTCCCGAAAGACTTCTTCGAATCGCTCAGGATGTCTCGGCACAACGATCAATTGCAAGCTTGGATGACTATCGCGCAGTTCGACGAAAGCTCGGGTCGCAACGACTTCCTCCGGGGACTGAGTGCTGCCAACGATCCAAACCGTGTGCGAAGCGTCAAGTCCTACCAGAGAACGCAATCTCTCGACCTGCTCACATTGTCGATCGAAGGTAACGTTGTCAAACTTGGTCGAGCCTGTCACACGCACACGCTCGGTGGGCACTCCACATCGGACAAACCTCTCTGCGTAAGACTGATCTTGCGCTGCCACAAGTTGAAGCTTGCTGAACATCGCCCGCGTCAGCCAAGCGAATCTCTGGTAGCCGCGAAAACTCCGTTCACTCAACCTCGCATTCACGACCGCGATCGGAATCTTTAGCTTCGCTGCGCGACCAATCAAATTCGGCCACAGTTCGAGCTCGCCGAGCACAATCAACTGAGGCCGAAGCCGCGCCATCACCCGATGAACTGACCAAGTAAAATCGAAAGGGAAATAGAAAAGCAAGTCGTTCGGATAGAGCTTCTTTGCCAAGTCCATGCCAGACTGAGTTGTTGTGGAAACAACGAAGCATGCTTGTGGATTGTTCTGCCGCAGTTGCTCGAGCAAAGGCTTTAGCAGTTGAACTTCGCCGACACTTACACCATGCAGCCAGACGACCGGCTTGCTTCCGATTTTTTTTCGCAAGGCTTGCGGAACATTTCCCAGCAGCTTCTGCGACCAGCCTTCACGATAGCGACCGGTCGTGAGAGACCGGAAAAGCAACCAGGGCGACGCGGCGGCTAAGAAGATTGAATACATCAAATTCAGTAACCACGGCATGGACTATCAGCCTCCTGCTGTTCAGCGGTCGTCGTCGCTGCACTCTGGTTACGTGCACCGCAGTTGGCGAATGCTTTAGCATGGTTCTTCGAGAAAGGGGACTGTGAGCCGTTGGCGCTTGCCTCGGGTGAACGAAGTAGGGCGGTTTGATTGTTCAAGGTCTAACCAAGGACTTTGTTTCCTCACGGTCTGTACGCATAAACTGGACTGTCGGGCATGAACGACGAGCGCTCCGTTCACCCGCGGCTAGCGCCGACGGCTCACCGGCTCAGCTGCTCGAATTACATTGTCCCAATCGTAGCTGCAAAAATTGAGACAATTGTTCGACACTAATTGCGACCGTGACACGCTTTGTACTTCTTGCCGCTACCGCATGGGCATGGATCATTTCGACCCACTTTGACGGCGTCGTTGCGAATCGGTTCAACACGTTGAGGCTCACTTTTGCCAGCTCGATCGGCGGCCGCCAAATCTTCTTCCTGCTGTTGCTGAATCGGCGATGGTGCGGCATCATGACGCGCGGTCGTTTCAACCCACGTACTGTTCACAAAATCTTCGTCCAGATGTTCCATGCGGAAGATCAAATCGGTCATGCGTTCGCCGATTGCAAACCACATCTGACCGTACATTCGCATGCCTTCGCGTTTGTATTCAACCTTCGGATCCATCTGTGCATAGCTCTTAAGGCTAATCGCGCTGCGCAAGTGATCCATCGCAAGCAAATGGTCTTTCCACGCTGCGTCGACAATGCTCAGGAGAACCTGGCGTTCCATGCGACGAATCTCAGGATGGAAACGATCATCGATGGCTTGCTGTACATGCCGCTGGAGAGCCTCTTGATCGAACTTGGCTAACGTATCAGGCTCTAGTTTCAACTTCAGGTTTTCATCAAACCAATTCGCCAGCGAGCCGATGGCTCCGTTACCACCTGACGCTTCTTTTACAGTCGACTTTGCATCGTGGCCACGATAAAGCTGGTCGACCTTTTCCATTGCCTTGGTTGCGGTTTTTTCGGCCGCTTCGTAATTGGCAACGCTGTGCTTGACCAACACTTCTCGAACATCGTTGAGCGTACTACCGATCGCTTCGGTTGGAGAAATCGCCGCGTCAAAGCGCGATGCAGCCCAGTTGGCGAGTGATTCTTGGTCCAACTGGAACTGGTTGTTACCAATCGAACGACCGAACCGAGTTAGCCCGACAAGCACCGGGTACTCAGATTCTTTTTGGCGATAAGCGCTTTCAGCCAGTGTGGTCAACTTCTTCCGAATCTCTTCGGATTCTTTACCACGAAGTTCCTCGATCGCTACATCGATGCTGAACTTGTTTTTCATCCAGCCGACCAGCATTTGCAGGCCGTAATCTTCGTGCAGCAGTGCAGCACCTTCGCTCAAGTCGACCGCGTGCAACCGCTCGTAAACGCGCTCAATCATCTTTTCGTCGATGTTGGAACGAGGGATCTTTTTCAGATCATTGGTTGAGTAGTTTGTGCCATAGCGAGTGTTGACCCACTTTGCGAGAGCTTCCCAATTCCATTCGCTTTCTTCTTCGCTTTCAGGCAAGTTCTCTTCGATCGCATCGAGCACTTGCGTCTCCGCAGAACGCTCGGCAGCGTCCTGTGCGTAAACCGCTGCAGTGCCTGGATCAATGTTTCGGAAATCGCGAGGCTCCAATTGGCAAGCTAGTTTGACGCTCGCCCACTTTGTATATGCTTCGGCATTGAAGATCGGATCCGTATAAGTCTTGACGTAGTGCTCAGTCTGCTGCGTGATTTGCTCAAGAACTAACTGACGGCAAGTCACTCCTTCGAGGATCTGCTGGCGATACGAGTAGACGCGCTTGCGCTGCTGGTCCATCACTTCGTCGTATTCGAGCAGGTTCTTTCGAATTTCAAAGTTGCGCTCTTCAACCTTCTTCTGAGCAGCCGTGATGCGGCGGCTTACGAACGAACTCTCGATCGGTTCGCCATCGCCCATGCCCAACTTGCTCATCATCGCGCGAACCCAATCGCCAGCGAAAATTCGCATCAGGTCATCTTCGAGCGATAGATAGAAGCGGCTGCTGCCGGTATCACCTTGGCGACCGCAGCGACCGCGTAACTGGAGGTCGATTCGACGCGATTCGTGTCGCTCGGTTCCGATCACATACAGTCCGCCGAGCTCCTTGACTTTCGCGCCGGCGACTTTCATTTTTTCGCGCTCGTCGATCTCTTTGACAAGGGTTTCCCATTCATCGCGAGGAACGTCGAGTCGGGTTGCATACTTGTGCTGCAGTTGAGCCCAAGCCATCGTTTCTGGATTACCGCCGAGGATAATGTCCGTACCACGACCGGCCATGTTGGTCGCAATTGTCACTGCACCGACACGTCCTGCCTGAGCAATGATTTCCGCTTCGCGTTCGTGGTGCTTGGCGTTGAGAACTTGATGGGGAATCCCACGGATCTCTAACTGATGCGAAAGTTGTTCGCTCTTCTCGATCGAGACAGTACCAATGAGAACTGGTCGTCCCTTGCGTTCGACTCGATCAATCTTGCTGACTGGAACCGTTTCTTCTTCGCGAGTTTCTTTTAGCTTGATCGATACTTCTTTGTCATCCTCGCGCAGCAACTCGCCCCAATATTGGGAACCGTCTCTGAGGAAAATCGTATCCCACTTGATCGTCCGCTCGACGTCCGTGGCAACCGATGAGAATTTTTCTTTCTCGGTCAAGAAGATCGTATCGGCGTACTCGATACGCTTCATCTTGCGATTGGTTGGGATCGCGATCACGTCGAGTTTGTAGATTTTCCAAAACTCATTGGCTTCAGTCATGGCGGTACCCGTCATGCCCGAGATCTTTGTGTATAGCTTGAAGAAGTTCTGCAGGGTAATCGTTGCGAGAGTTTGCGTTTCTTCTTTGATCTTAACGCCTTCTTTGGCTTCTACCGCTTGGTGCAAACCGTCGCTCCATTGACGGCCTTCCATGAGTCGACCTGTAAAGTCGTCGACGATGATGATCGAGCCGTCTTTGACAACGTAGCTAACGTCTCGCTTGTAAAGGTGATGTGCCTTCAATGCATTGTCGATTAAGTGCGGCCACTCCATATTGCCAGCAGTGTAAAAGCTCTCTACACCAGCCAGCTTTTCAGCCGTTCGAACGCCGTCGTCGGTCAAATTAACCGTGTGATCTTTTTCGCTAACGACGAAATGAGTTTCTTTCTTCAGTTGTCGCGCAACGCGGTCCGCTTCAGCATATTTTCCAATGTCTTGGTGGGCCGGTCCGGATATGATCAGCGGAGTACGAGCTTCGTCGATGAGAATGTTGTCAACTTCGTCGATGATCGCATAAGCCAGCGGGCCTTGTACTTGCTGCAGGTGTTTTGGAAACCGATCGTCGTCGCGAGCGGCTAGCCGCATGTTGTCACGAAGGTAATCAAACCCCAGTTCGTTGTTGGTCGCATAGGTGATGTCTCGCGAATAGACAAACTGTCGTTCGTCGTTCGACAGACCACTTTGAATTGCTCCGACCGTCAAGCCTAACCCCATGTATAGCGGTGCCATCCACTCCATGTCACGGCGAGCCAAGTAGTCGTTGACGGTCACCACATGGCAACCACGCTGCGCCAGTGCGTTTAGGTAGGCTGGCAGAGTTGCCACGAGGGTCTTACCTTCCCCGGTAACCATCTCCGCGATCATGCCATTGTGGAGAACAATGCCCCCAATCAACTGCACGTCATAGTGACGCATATTTAGGAAGCGGCGACCACCTTCGCGGCAGACCGCAAATGCCTCGACTAAAATATCGTCAAAAGTTTCGCCGTCTGCTAAACGCTTCTGAAACTCAGTGGTTTTTTCTCGCAGTTGGACGTCGGTCAACGACTTCAGCGAATCTTCGAGAGCGTTAATGCGCGACACAATCGATTCAAATCGTTTGATTTGTCGTGCATTTGACGAGCCGAACATGCCTGTGAGGCCGCGTTCAACGCCTTGCAGGATACCGGAAAAAAACATTCCGGTACCTTCCCAAACTCGTTCCAGTAGATCCATGGCTAGCAAACTTAAGGGGGTTCAGGGAGATTTTGCGCGTTTCAATTGATGACAAGCGCCAAACCAAAAATGTACCGCACTTAGCCAGCCAGGTACCAGAAGAACTCAGGAATTACGGCGAATCTTCAACATTAGATACTTCTAAATTGAAGCGCCCTCTCCCCAACCTTCCCTAGTGCTAGGAGTGCCAGTGCCAAAAATAATTGCAATTGAGCCGCATGCGAACAGACAAAGCCGATTTGGCAGGCCATTTATCTACAGCAATTTGCAGACCAACTTGCTCTTGCGCAGTGTCCCGCCGCAGGCTGAACGAATTCATAACTTGCGGACAGGTGTTGATTTGCGCACGCTTAGCGTAAAGATTTTCCGCTTTGCAGTCAACGGCGGAACTGCCGCCCTGGACGTACTGCGCTGTGTCCTTCATCCCAAGCGGGCTTACGGCCGCGGCGCTAACAGTGGAAATCCATGAGTTTCCAAAACATCGCCCGGAGCTACTCGCATCGTTCGAAACTCTGCGGTAACGACCTTCGATTCAGGCTCTGGCTCGGTGGTTTCTTCTTGCCTCGCCGTCGAAACGGGTTTCGCAGGTTTTTGGAAACTCGCATACACATAGACCGCACCATCGCCAACGACTTGTGCCCGCTTCTTGCCAACTAGCAAACCGGTACTCTCGTCGATGCCAATGCCAACTCGCTCAGGATGCGAGGCGACGGCACTCGCCAGTCGGTCGTGCCGCAGTCGCTGTGTGAAGTGCTGATCGATAATCGAGTTTGGCAGAAGATCCAAACCGCTCGCAATCTGAGGCTGCTTTTGGCCGCCTGAAATCATTACGCGAGACGCAATTGCAGAACCTGCACTCGTCCCACCAACCACGCCACCACGATGCATTACGTTTCGGATCTCAGATTCTACAGCCGTACCTTGGTATCGCTCGGCCAATCGACGCTGGTCACCGCCTGACATCCATACAGCAGTCGCATCTTTTAGCGTGCTCGCAAAATCTTCTGCTTCCGCTTCCACACGCGTCGTCGCATGCAGAATGTCTACTTTGCCCCAATTAAAATCTGCCCAAGAGCCAAACGCGCGAGAAAAATCGCCACTGTCCGACAATGCACTCGCGGTTGGAATGATTACAAGCTTACCTTCCTCGCCCCTGCCGTACTTGAAGAACAACTCAAGTACGGAGGTTGGCAATGGACCACCACCACACAAAAGTAAGGCTCCTCGATCCTGATCTTGTTCATCATCGAAAATTGGCAGACTGGGCTGCTGGTTAGCGGATGCGACACTCGGTGTAGAAAGTGTTGCTAACAATGGCAAATCTTGAGTCTCTTGAGCGAGAACCTGACGCTGAGCTGCCATTGAAATAAGAAGACTCGTGACCAATGCAAGCTTAGTCGAACGAGATTGCAATTTCATCATTACTTGAAGTCCTTTCCGTTTTGCGCTCGCAGCGGCCAGTCATTGGTCCGAATCATCTTGCGAGCACTCTTATCTCTGAGGATATGACCACACAGCGGGTTTGTGAAGCTGCGTGACGGTTAATTTAGGTGACGTTCAATCCTTAAATAGTTTGATGCGCGAACATTACCACATTAACGCTGCAGCAAAGTCGCGATCTTAGAGAGGAGCCTTTAGTGTGAATCATTGACAGTCACAATGCAACGCCGAAAAGGCGTTGAGGCGGTAATTTGGGCCTAGATTACCCAAAAAGAATTTGCTTTTCTGTCACGAAATGCGCTCGCAAAGCACGCAAAAGTGCTGCATTTATTCATAAAACCGCAGCCCGTAAAGAGTGCTACGATTGCATTAAGTTGCTAGCCCAACAGCATCTGCGGAAGATAGTCCACCCATGCGTTGTGGTCACTGCTCGCTGGGGGCCCTTCGGCTGTTTAGCTTCTTTGTTTAGCGAGCAATAACTATACCGCAATTGCCGTTTGAAGAATTGCTGGCAATCGAATGATGAACGCGGTTCCTTTTCCAACACTGCTCTCTACTCGAATTCGGCCCTGATGCACATCAACGATTTCTTTGCAGCTTGCCAAACCGATTCCAGTTCCACCTTTACCACTCGCATCTGGCCCGGACTTAGTCGTGAAGTAAGGGTCGAAAATACGAGGAAGAACGTCAGCAGATATACCTGTGCCGGAATCGCGGATCGTTAGTACAACTTCGCTCGTCGTTGAATCACCTTGCAATGTGATTCGAACCAGCCCGCCTTCACTCGTCGCTTGTCGCGCGTTGACCAACAAATTCACTATGACCCGTTGTATTTGGCTGGCATTTGCTAGCACCTCAGGGACATCGTCGAGTTTCGTTTCGAGCTGGATGCGGTACTTGCGGAATTCACGTTCCAACAGCAATAGCGTGTCTTCGATAATGGGCCGAAGAGCTGTGCTTTCCAGTTGCCCGTTTCGGCTCCGCGCCATCGCAAGAATGCTACCAGTGATCTTGGTCGCCCGATTAGCTGAATCAAGAATACGTTGAAAAGCCTTGTCGCGAGAAGGTTCGTCTTTATGACGTAAACCCAACTTTGCGTAATTCAAAATCGTCATCAACAGGTTGTTGAACTCATGAGTCGTCGTGCTGGTCAACTCACCGATCGTTGCCATGCGTTGGGCTTGCTCCAACTGAACACGCAATGAGTCCAATTGTTGTTCAACGCCAGTCAACTCCGAAGAATCGCCAAAGCCCATGTTCATACCTAGTAAAGAGTTTCTCGCGCGTAATCTCTACTAAGGTCTATCGGCCAGTCGAATCGCAGAATCAAGCCAACAGTGCTCGCTAGGTAAACACCCAAGATTGGTGCTTGCACCAGATTGCCAGCCTGACCAAGCCTGCGCGAAACTGCTTGCGCTACCCATCACAGCTAGTCAACCAAAGCTTCGCAGGTTTACGCACCAGCCGCATTTCGGTAGCTGGTTTTGTAAAAAACCGGCTGCGTTTAACGCTAATTTCACAACGTTCCGGTTTTTCACGAAACCAGCTACCAACAATTGGTTAGCCGCATTTCGGTAGCTGGTTTTCTAAAAAACCGGCTGCGTTTAACGCCAATTTCACAACGTTCCAGTTTCTCACGAAACCAGCTACCCTAATCGAATCTTTTACCGCCGATGACTCAGATCGCCGAGCTTAACAACTAATTCTCGAGCTTTACCCGAATCAATCGCGAATTGAACCAATTGCGCACATTCACGAGGATCATCCGATTGTCCAGCAACCCATAAGGCACTTGCCGCATTTAGGACAACTGCATCCCGACAGGCACCAGCTTCGCCGCTCAGGACTTGGCGAATGCAATTGGCACTTGATACCGGACAGTCGGCAAATAGCTTTCCGCGATCCGAGGTTGCCAATCCAAAATCCGAAGGATGCCAAGTAAACTCAGTCAGCGTCTGACCTAGAACTTCGATCACGTGTGACGAAGTTGAAAGGCTCAGTTCATCAACGCCGTCATCACCGCGCACCACGATGGACCGGGTCGTACCCAATTGCTGAAGCGCGCGGGCCAGCTTCGCTTGCAGACCTGCATCGCCGACGCCAAGCACTTGGCACTCCGCGTGAGCGGGATTGCACAGTGGGCCGAGCCGATTGAATATGGTCGGGTGGGTAATCGACCTGCGCACTTCTGCCACATTCCGCATCGCCGGGTGAAACCGAGGTGCGAAACAAAAACACAAACCCAACTCCGCCAAGCATCGCTCGACGCACTCAGCATCGGCATCCAAGTTGATTCCCAACTCTGCCAGCACATCAGCTGACCCGGTTGCGCTTGTTACCTTGCGATTGCCATGCTTTGCGACCGCTACGCCCGCCGCGGCCGCAACGATTGCAGCAGCAGTACTGATATTGAATGTTTGTGAGCCGTCTCCGCCAGTGCCGCATGTATCAACGATAGGTCGTCTTGTGGATGGGATCGTAACCATTGAATCGCGCATCGCTCTCGCTGCACCCACGAGTTCCTCGACGGTTTCTCCTTTCCTTGCGAGCGCGATTAGAAACTGACACATAGCATCTGCGTCGGCTCCACCTGACAAAAATTTGCTAATCACGGCCCGCATTTGATCAGCCGACAAATCAATGCCATTTTCAACAAGGTTGGTCGTATCGCGAAGTTCATTAATCATCTGCAGTTACTCGTTTAACTATATCCGCTGCCGGGTTGCGGCAGAATCGGCATGCCTTCACAATACAAACACAAGACAAACACAAGTGCTTCCAGCTTGCCAAGACTAAGTGGGGTATGCTTCCAGCTGGTATAGCGGAAAGTTCGTAGCGGAATGCGTCAAGCAATTCGGTCACGCAGACCCAAGCCTCAAAATCAACTCAGAAAACCTTGACGGTTTCCGCTACACTTTACTTTTCGAAGACTTTTCGAAGACTTTTCGCCGTTCCAGTCTCCAGCTTGCCAGTAGTCAGTAACTTAACCCTGCTTCCCAACAAAGTTTGCCCAAGCCTTGCATAGCTATAATAGGACACCCAATGGCTCGTAAAGTTATCATCGATTGTGATCCTGGAATAGACGATGCACTCGCTCTCTCGTTGGCCCTTTTCGACCCGCGTCTGGAAGTCATCGCTGTCACAGCCTGTGCGGGTACTGTCGATGCCGATCAGGCAACGCAGAATATTCGAGCTCTAGTTGAACGCCTTGACCCGCCGCGAATTCCGAGAATTGGATCCGCCTTAGACCCAGAATTGGGTGCCGCGGTGTCGAATGGAACGCTGCTACACGGCGACGATGGGTTGGGAAACGCCAAGTGGGAACCTGTTTCGCGCCAGCACACCGTTCCCAGTGACAAACTGATCAGCGATTGCCTGCGAACGTATCCTGGCGAAGTCACTATTCTTTGCACCGGTCCGCTTACCGGCTTGGCGAAAGCCATCAGTCGCGATCCGGCGATCGTTCCGATGTTTGATCGTGTCATCATGACTGGTGGATCCGTCACGGGACTGGGCGATGTCACGCCTGCCGCTGAATTCAACATGCACCTCGACGCTCATGCAGCCCGAGCCGTCTTTCAATCACTGACCACAAAATCGCTCATCCCATACGAGATTTGCGAAAAGCTAAAATTCGGTTGGGATTTGATCGATCGCTTGCCTCCCAAGCATACGAAAATTGGCGCCGTGCTTCATGAAATTTTGCCGCACTTGTTTCGAACCACGCGTCAGCAGCTGGGACATGAAACGATTGCGCTTCAAGCCATCTTGCCGATTCTATTAATCGTTGAACCGATTCTGTTTGAGTTCGAAGAGATGGCCGGTGACATCGAAGTCAGCGGTGAACTTACTAACGGTGCCACCGTGTTTGACCGCCGCATCCCTCGCACTTGGCGAACCAACATGGAAGTTGCCACGACATTAGACGTCGTCGCCGCCCGCGATTGCTTTTACAACTTGTTGAAGTTTGCATCGAGCCAGTAAACCTGTAGCTGGTTTCGTGAGAAACCGGAACCAAGACAGTACTCGTGTAGCTGGTTTCGTGAGAAACCGGACAAACCAACTTCGCCGTGATTAGCATCGATCCCAATTTCCCTGAGCGGCTACATGGACGACGAATATGAAGAACTTGACAAGACAACTTATCATGAAGCCGGTCACTGTGTGATGGCGGTTCTTTGTGGAGCAACCGTCGAGCGAGCGACCATCGCTCCTGAGGAAGACGGTTTCCACGGCTTTGTCGAGATCCATTGGCCGAAACAAGTTTCAGTTACAGATCTGGTCTCCGTTGCGTTAGCAGGGCCTATTGCGGAAATGGTTTACTCCGGCGAGCCTTATCATCCGGGACTCGTTCCCGAATGGGCTCACGATTGGAAGCAAGCCTGGCAAATCTGCCGCCCCAAGTCCAAATCTGATCTTGAATGCCTGCGACAGCTTGAACGAACGGTCGCAAAACTCCACAAGAGTTTTTCATCTGAAACCTGGTGGGCCGCCACAGCCGCAGTCAGCGATCTACTTGCGGCTCACGACGAAATCGAGCACGAAAGCATTGCTTATGAAGTCCACAACTGGATAGACCGCTGAGTGTCGAACAATTGTCTCAATTGTTCTGGTCGCTGAGAGTCGAACAATTGTCGCAATTGTTCCAGTCTCAGTTGACCCGGCCATGATTGCGACAATCGTGCGACGCTCTCGAGCTTCTCTGCCTACCCGCTACGCGGCACCGACTTACCGGCGTCCTTTACGGATGTCTCCCTGGCTATTGCTAAAGTCCAGGATGTCTTCATAGGAATAGGAGAACTCATCGGCACCCGCTTCGCCGAACAAATAATCGACCGAGGTATCACCGGCTACTCCACTGCTCAGAAAGTCATCACCGTTGCCACCGAAAATTCGATCCGCGCCCAGGTTGCCATAGAGATTGTCAACGTTTTCACCGCCGAAGATTAAGTCGTTAGCTGAACCACCGGAAAGATTATCGACACCTGCTCCTCCATACATGGTACTCGGAATTGCGGTTTGGTTATTAACCGTATCATCTGCGCTGGTGCCCATGTACAGGATATATTTGACCTGTGCCGGGTCGAAATAGGTCGCTCCCACATTACCCCAACGATCTGTGTACATTAACTTTAGCTTAGACACGGGCGTTGAATTGCTCCAAGGATCTGAAATCTGGATGAGCGAAATGTCAACGCGATTGGAGTCCCAACTCCCAGGTATTATCAGGATGCCATTGCGAATAGTCGCCGAGCTTACCAACATGACATCGAACCCTAGTTGTTCGTTCAGCAATTGGATGTCCTGTACGTTGTACGCGTCTGCACCGGTGCCGCCGTAGGCAGTATCAGTTCCCCCGCCGCCCATCAGCACAGACGGCTTGCTCGTTTGATTGAGCAATCGATCGTTGCCAAGGTCACCGTTCATGACGATGGTCTTGAATTCGTTCAAACCGTAGTCT
The DNA here is from genome assembly GCA_031412515.1 of Planctomycetia bacterium. Lineage (GTDB taxonomy): Bacteria > Planctomycetota > Planctomycetia > Pirellulales > Pirellulaceae > Aureliella. The sequence goes on along the minus strand of JANODD010000322.1, from coordinate 3,175 downwards.
TTGGTTAGTACAATCTGACCCGAGTCCCGATTCTGTACGGTAGCGCGGTAGCCAATTACCGAACTGTCCCATCCGTTGCCTGTTCCAACAACCTCGATGACCGAAATGATGTCATTGTTAGTGGTTCCATTGATGTTCAGGACGTCGTTGCTCAATGAAATGTCAGCAGCCATTAGACTGCGGCCTTCGAGGTTTTCCAGTTTCAGCCCACACACAGTTGCATTTTTTCGAGACATGTTTTTCTCCACTTCAGCGGATAATGATGGGAGTTGGTAATTGTTTTCAGTGTTGTCGCAACGCTTGCGACACCACTAGATCCACAAACAAACCACCAACCCGACATATAAAAAAATAAAAGCGCTCAAAATATTCTGGAGATGCTCGCCGCTGAAATAAGTGCCTCGGGTGAAATCGGCGAGGTGTCAATCGACACCCAATGAATAACTACCAGTGGAGGACGCTGCCAGCGTCCGATGTCGACGTTCGCAGACACTTTGCGCAGGCACTATCAGCAACTGCCACGGATAATGCAGTGCTATGCGCTACAAATCGAACGGTATCCGTAGCGGCAACGAACCAATGGCTCCAGGCCATTGAGTTAGATCAGCCAGTGCGAATAAATGGTCTTGTCGGGCGGAATGTGTATTCAGGCATTAATCTAGATCTGCTGAGTTGTGAGTTCACGTTCCTTGAAAATACGTTGAAACGAGCTTGGAGATCCAATGGAAAGTAATGAGAATCCGATCACGGTATGGATCAGCGGACTGAAGGAAGGCGATTCGCAGGCCGCAGAGCAGCTGTGGCAAGAGTATTTTGCGAGGCTATCCGCCTTTGCAAAGCGAAAGCTATCGCACTTACCCAATCGAAGCGGTGACGAAGAAGACGTCGCACTATCAGCATTCCATAGCTTGTGCCATGGTGCGGCAGACGGACGCTACCCCCGCTTGGCAGATCGCAATAGTCTCTGGCCCCTATTGGCACTGATCGCTGCGCGGAAGGTTTGTGATGCAGCGACGCGCGAGCGACGTCAGAAACGAGGCGGTGGAGCCGTGCGATCGGAGTCGGAATTGGGCGCGAGCGAATTGGACCGGTTTGGTTTCGATCAGATACTCTCCCATCAGCCCACGCCGGAGGAGGCGGCGCTAATGGGTGAAGAGTGTGAGAAATTGCTGGAGGCGTTAAGCGTCGAAGATCGACGTCTGGTCCAGCTCAAATTAGACGGATTTACCAACAATGAGATTGCTGAACGAATCGGCGTCGTCCCCCGCACTGTCGAACGCAAACTCGGCCTCATACGACGAATCTGGTCTCGCGTACTTGAAACAGAAGCGACGGGCTAGCGCTCCAGCACAATTTGCTGTTAGGGTTGAGTGTCGCACAATTGTCTCAATTGTTGCAGCTAATGAAGATGTAACGTGAGCCGTCAGCGCTAGTTTTGATGCTGCGCATTTCGATTTCGTGTGCCACTGGCTTTCCCAATCGCAACCGGGAATCCGGATGCGATTGGGAAAGGCCAGTGTAACGAAGCGTCTTGGTTCGAAATAACTAAGTCATTCCAACGCCCGGGCGCTCAGAATAATGGTCGCCGAAGTAGTCAACATCGCACTTAGCGACGCTTACCAAACAGAAATCAACCACCGAGGTGACACATGTGTTTGCATGATTGGAATTTCACTTGCGTCCAAACTTCGACAACTTTCACGGCGAGTGAGTTAGCGTTGGCACCGGTAACGGCGGTTAGAGTCACCTACTTCGTTCCACTGGCCTTGCCCCGTAGAGTCCAATATAAATCAGGACTTTGTGGGGCAAGCCAGTGGCACACAAATCAATATGCACAACATCAAAAAGCGCTAGCTGCGGGTCTCGAAGTAGGGCGGTTGAATTTGCGAGCAGCCTATCCAATGCTGTTGTTTGTTCGTTGACTTTGCGATTAAATTGGGCTGGTTGTTCTGACAGAGTATCACTCCGAAGCTCGCGGCTAGCGCCCACGGCTCACTTGTACAAGTCGAGTTCTTCGATGCAAAACGAAAGACGGTGGCAAGCCACGAATGGAATGGCTCCACATTTGGCGCGGCGAAGAAACCGCCTGACGATGGTTTGCCTATTAAATTCATCAAGAGCTTTGCCTTAGACTCAACGACGAAACGTGGTGGCATCCGACTTATACAAGCGGATGCAACGGAGAAAGTTGCCATTCCATTCAGCACGAAAATAGCGATTCCATAATTGAGGATCCGGACTTCGCAAGTAGCTACCCACTTGGTTTCTTTGAAGCACTAATGGCCGCTTGAATTAAGGCCTGTTTCATCGTGAGTCCAGATTTTGCGGATCAAATTGAGTTTTCGTTCTACTGTCCGCAGTGACTTACCGATCTTGGCGGCGAGCTCCTCGTTGGAGTAACCTTCCATTTTCCAGTTAGCGAGTTGCACGAGTTCGTCGTTGCCCAATGACCGAATGAGGATTTCATATTGCTCGGCAACTTCAACCGCAAACTCGGGTGAGGGTTCCTGACTAACGACTTGGTTCAAAACATCCCAGCCACTATTGGACGCATCCAAGCCCTGCAATTCGCGAAACTGGCCACCGCGCTTGATGCGATTCTGATCTCGAACGGCGTGGAGTAATTTGTGGATCGTAATACTCACCAGTAATCGCCACAAACTATCTCGACCCGAAAGAGCTGGGAACTTTTTCTTCTCGACTCCCACGCAGAAACTATGGAAGGCGCTGAGAGCAATATCTTCTGCGTCAATCGCTTTTCGATGACGGGCCTGCAATCGTCCGTGAGCCAATTGCACCAAGCGTTCGAAGAACAATTGCCACAGCTTCTCCGCTGCAACTGAATCACCGACTTCCAATCGCTGCAGCCATCGTGTCACGGAGGAATCAGAAATGGTCATGTGTCGTTTCGGTCGGATGGATTGACATTGGAAGTTGACTATCGACTAACTTATTTGCTCGACTAAACTTCATCAAGTACATTAAATTGGCTTAGAACTCTGTTGTCTAATCATTTCTCAACCCTAAACCTACAGTCAATTACTAACCAATTACGACACTTCTCGCTGATCGCCACCATCCTAGCTTGCTAGGTGGAGCGAAGACTTATTAGCTAACACGAGAATTACGAGTAACACCCTCCCCCACGCGTTTGGTTGCGAGCGGAGCTCGCAAC
>JANODD010000321.1:0-17925 GCA_031412515.1 Planctomycetia bacterium | reverse complement strand
CGACTTTGGCCCCAGTCAGCGCTCGGGTCGCACCTCTGCGTTGCCCTATCCTCTGCTGGGTTAATGGAAACATACAACGTAAAATAATGTCCCGCAAACTATTGACAAACCAAAGTTTTTCATAGAAGTGGCACACGAATCCAGTTTGCGCAACATCAAAACGGCGTCTCAGGCTCAGGAACTCCGCAATCTCTTTTCCACCGAGCAACGTTCTCCCTCGATTTTCGAATATACTAGACGTATAGAGATTCCCCCCGCCTAAGGTTCCTACCTGTTTCCGGAGTCGTTTATGCTTTTTCTGGAATCACGACAGCTCCGTAAGGGGCCACTTTGCACCATTGTGCTTCACAAGCATATTTTTAAAGTCGGAAAATTGAACTCTAGCTCCTTCAGGGTTGTATTGCTTGTTGCTTTTGCGTTGTCTGTTCAACAGGGGCGCGCGGCCGAACCAGAACCTGTCAGTTTCAACAAGCAAGTGCGTCCTATCTTGTCTGACAAGTGCTTTGCTTGCCACGGAATTGATGCGAAGAAACGTCAAGCGGATTTGCGGCTGGATACAGCTGAAGGTGCCCAAGAAATTCACTCTGGCCGGGCCGCAGTAGTTCCGAAGGCGATTACGAAAAGTGAACTTTGGCTACGCATCAACTCCGATGATGAATCGGAAGTTATGCCCCCTGCAGAAAGCCACAAAAAACTTTCCGTAGAAGAGAAAGACATCCTGCGTCGTTGGATTGAACAGGGCGCTCAGTACCAAAAACACTGGGCCTTTGAAGCACCTGCAAAAGTAGCATTCGACGCGTCGGCTGGTACAACACCAGCCAACATTAATCCAATCGATACATTCATTTCGAATCGCTTGGCCGAGCACTCGCTTCAGCTTGCTCCAGAAGCTGAAAAATCGATCTTAGTTCGTCGCGTAGCTTTTGCATTGACAGGACTGCCGCCAACAGCAGAAGAAACCGACCAGTTTCTAAACGACCCATCGCCAGGAGCCTACGAACGAATGGTGGATCGCTATCTTGCGAGCCAACACTTTGGTGAAGAAATGGCCCGCCACTGGCTCGATGTGGCTCGCTATGCAGACACTCACGGCATGCACCTCGACAACGAACGACAAACTTGGGCCTATCGCGATTGGGTTATCGGTGCTTTCAATCGCAATCTGTCCTTCGACCAATTCACGATCGAACAACTGGCGGGCGATCTATTGCCGGATGCCACGCCTGATCAGATCGTGGCGACGGGATTCAATCGCTGCAACGTGACAACCAGTGAAGGCGGTTCGATTGATGACGAGTTGATCTATCGTTACGCGGTCGATCGTGCGAGCACGACGATGCAAGCCTGGTTGGGCCTAACAGGTGGCTGCGCCGTTTGCCACGATCACAAATTTGATCCGATCAGTCAAAAAGAGTTTTATCAGTTTTATGCCTTCTTTCACTCGGCCGCCGATCCAGCCATGGACGGCAACGCGCTCCTGACGCAGCCAGTCATGAAGCTGATCACGGACGATGCTCGCGATAAGCTCAAGTCACTGGACGCGGCCATCGCGACCAAGCAGCAGGAGATCGCTGATGAAGTTGCAAAGACCAACTACATCGATCCGGCTAGCGTCGAGTCATTAGCAACACTTGCAAGTACTGAAACGCTATGGATGGAAGATGATTTTCCAGCCAACGGCAAAGTTCAAGCTTCACCCGGTTCTCCGACGCAGTTTGTTGTTATGAGTGAAAGCAATCATGTGTTCAGTGGCCAACGAGCGATTAAGCGAGTTGACGCGGGGCTGGCACAAGATGTATGGGATGAGGCTTCGGTACCGCTAGTTATTCCTGCCGAAGCAAAAATCTTTGCTTACGTATGGTTAGACCCGACCAATCCACCTCGATCGATCATGTTGCAGTTCTTTAGAACCGGATGGAATCATCGGGCGGTGTGGGGAGATTATGACGTGATTCCTTGGGGAGCGGCTAAGACGACTGAACGCGTTCACATGGGCGATCTGCCCGCCCTCGGTCAATGGATTAAACTAGAAGTTCCAGTTGAAAAGATCGGACTGGCACCAGGAGATGAACTAAAAGGTTTCGCACTAACACAATTCGCTGGAACCGTATTTTGGGATCACGTCGGCGTGAACGGGACAAGCGATCCAGCCCGCGATCCGGCTCAATCTTTCCTTGCATGGTGGAAGCAAGCAACGGGAAAAGATGCGCCGGGTTTGCCAGCAGATCTGCGGCCAATAGCTAAAGCCGGACCTGCTGGGAGCCCCGATAAGACGGGCCCCGACAAAGCGGCTTCAGCTGAACTGGTGAATCGATTGAAAAACTACTATGTTCTCGAAGTATGTTCAGCGACTAAGGTAAAATTTGCGAGTCAACTGGCTCAGCGGAAGACGCTCGAAGACAGTCGCAAGGCATTGGACAGTTCGATACCGAGCACTTTTGTATTCAAGGATCTAGCGAAGCCACGGCCAAGCTTTGTGATGATGCGGGGAGCTTACGACAAGCCTGGCGACAAAGTGGAGCCGGCTGTTCCAGCCATACTGCCTCCACTGACCAAAGGAGACGCGAATGCTCGCGCGAGCCGACTGGATTTGGCCTATTGGTTGGTGTCTGACGAGAACCCGCTGACCTCACGCGTGGCTGTCAATCGATTTTGGCAACAGTTTTTCGGCGTTGGATTGGTAAAGACTAGTTACGATTTTGGAACGCAAGGAGACATGCCGAGTCATCTCGAATTGCTCGATTGGATGTCACTGCATTTTCAACAGACCGGTTGGAATACCAAAGAGTTGGCCAAGTTGATGGTGTGCTCCAAGACATTCAAACAAGAGTCGCGAGTAACGCCGGAACTCTATCGACTCGATCCTGAAAATCGACTCTACGCTCGCGCTCCACGTTTTCGATTGGATGCAGAACAGATCCGAGATAACGCTCTTTATGTCAGCGGGCTGATGAACATGGAAATGGGCGGTAAAGGCGTTAAGACCTACCAACCCGATAACATTTGGGAACCGGTCGCTTTTGGAGGTTCAAACACACAGAACTATCGGCGCGATAGCGGTTCGGCACTTTATCGTCGAAGCATCTACAACTTTTTCAAACGCACCGCACCGCCACCGTTCATGGTGAATTTTGATGCACCCAATCGTGAACAGTTTTGCACCAAGCGCGAAAAGAGCAACACTCCGCTTCAGGCCCTTCAGTTAATGAACGATGTCCAGCATGTCGAAGCGGCTCGTGCTTTGGCCCAGCGAATGCTTTTACTAGGTGGGTCCACTTTGGCAGACAGACTCGCGTTCGCTTATCAAACAGTTCTCTCTCGCAAGCCCTCGCCACGCGAAGTGCAAGTGTTTGAAAAACAGTTGGCCGCGAATTTAAGCCATTATCAAAGGGATGTCGAGTTGGCGAGAAAGCTGATCATGCTGGGTGAAAACAAGGCTAGCGACAAAGTGGATCCGAGTGAGTTGGCTGCTTACACGATGCTCGCTAATACGCTCTTGAATCTTGACGAAACAGTGACGAGGAACTGAAGATGCAAAACTGGATAGATCATCAGATTCAACAGACCCGTCGGCAATTCTTTGGCAAGCAAGGCTTGCGCATGGGCAGCATTGCCTTAGCGGCGATGGCTGGCAACGCGGTCACTGGTCGCAGTGTCAACGCGGCTTCGGCGCGGGTTCATCCGCCTCTGGAAGGCCTGCCTCACTTTGCGCCCAAAGCGAAAGCGATTATCTATGTGCACTACAACGGCGGACCGCCGCAGCATGACACTTGGGACTACAAGCCGCAGTTGGCAGAGTACTTTGACAAAGACTTGCCGGAGTCGATCCGTGATGGGCAACGACTGTCAACGATGACCAGCGGCCAAACGCGATTTCCGGTCGCACCCACCAAGTTCAAATTCAAACAGATGGGGCAATCGGGCACGTGGGCTAACACGGAGTTGATGCCACACACAGCTAAGCTTGTCGATGATTTCACACTCGTGCGTTCTGTGCAAACCAACGCGATCAACCACGACCCGGCTTGTACCTTTGTGATGACTGGTTCAGAAGTCCCAGGCAAGGCCAGCATCGGATCGTGGTTGTCTTATGGGCTGGGTAGCGAAAACAACGACTTACCTTCCTTCATGGTCTTCACACCCCGATTCCCATCCGACAGTAATGCTCAAGCGTTATACAATCGCATGTGGGGTAGCGGATTTTTACCGACGCGATTCAACGGTGTCGCTCTTCGTGGTAGTGGCGATCCGGTATTGTATCTACCCAACCCCGACGGAGTGCTGCGCGAGGACCGACGCGCGATGCTCGATGCACTCAATGAACTGAATCAGCAAGGTCTAGAGCGATTCGGTGATCCAGAAACCGAGACGCGAATATCGCAGTACGAAATGGCGTTTCGTATGCAGAGCAGTGTTCCGGAATTGACCGACATCAGCAAGGAACCATCTTCGGTTATGGACTTGTATGGACCCGATGCAAAAGTGCCTGGAACCTTTGCGCACAGTGCACTATTGTCACGGCGATTGATCGAACGCGGCGTGCGGATGGTTCAAATCCTGCACCGAGGCTGGGACACCCATGGTAGTTTACCGCGCCAGTTAGCCAACCAATGCCGTGACACCGATCAAGGGACAGCCGCCTTGGTACTCGATCTCAAGCAACGCGGATTGCTCGACGAAACACTGGTCGTATGCGGCGGCGAATTCGGACGTACGGTCTATTCGCAAGGAACGCTGACGAAAGACAATTACGGCCGCGACCATCACCCTCGCAACTTCTGTGTATGGCTGGCCGGTGGTGGCATCAAGCGTGGATTCGTTCACGGCGAGACCGATGACTTTAGCTACAACGTTGTTCGTGACCCAGTCAATGTCAACGATCTCAATGCAACCATTTTGCACTGCATGGGCATCGACCATTCACGCTTTACATTCAAATTCCAGGGACTTGATCAGAAGTTGACGGGTGTTGAAACACCAAGAGTTGTTACTGAGATTCTTAGTTAGTAATTTGCGCCCGAGTAGCTGAACTGACTGCTCAAGTGCCACACAGACGAAGTGTTTTTAGCTATAATTCAGTTAACCTCACCCATCTAATGAACTCATGAGCATTGGGATAAATGTTCGACACTTGCCGCTAGAATGATCGCCGACATCGAGATGTGGATCCAAAAACAATTTTCGCTGCCGGCCAAGCCGCGCGGGTTTCATTTGATTACTCGCGAAGTGCTCGAGCGGCTGCCTGAGATTGGACAGCTTCGTGTGGGCCTTCTGCATCTGTTCATTCAACACACTTCAGCCAGTCTGACGATCAACGAGAATGCCGACCCGGATGTTCGGACGGATATGGAAACCGCTTTCAACCACATAGCACCCGAAAAAGGGTTGCCCCTGGTCCATACCATCGAAGGCCCCGACGACATGCCCGCCCATGTAAAGTCGGCTTTGCTGGGAGCCTCGACGAGCATTCCGATCGCAGCGGGGGAGCTCGCACTTGGAACCTGGCAGGGTATCTATCTCTGCGAACACCGAAATCAAGGTGGTCCTCGTCGCTTCGTCGCAACGATCACAGGCGAATGAACAGCGACCACCTCACCAAAGCATGCAACCAGGAAAAAAAGACTTTGATAGATATGCGACCCGAAACAATTGAGCGCGAGGGGCCGGCTGGACTGATTATCGGCTGGAGCGATGGCAGTCGCCGCCGCTATACGGCTAGCCGGCTTCGGGCCGCTTGTCCATGTGCGACTTGCCGGGAAAAGAAATCGGCTGTTACCACACCAGCCATTGGGAAAAGTGCCAAGGTATCGTTACTGCCTGTCTTGTCCCTCCAGGAAGCTCGCCCGACCGCAATCGAACACATGCGGCCTGTTGGCAATTATGCTTATAACATTGGGTTCTCGGATGGACATGATTCAGGCATATTCACGTTCGACCTGTTGAGCGAATTGGGCGAGCCGATCGAGGCGTAAAGGCGAGGCTTAGAGGTTTGGGAATTGGAGCAGCGATGTGAAAGAAGATTCTGGTTCGAAGCCGTCAAAGAAGAAAGTAAAGCGCATTCTCAAGCCCGCGACAGTTGTTGGGTGGCGTGAATGGTTGAGGCTTCCCGGCTTGTGCGAGACTCGCATTAAAGTAAAAGTCGACACGGGCGCGAGGTCGAGTTGCCTGCACGCGTTCAATGTCGAAGTTGTCGAAGAGAATGGCCTTCAAATGGTCTACTTTGATATTCATCCGATACAGAATTCGACGGACAAAACGGTTCGAGTTTCATCGCCTTTGATTGAGTATCGAACGATTCGATCCTCGTCGGGGCATGAAGAACTGCGTCCGGTCATTCGAACGCAAGCTAGATTTGGCGAGACTAGTTGGCCTATCGAAATCACATTGACCAAGCGTGACCAAATGGGCTTTCGCATGTTACTAGGTCGCCGCGCGCTCGCTCATCGTTTTATCGTCGATCCCGCCAAATCCTTCGTGCAGTCGCGACTGAAGGCTTAAGTGGCGTATGCTTCCAGCTTGCGATTAAGTGGCGTATGCTTCCAGCTTGCGATTAAGTGGCGTATGCTTCCAGCTTGCGATTAAGTGGCGTATGCTTCCAGCTTGCGATTAAGTGCCCTAAGCTTCCAGCTTGCGATTAAGTGGCCCATGCTTCCAGCGCTTCCAGCTTGCGATATTCCCTTACCGTGGAAACGACCAACCCCTAGGAAACTGATCGGTTGCATGTTGGCGTTTCGGTTCAGATTGCGGGTTCATGAATTCACGTGGGCGGCCACCGACAACTTCGGGACCAATGTCATTCAACGTATAGGGATCATGCACAACCGCTCGTGCCTTTTGACGATCGGTAGTCCCTTGGCCCCAAGGAGCACCCCAACCTTGACGATTAGCGCAGCCAGAAAGCAAAGCCATGATGGCCAAACCAGTCAATATCCTAGACATTCGGAATCCTTTCCGGGCCGATTGCCCGCATGTAATAGTGGCCGCGAATGCATGGACCACTGGCCTTTCGAGAATGGTAGGGAGGCTGAGCATCCATCGCTAGCCCGTTTGCCTTGCGGCACGTCTACCTTCGCTTTGCTATCATCGACAGGTAAAGGGGCTTTTGAAGGGCTAAAGCAGTTGCGCAGCAAATTTTGAGTGTCAGGTCGTTAACTGATCCGAATAAAGCGATTTTGCAAGTTGGGTGTTTTTTGGGCACAACGCCGATGGCAAGCAATGAACCTCGGGGCGTTGGGTTCTGTCCTAATTGCAGTGTGAAGTAAGCGTTCAGGCTGTAAATGACTCAGGATGCTAAGAGCTCCGGGCTGCTAAAAGATCCCGGCAGCCAAAAAAAGAACCCAGGCAGGATGCCTAGGCTACTGGAACTACCTGTAAATGAGGACGAAATAACTTTGTCAGCCTCTGTTCAAGAAGCGGATCGTACTATAATTGAATCATTACCCAGCAATTCGACCCCCGTTGCATGGAGACCACAACCCACGGTGCACGACCATAATCGATCACAAAGCGTCGCGGCTGAAGGATGTGTATTGGCGCGATTGATTTCGCCCAACGATACTTTCACCGAAAACCCGCTCGACGAACTCACTGGACTCGCCGAATCCGCTGGCACTCACGTGGTAGCTGGAGTTCTTCAACGACGCGAGAAACCAGACCCCAAAACTTATCTCGGCAAAGGTAAAATCGCGGAGCTACGCGGCCTTGTCGAAATGCACTCCGCAGAAGTTGTCATCTTTGATAACGACCTCTCGCCTGGGCAGACTCGGAATATTGAAAAAGAGGTCGGTACCAAAGTTATCGATCGGACCGAGTTGATCTTGGACATCTTTGCTTCCAACGCGCGAACTCATGAAGCTCGCTTGGCGGTTGAGCTTGCGCAGCTTGAATACTCGCTGCCGCGGCTGAAACGCATGTGGACTCACTTGTCGCGACAGAGCATGGGTGTGGGCATGCGTGGTCCTGGTGAAAAGCAATTGGAAGTCGACCGTCGCTTGGCGCTGCGGCGCATCCATGAACTCAAGATGGATTTGCAAAAAGTCGAACGCCGGAAGGAACGCGAAGTCTCTGGTCGTCGCGACTATTTGAAGGTCTCTTTGGTTGGCTATACCAATGCCGGTAAGAGCACTCTGATGAACGCCTTGACAGCCGCCGATGTGGAAGCGGTCGATAAGTTGTTCGCCACGCTCGACACTCGCACACGGCGCTGGAATCTGCCTAGCTGGGGGCCGGTCCTGCTAAGTGACACCGTTGGATTCATTCGCGACTTGCCTCACCATTTGGTTGCGAGTTTCCGCGCGACGCTGGAAGAGAGCCGCCAAGCCGATTTGCTGCTGCATGTGTGTGACGCCAGCAACCCATCGGTGCTCGATCAGATATCCGCGGTCTACAAAGTGCTTCATGATTTGGAGATTGATGAAAAGCAAGCGGTGCTTGTGGTGAACAAAACGGACGTACCTGGCGCCGAGGAACGTCTTCAGGTTGTTCAAAACCGTTATCCACATTCGATCGCCATCAGTGCCAAGTCCGGTAAGGGACTCGCCGAGCTCACATCACACGTCAGTTCAATGTTGAGCGAGGACTTTGTTACCGTCAGCTTGAAGCTACCGCTCTCCGACGGTCGCACTCAAGCTTGGTTGACCAAAGTCGGTGATGTCCTCAGCAAGCAATACAACGATGATCACTTGGAAGTTCACGTGCGATTGCCTGCGAGACATGCTGGCAAGTTAACCCGGGAAGGCCATGAACTGCAGGTCCTCAGTGGATCACTGCCCAAGGTTCAACCCGAACACACTTGGCAGGAGCGATTGCCGACAGCTGGCAAAGTCTTCAATGGTGCAATAGAGCAAGCGCTTGAGACACCGGATGAAGAAGTTGCCTAGCGTGACGTTGCCCAGCGTATCGAGATGTAGCTGGTTTCGTGAGAAACCGGCTGCGGACTGAGTTAGACGGCAAACGTCACAGAAAAAAATGTTGGGAAAAATGTTGGTTCGCCGATAAGCCGGGTTCTGTGTGTCGTCGCGGCTTGCGCTGCGGCGATGACGGTCATTTATCTACGGACGCAATTGCTTGCGACCTTGAGCAATCTACCCGAGAGTCATCCGAGTCGGGCCGACTCGCACTAACGCTCCACCGAAGCGGAACGATCGCTTGCCCTCTGTTTGATTTTGCTTCGAGCGGGGTTTACCGAGCCGACCGAGTCACCTCGATCGCTGGTGAGCTCTTACCTCACCGTTTCAACCTTACCACGCATCAGCGAACTGATCGTTCGGCGGTATGCTTTCTGTTGCACTGTCCCTAACCTTACGGCCGGTCGATGTTATCGACCACTCTGCCCTGCGAAGCCCGGACTTTCCTCTCCTGGCCGAAACCAGCAGCGACCATCTGGCGAACCAACTCGATCATTCTAACTGGATTGAGACAGCTTCAGAAGCTCAAGTGTTCACAGAGTTGCCTTTCGCTCCGCGAAAGTAGCGATTTGCGGCGCAACTTTCGCGGGAGCGAAAGGCGACTGTAAAGGGAAGCACTAGCTCCTACTAGCTCCGTTTGGTTCGGATGTTTCCAAAAGCTGGGCAATCAATGGCAGAAGCTGCTTTTTCCGACTGACTACGCCGTCGAGCTGATAGAGATATCGCTCGAGACGAGGGAAGTTGATCTCCTCCCAGAAATCAGGCTCACGCGACATTAGCAACAAACTGCCGTTGGAAACAATGTCGGTCACTAACAATGCTGAGAAATCCAGATTGCGTTCCTTCGTAAGTTGAACCAGCGCTTCGTGCAGCTCTTGATGTTGACCCCAAAACAATTCAAAACCAATTTCTTCGATCTGCGAAATGGAAAACCGATGACCGCGCTCGGTGAACTCTTTGCAGTCTTCACAAACGACTTCCGTCGGCTTGCACGTACGCAGAGCGGAACCGATGGCAAAAAACTCTTTGGCAAACTGATCCAAATCGACTGCGCAGATGCCTCGCAGCCATTCAAGGATATTGCGGTCGACATCGGTAGCGGTCGGGGATCGCAAGTAAAGCGTATCTGAAATGATGCCAGATGCCATGCACAGGGCAATACCAGGACTTGGAGTCAATCCGGCGGCACGGAACTGGCGTGCGACTAACGTGCAGGTCGATCCAACCGGCTCATTGATAAAACGAATCGGCTGCGACGACTTCAGGCTTCCGCCCAAGCGATGATGGTCGAGCACTTCGACAATATCAGACTCTTCGGCCCCTAGAACGGCTTGGCCAAGTTCATTATGATCGACCAAGACCAACTGCGTCTTGGGGGGCGATATTAAGTCTGACTTTGAAAGCACACCAAATAAGTTGCCTTCGTCGTCGAGAACCGGAAAGAGACTTTGGCGAGTGCGTTCAATGGAAGCTCGCACATCAGCGATCGGAGTTTTGGAGGATAAGGTCATGCAGTCGGTTTGAATGGCCGAATCGATACGGCGAGCTGACTTGATTCGCATCGTCGTCGTGGCAGTGTCAAACGGACAACTGATGACGGTCACTTTATTCAGCTTTGCCAACTGCAACAAACCTGGCGATAAGTCAAAACCGCCGGTAACAACCAGCACTCGCACGCCATGTTCAACCGCTGGTAGTTGAATCGTGGGACGATCACCACTGACGACCAGTAAATGCTCGGCTGGGTATTGATGCAATCGCTTGGTGAAACCTTCGGCGCTCATCGCGCCTACCATAACGATCATCTCGTCGGTGGAATCCGAATCGACGGTGTGCAGAATCTCACCTTTGATCACATCGCAGATCTTGCTAACACTACTAACGACTTGACGCGATTTAAGCGGGTCGGAGTCCCCTTCAAAAACCACTTTCAATAGATCGAGCAACGTGAGCAAGCCAACGAATTTTCCATTTTCATCCAGGATTGGCAAAGCCCGAAGATCCTTGCTCTTCATGCTTTCATAGATTTCGTAGAAGACTTGGTCTTTTCTGCCGGTAACCGGATTGCGTTCGCAGACGTCGCCCACTTCCGGCCGCACATCCATGATGATCCGCGGCGGCGTTAGTCCAGCCACTTTCAGTGCATACTCAGTGCGTTTGTTCGGGGCACCGCAGCAAGCCGCGATGGCATCAGGGCGAGTCGTTTTCTGCAAGTAATCGGCGTAGGAGATAGCGGCACAAATTGCATCGGTGTCAGGATTGCGATGACCAAAGACAAATACGGGCATAAGGGGCCAAACCGTCAAGAGATGTAGCAAGCAAATAAGACTCGAAACCGCCTTTTTCGAACCGCTATTTTGATCCAAACGAACGGTTTTGGCTATGCAGCTTGAGCGTGATTCGTGTTTATTGTTGGCAAGCTGGGCGCTGATCGCCACCATCCTAGCTTGGAGGGCGTTTCGCTTAGGAACCATTAGAAAACTCACAATTGCAGCTGACTAATCAGCCGGAAGGCGTTAGCCTCCGGTTCAATACCCAACCGGAGGCTAACGGCCAATGGCACTCACTTTCGCACGATAGGCTTTCCATTTCTTTGAGCTTTCCCAAAACGGTTGAGCGGTTTTTCGGAGCGCGGGCGTCCTCGCCCGCTACGGGACTCGCTGTCTCGCTACCGTGAGGGGTCGCTCTCACTATGTAGACAAAACCCCAATTCATTAGTGTCGCCCGAGTCAACCTGCGGGGCCAGCGGGCGGGGACGCCCGCGCTCCTAAAAACCGGTCTACTTTTGTGCAATGTTAGCAGGCACCGGAGCCTTCGCTGCGAACTCAGCTTTGATTAGAAAGTGAGTGACATTGGGCTAACGCCTTCCGGCTGATTAGTCTAAGCCACCGCGGCAACCAAACTGTTATCAATTTACCTGTCAAAGGCGTATCGACGAACCGGCGAACCACAAAACAAAACGTCGGCAAGCTGGAAGCATACCCCACTAGGCGCGTTCAATAGGAAACGTCAGCACTTCGTCGATGGACTTTGCGTTGATGGCGACCATGATCAATCGGTCGAGGCCCAGCGCACACCCACTGCAAGCCGGAATGCCGGACTGCATGGCATGAATCAGTCGGCTGTTCACGGGTAAACTCGGTCTGCCTAGTGCGCGACGCTTTGCCTCAGTCTGCTCATTGCGACTCATCAACTCGGCGGGATCCAGGAGTTCATGATAGCCGTTCGCCAGTTCAACTCCGCGCACAAACAACTCAAAACGTTCAGCAGTCCGTGGGTCCGATTCAGCAATCTTCGCCAGCGCCGATTGACTGGCCGGATAGTTCGTCACAATCGTCGGTTTTAAAAGTCCAAGCCTCGGCTGAACCAGTTCTGAAAAGAGTAAATCCAACCAGGTATCGCAGTCATCGGTCCAATCAGCCGCGACGCCGAGTTCGTGTGAGGTCGCCAATGTCGCCAACACTTGAACCGATGCGACAAGAGGATCGACAGATGTATGCGTTTTGAAAGCATGCTGATAGGTGATCACTTCTGCAGGAGGGCTCGCAAGAACAGTTCGAACAAGTTCATCCACCAAAGCCACACCCGCTGCCATGTCATCACCGACATGATACCATTCGACCATTGTGAACTCTGGGTTGTGGTTCGTACCACGCTCACCAGCCCGAAAAACGGGGCCGATGCTGTAGATCGATTGCATGCCAGCGGCCAGCAGTCGCTTCATGGCAAACTCGGGAGAGGTCTGCAAGAAAAGGTCATCGTAACCGGCGACCTGACAATCGAGTGAGCGACCTGGAATGCGCACCGGTTCAATATTAAGGTCGACCACTGTGTCGTGGCTGATAATCGGAGTGTGAACCTCGGCGAATCCGCGACTGTGAAAGAATTGCCTTAGCCGCCAGACGATGTCACTACGACGGAGTAAAGCCTCTGGAGTCGCAGTCGGTTGCCAGGTAGTTTCGGTCAATTGGTTTTTCCATGGAGTTTAGTGGGCCAGATTTTCAATATCCTAACCGGAGGTAGCATTTCGTTGTATTTAGGTAGCTGGTTTTGTGAGAAACCGGACGAACGCAGAGACCATCTTTGCCGAATCCGGTTTCTCACGAAACCAGCTACCATCTGCTGACGCATCCGGTTTCGCACGAAACCAGCTACCATGTGCTGACGAGAGCGTCCTGCTTAGGAATGAACTTGAAAACGCGGATTTACAGGTGATCTATCAGCCGGAAGGCGTTAGCCGAGGGCTTTCAATACACAACCGGAGGCTAACGCCTTCCGGCTGATAAGACTATACCACCGTAATGATCAGCTTCAGTTCAAACTCCTAAGCGGGACGCTCTCTAACGCATCCGGTTTCTCACGAAACCAGCTACCATGTGCTGACGCATCCGGTTTCTCACGAAACCAGCTACTGTGCGCTGCGAAATCGAAGTCCGGTTAGAATAAGATAAGATCGCAGAGTTTCGCAGGGCAACGATGAACGCAAAGGATCGAACGAAGCATGAATTTGAAAACCGTAGCTGCGTTCAGTCGTCGGATGGGGGTTGGCCTGCGGGCTGGAATCGACATTCTGCGATTGTTAGACATGGAAACAAAGTTGGGAACGAGCCAACATAGGCAAGTACTCGCGAAAGTGCATGACAGTATTCGCGAAGGCAACACCTTTGCCCGAGCTCTGCTTTCTCAAAAACAATACTTTCCGCCACTGCTGATTCAGATGGTGAACGCAGCAGAAATTGGCGGTCGGCTTGATAGCATGTTCACCTACATGGCGGATTACTATGACGGTCTGCTGCAAACGCGTACTTATTTTCTAAGCCGGATCTCTTGGCCACTGATTCAACTTGGTATGGCGGTCATGATTATTGGCGGCGTGATCCTGCTGCAGAGTATTCTCTCGCCTGGTGGTTCGCCTAAATTCAATGCGTCAGGGACTGGATTGGCCGGGATGAGCGGCTTTATCACTTACTGCATCTTTGTAACGACTGTCTTCGGTGGCCTTGGCATTTTCATCTACGGAATTTCGAAAAACTGGTTCAATTGCCATCGAATTCTCATGCCAATCGTACAACGCATTCCACAACTTGGAACGGCACTGACGACACTCGGATTGGCTAGGTTGAGTATGACTCTTTCGATGCTTCTGAACGCCGGCGTGGACGCCAAGCGGAGTTTAAAACAAGCGTTCCTGGCAACTGGAAACTACTACTTTATCGGCGGCATGGATCGCGCGCTCGGAGAAGTTGAAAAAGGAAACGACTTTGGCGATGCGTTCCAAGCCTCGCAAGTTCTACCGCAGGACTTTATCGATGCGGTGCGCGTCGGCGAACTGAGCGGCACCGAAACCGAGTCTTTCGACCAGTTAGCGGTGCAGTACCAACAGCGGGCCAGAGCAGCGCTGGGAATGATTGCGACTATTGCGAGCGTGGTAATCTGGATGGGAGTTATACTGCTGTTGGCATTCATGGTCATCAGTATGGCCTTAAAAGTTATGGGCGTTTATAAATCAGTGTTCGATGACCTTGGTATCCCAATGTAGTCCACCTCAGGCTCGGTCTCTAAAGGGGTCTGACCCTCCAAAGGCAACGTTGTGAAGCATCTTTCTTAGGAAAGGTAGCTGGTTTCGTGAGAAACCGGATGTAGTAGAGAGGTCACCGGCGCGGCCGGTTTCTCACGAAACCAGCTACATTTGCTCGCCCAGCCCCCTTTAGAAACTGAGCCTTAGACAAAGTTAAGTTAGAAGAGTTACACAATGCAAAAAGTTTTGATCGTTATCGGTGACGCAACCGAGTTACTAGACACGATGTATCCCTACTACCGGCTGCAAGAAGCAGGTTTCAAACCGGTGGTGACTGCACCTGAAAAACGGCTGTATCAATTGGTGCTGCACGAAGTTAAGCCGGGTTGGACGATCACCAAGGAGTGGGAAGGTTACACTTTGATGTGCGATGTTCCCTTTGCTGAGATCAAGGAGGAGGAATACGCGGGAATCATGTTCTCGGGTGGCCGGGCGCCGGAATACATTCGCTATGACGAAAACTTGGTGCGGGCTACACGGCATTTCTTCGAGAAGAACAAACCGATCGCCAGCGTTTGCCATGGTGTTGAAATCCCTGCCTATGCCGGTTGCGTCAAAGGGAGGCGAATGGCCACAGTCCCTAAATGCCGCTTTGACCTCGAAGTTTGCGGTGGGATATTTGTAAACGAGCCCTGTGTTGTTGATGGCAACTTGATCAGCGGTCGCACGTTCCACGACAACGGCCATTACGTCGGCCCTTGGATCGATTTACTTGTCAAAGCTCGGGATCAGGCCGCAAAGTAGATCTCAAACAGATTGGCGATCGCAATGACTTGGCGGCTTGTGTGCGTGTTTTTACTTGCTCTTGTGCAGAGTACTTGTTCGCAGATTAAGTCGGCTAATGCAGAGGGACCTTTCGTCGCGGGCTTCGAAAGGTTCGGGCGCCATGGCGAAATTGAGCAGCGAACAGCCGGCAGATTGCTAGTTGGTGAACTTAGCTGCACGAGTTGTCACCACAGCGAAGAAGCTGTTGTATTGGCTAAGGGCGGTCCAGATCTTGACGGTGTTTCCGTTCGCTTGAACCTCGCCTGGGTCGAAAAATACATTACAGAGCCGCATGCGGTCAAGCCAGGCACAACCATGCCAGATGTGCTCGGTAATCGGCCGCTGAACGAACGAGCGGCTATTGCTAAATCGCTGACTGCATTTCTTTCTACACAGATCCGTTCGCCTAAAGAAGTTAAAGGTAGCGGATTGGTGCCGGTCCCCAACGAATTTTGGAATAAAGGGGATGCTGTCCGCGGCAAACTGCTGTTCCATCAAGTTGGTTGTGTCGCCTGCCACGAGCCCGACAAGGGTCGCGCTGTGGAATCAACATCAGCCATCGACCAACTGATTGAAGATCTCGATGCGGAAGAAATCGCCAAGCTGGGCTTGTCATCAACCGCGCGGGCCGTACCGTCTGTTCCGCTTAGCGAGCTCAAAGCCAAATACACGGCCGCTGGTCTGACGCATTTATTATTGGATCCAACGCAGTTTCGCCCGAGTAGTCGCATGCCCGCGCTTAAGCTATCGCCTGTCGAGTCAGCCGATATCGCGACTTACCTGCTAGATCAGCAAGCACCATCGCCACAGTCGGATGCGGCTGAGAATACAGAGATCGACCGCGGTCGCAGGTGGTTTGTCGAACTGAACTGCGTTCAATGTCATTCGGCAGGCGATTTAAAACCTCGGCGCGTCGCCAAACCGCTCAAGGAACTCAACTTAAGCAGCGACAAACAGTGTGTGAATGCAACAACCGCAATCAACTATTCACTGGATTCTGAACAAGCCGTCGCGATTCGAATTGCATTGTCTGCTTTGGTAAGCACTGAAATACCTGCTGCGAAAGATCAGTTGGACCTGCAACTGCTGGCGTTCAATTGTTATGCATGCCACGAGCGCGACGGTCGTGGTGGAGTGGCTCGATTTCGTCGAGATCATTTTGAAACCGTTACCAAAGTCGATTTAGGCGATGAAGGGCGATTACCTCCGCCATTGACGGGGGTGGGCCGCAAACTACAACCCGCTTGGCTTAAGAACGTGTTGCTGGGTAAGAAAGCTGACCTCCGGCCGCACATGCAAATACGCATGCCTGTGTTTCACAATGAGTTGGCGAATCAGTTGCCGGAGTTGTTTCGCCAAGTCGATCAAGTTACTGGCAACACATTTAAGTTGAATGAAAAAACAGAGCCAATTGAAGTGGGACGCCAGTTGATGGATGTCGGCTGTGTCCAGTGTCATACGATTGGCGGTAATTCGATGCCGGGGGTGATCGGAGTTGACTTGCGAGGCATAAGTTCTCGGATGCAACTGAATTGGTTTCAAGAATTCTTGCTCAATCCGAGTGCTGTGAAGGCGCGGACACGCATGCCTTCGTTTTTTCCTGACGGTAAAAGCCAGCGCCCCGATCTGCTCGACGGCGATGTCAACCGGCAGATCGCGGCCATGTGGGCTTATCTCAATGCGAAGGAACCTACCGAGCTGCCCAAAAAGATCAAAGAAGCTCGATCGCGCAACTATGAACTGCGGCCCGCGGACAAGCCGATTGTGCTGCGGACGTTTATGAAGACCGTCGGCACACAAGCGATCGCGGTGGGTTTTCCTCAGCATCTCCATTATGCGTTTGATGCTGAGAAAGTGCGTTTGGCGATGGGTTGGCGCGGCAGATTTCTAGATGCGCAAGGGACTTGGTTCATTCGCTCCGCTCCCCCCGCCGAACCGCTCGGCGAAGCTGCCGTTCAGTTCATTGACGGGTCGCCGATGGCAAAGCTGGTCGATGTTAACATGCCATGGCCAAACAACGACGATGAATATCAGTTTTCAGGGTACCGACTCGATCCATTGGGCTTGCCAACGATGTTGTATCGCTACGGAAACATTGAAGTCGAAGATCGCATCACTCCTCTTGACCCTAACACTCTCGGGCGAACCGTCAAGCTCCGCCGAGACAATGCAGGTCACGCAAGAATTTGGTTTATGGCGGCGATGGATAAGAAATTGACTCGCATCAACGATCAGTGTTTCGCGAATCAAGCTGGATTACAGACGACGCTTGTTAATCGAACCGGTACACTGCGTACGATAAAAGTCTTGACTGGAGGTGAACGCGACGAATGGCTTATACCTATTGAGTTTGAGAAGACGTTTGAGTTGGAGTTGCAGTACAAATGGTAAAACACCACCTCGTGATTAGTCGCAAGTTATTATTTGGGTTGCACTGCCGAGTCAGTGAGCCGTCGGCGCTAGTTTTTATGTTGCGTATTTCGATTTCGTGTGCCACTGGCTTTTCCAATCGCATCCGGGAATCCGGATGCGATTGGGAAAGGCCAGTGTACCGAAGCGTTTGGGTTCGAATAGAAGCGTTTCATTCCGATGCATACGCGCGTTGCACAATGGCGACCGAAGTAATCAACGTCGCAATTAGCGGCGCTTTCCACACAAAAATCAACCACCGTGGTG
>JANODD010000320.1:0-6467 GCA_031412515.1 Planctomycetia bacterium | reverse complement strand
CTCAACCGCGCGCGAGGAGATTCAACTCGGACTGTTGGGAAAGTACCAGCTATTCAGCAGGGCTGCTGGAAATGATCAGGGGCCATGTCCGACACCTTTGGTTTTGTAAGAACACATCTGTAGACAATTTAGACGCGATCTATGGGGTATGGAATGGGAGTAAGAAAACTTTGCTTATTGCTTGTTGCTTTGATTTGCGAAACAGATCTCTCGTTTGGGCAGGATGGATTTGAGAGTGTTGCGAATTCTGAAGTGATGGATTGTGTTCTTGGCTTCGTTGCTAATCGCGAGAAGTACAAGTCTTTCGGGTGTTCTATCGAAATGGACAGTCAAATAATTCGAGGAGTTAATGCGAATAGCCATTTGGGAAGCGCGATTGTATTCGAGGACGAGCAGAAGAAGCTGCGTCGTAGTGATACGAAACGTGTCGGGTTTCACACGTTGGGGAATGACGACCTTACAACACAATCTACTATCGGTACGACCTTCGTTTCTAAGGGGAAGTCAAGATTTTTTGAGGACGGAGTTGAGCGGAGTCAACTAAGTATGGAAAGGGACATTATGTTTTTTTTCGTTCCAGACCCGTGGATGGTCGCTATCACAGAGATATCATTATTGGACAGCGGGAAGGATGGTGGGAACAACTATTGGATCCAAGTCTTGGATGAATCAAGGCTTCTTTGGGCCGAGTCCAACGGTGCGCATGTAAGAGGGGAATGGAAGTTTGGTTCTGGAGCAGGGGAATGTTATGTGCAAGCGTACTTCGACATTCAAGCAATGGGCGGCATGCCCGTACTTGTGCGTTACATTCGGCCAAAAGACCCAAAAGCGCGTTTTGCGAAAGTCGGCAGGACATTTGTCTCCGAGAATAAAATATTGTGGAAGAAGTTGGAGAATGGGTATGTTCCGATC
Organism: Planctomycetia bacterium; assembly: GCA_031412515.1. Taxonomy (GTDB): domain Bacteria; phylum Planctomycetota; class Planctomycetia; order Pirellulales; family Pirellulaceae; genus Aureliella. The sequence goes on along the minus strand of JANODD010000320.1, from coordinate 5,555 downwards.
GAGGTGCGGAACCACCGAGAAGATTACTGGGAATCTAAATCGGGGATTAAAGGCAATGACCATCACACAATCAAGTTCGAATGGAAGTCTAAGCTAATTGATGATGAGGGCAACATAGACGACCGCATTTTCAAACCAGGAATTATTAGTTTCGCAGATGCAAAAGCGAGTTTTCTAAATCGTAAGAAGTAGTCGTACCGCGGGGGAAAGCACAACGTTTTTTGGCTAGTCGATTTAACTCGCAAAACACTGTCGAGTCGAATCGCGGGGACAGAGGTCAAGTGGCGTGCGTATAAATCTGACCTCCATTTAGTTCGCTACCTACCAGTTCCGACTCTTTCAACAGCAGGTATCCGGTCCTTGCTACCACCGATGCGAAATGTTATCTGAAGTTAAGTAAGATCAAACCACTTTCCGCAGGTTGCCCCAAACCGACCAAGCCTCGCTGCTACGCCGTAGACAGCGGGCAACAAAGTGGAGGTTCCGCTCTTCCGCCCATTTCCACAAGTTGGACGTAGCCGTAGCCCTAGCCAGCAATACCAGAAGCTAGGCCCAAACCTGTGAGCGTTGGCGCTGGCCAATTCGACTAGTTGCCAGGTCTTGATTTGAATGGCCGGGAAACCCCGCTGTAGTTCCAGTTTGGCTGACCTCATTTTGTCCCGCTATCCCGCTTCGTAGCGCATATTTCTAGGACCCCGATTACCCGCTATCCCGCTTCCATGTCTCGCGGTGGACGCACACTCAAAAAAAGAACCCAGGGTCAATTGTTTCTACGCAATCCCTGGGTTCCCCGCTTTTTGATCGTGCTTAGAGCCGTTCAAAACGTTTGCTATGTCTATCGATTCATCTGCCCTTCCAACTTCACTACCAGAGATGATTCGTCAGCATGAACGGCTTATGAGGCCTGGAGGGGCGCACGCAGAACACTGCCCCGCTTGTCGCTCTTCTGCCTTTAAGCGTCAACGCCTCTGGCTCAGAACCGTTCGCTTCCTCGAGTTCGAATCCCGATTGATGGTGCTGGTCGTACAAGCGGTAAAGATTACCATCGCCCGCTTTCGCTGTACTACTTGTCTACACCAGTGGACCGATTACCCCGACTTTCGTCCTTCCTCATAAACGCTATGCAACTAATGACATGGCCCAACTGGCTCGAAAGGTCGTCGATCAAAACCTATCCCTGCGTGAAGCTGCCCAATCCAATAAGAGGCCAGTCTTCTATCGGTCTAACGACCTCGTTTCCGATGAACCACTGCCAGCCCTAAGCCACACCACCATCGCCAGATGGCTTGGCTGCTGCGGTGCCATGGTCGTCTCGCTGCAATTAGCAACCGACGCCTTCCTTCAAGCTAACCCTGACTCCGCCCTACATCGTTTCCAAGGTCATGTTGACCCGAGGCGTGCTCGGTCGCCACAACGGCTTGAAGTACTGCGTATCGCTCGCCGCTTACTTCATCTGCAAACTCACTGGGATCGTCGCTTTTTAACAAGTCCCTTTTTCGCACGCTTCGCAACAAGGTGTCGACCTCCTTAGCCTAAAAATCGCGGCTGTCGCTTCGACATGTTTCTTTCTCCCAATCAGCCGCGAGGACTTTATGCATTCTGACGTTTTGGCTTGGCAAGCCTTTCGTATCTCACTCTTGAGCCCCCTCATCACAGGTGAAGTCACCTACGAGGCAAGAGAAGCCTATTTCCAAAAGATTGCCAAGCAGGAGCATTACGCGCCGCAAGGCAAGATCTTACTCTCCGCCCGAACCCTCCGGCGTTGGTATGCCCGCTATCGCAACGAAGGCATCGAAGGGCTCAAACCCAAACGACGCAGCGATCTTGGCAAGCCGCGAAAGCACAACTTAGCCAAAGTCGATCGAGCCGAAGCCGCCAAGAAAGAGAACCCAAAGCGATCCGACATCACCATCAACAAGCTACTCCAAGCCGAGTTCGCCAGCGGTCTTCCCGCTTCGACCATGTACCGACACTTGCGACTGCGAGGCGCAACGAAAACGCAATTGGGAGTCACCGATGAGAAAGTCCGCTGCCGATGGACTCGCGATGTTCCCAACGCTCTGTGGATGGGGGACTATTCGCATGGTCCTAAAGCCATAATCGACGGTCGTGTGCTTCAGACGTATCTTTCCCTTTGGATCGATTCGCACAGTCGCTACATCGTCGAAGCACGCTACTACGTGCGCGAGAATCTCGACTGCCTAGTCGATTCACTGCTCAGGGCTTGGGCCAAGCACGGTGCTTCACGCGAACTCTATACCGACAACGGAGCTGTCTACCGATCGCATGCGTTGACGATCGCTTGCGGCCACTTGCAGATCACGAAGCTCCATCGACCGGTGCGCGAGCCGGAGCCAGGTGGACTGGTCGAACGAGTCTTCCAAACGATTGGCTCTCAGTTCATATCCGAAGTCGAATGCTCGAAGAAGACATATACGCTCACGGAGCTGAACCAAGCCTTCTTCGCCTATCTGGATACGACGTACCATCGGACGGTTCACAGTCAAACTGGCCAAGCTCCTTTGGACCGCTACTTCAGCCAGCAGCGTATCGTCAGGCCAGTCGCGATCGAGTCGGTCCAAGCTTACTTCTTCGAACGCGTGATACGCAAAGTCGACTCGACGCACAGCGACGTGTCGATCGACGGACGAACTTACCGAGTCGATCCAAGATGGCGAGGGATGAAAGTCTATGTTCAGTACGATCCCTATCGAATCGATGGGGACTCACCCGATGAGGTCGCGATCTACAACGAACTGGATGTCTATCTCGGAACCGGAACTCGTTGGAATCGGGAGCGAGATGGAAGCGAGCGAGGCTTTCCCTCACCGAGGAAGCCAGAACAGCCCGATCGCTCGGCTGTCATAGAAGCGTATTTGAACGATCACCAGCGTCGTCAGAGCGAAGCCCAACAAGGCATCGAATATCGATCGGCCATGCGCCGGGGCCAATTGACTCTGTGGAGCTTTGGCAGCCTGGTTGGAAAAGTTCTTGGTCAAATCGGCGGTCTGTCGTCATTCAGTCTGCCTGAACAATTGGCTCTCGAGACGTTCTTTCAAAAACACCCACAGGTTCGCTCCTTGCACGTGCAAGAGGCCGCGAAGAAAGCCGTTGGTGAAGGCTTTGCATCGCTGCTGTGGAATCTGCAACTTCTCTTGGAAGGAGAACCGTCATGAATAATCACCCCAGCTATTTAGAACACTTCAAGCTTCGCAGCCAACCGTTTATGGAGCACGCTTCGAGCGATTCACTTTGGAAAGACGCTCGCATGGACGAAGGGCTATCACGTCTTGGGCATCTGGTCCAAAGCGGAGTCCTTGGTCTAGTAACCGGTGCTAGTGGGCTTGGCAAATCGGCGCTGCTGAAGCGATTCATGGCCGAGCAATCACCGCAACATTGCTTGCCGATCTACTGCCACTTGGCTCAGCTTCCCAGCAATGGTTTATTGAAAGTGATCCTGACTTCCTTGGGAGAAAATCCCAAGCGAGGCAAGGACAAACTCTACAGCCAGATCTTGGAGCGAGCCAGACGGGCCGAAGGGTGTCTGCTGCTGATCTTCGATGAAGCTCACTTGCTCAGTGGGGAAGCGTTGGTGGACTTGCGGTTGTTGGTCAGTTCGGCAATAGACCGAGGGCCATCGCTGAAGATTCTGCTCGCAGGCCAAGATCACTTGCGAGGCACGCTCAAGCGATCGGAGTACACGGACATCGTGAACCGGATCAGTGTTCGGTACCAACTGCGAGCGCTAACTAAAGATCAAACGCATCGGTACATCGACCACCAGATGAAGACGCATGGCGGCGACGTGAAGACGTTCGATGAGGGTGCCAAGGATCATATCCACGAGTTCACTGGTGGAAACCCGAGATCGATCAACAACGCGGCGATCGCTTGCCTGATGAGTGCGACGGGTAAGGGCTTGGTACGCATCGACGAGGAACACTTCCGATCGCTTCAAAGCGAGCTGGTCCTACACTAAATCCGATCCTAAGGAGAAAAAAGATATGATCGACTATAGTCCAGATTACTTGCGCCGACTTCGGAACGAAGTGCCATGGCCGGAACTGTTGGTGAAGCTTAAATGGCTTCACAAGAATCGGGAAGGCCGCTTAGTATTCCAATGTCCGCAGTGCCAAGAGATGCTAACGGCGGTGAACTCGCGGACGAACTTGGGAAGATGTTTTCGATGCCACGAGAACTGGAACCCGATTGATTTCACGATGGAAGTGTGGCAGTTGGAGTTTCGCAGTGCGGTAGTGGTGCTAGAGCCACTACTGCCAATTCGATAGACAGAACCGAAAGAAGGGTGCACCAAGCACCCTTCTTTTACCCCCAAACTCGGACACCCAAACCAGGACCACACCGGCCATTCAAATCAAGACCTGGCACTTAGCGTTGGTGCAACCGTTTCGAACTCTATATGACCTTTGCAGCTTGATCTTCCAACGTCATCCTCGGCTCGAAGGCGTCACCCCAGTCAGCATGGTATGGCTAAGGAGAAAAGCTCTTGACGCTGGACGCGAAAACTGCTACCAGCGTTCCGGCATAAAACTTCTAATATTTGTCAATCGTAATCGACGATGCAATGGCACCACAAACACAGTCTCGCAGATGGAGATTATCCTTATTCATTTAATTGTGTTTCAATAGATTGGTCGGACTGGTCACAGGTGGTGAGTAGGGTGCAACGATCGTCCATGAATGTACAAGAGGGCCAATATGTAGCAAAGAGAGTCGTTGTGTCGAGTGGACGGTTCTGGATAGGAATAGAATTACTGTCCAACATCATTACCGTTGTAGCAATTCCTGGCGACTGCAAAAGTTCAACGTTTCGCAACGCACCTGAATCTATTGCGGCATGATGAATATTTGGAACCCCGACTTCTTGATTCCATCGGTTTGTTGAGTTTACCGTATTTTGGTTCCTGCCACAGGAGGCCAATCATGACCAAGTCCAGTTCGGTTGCAGCAGATCAGTATCTTTCCATCCATCGATTTATTCAAGGGTTTGCGTGAGCGTTTCGAAGCAATTCCCGAGCCACGTCGCGATGCAAGCACGGATCAAGTCCTACTTAATGGCTTGATGGTAACTTTCGCTATGTTTTCCCTTAAGGATCACTTGTTGCTCGCATTTGATCAGCAATGCCGAGATCAGAGTTTATTGAATCTATACCGAATCAAGTCTATGACTTCAGCATCGGCTGACCACGCATCGATTTAAAACGCGGATTCATTTGAGCGCAACTGCCAAAGGCGGGTAAATCATCGTCTGGCCATTGTCGAGAGAAACACCATCCAATGAACCACCTATGCTCGTCTCGAAGCCAATTCTAGCGATGGATGACGAAGAATAAACGCAGGCAAAAAAACAACGCAGGAAAAGAAAGACTAACCCGATCAAATCAAGAAAACTTCAACTAACCGGGAATCGCTTGCAAGACATTTACGCCGCATCGCAAGACGCTCCAGCAATGGGAGCGTGGATTCAAGCATGCGGGATGGAAGATGACGCCGAGCGACGCATGTTTTTGTTGGGTCGATTTGGGGCAGGATGC
>JANODD010000319.1:0-53067 GCA_031412515.1 Planctomycetia bacterium | reverse complement strand
GCACGTATCGTAAAGTTCGCTGGCTTCATGACGGACGGGCTAAGACACTGGAAGTACTTCTTACGCAGTATCACTCGCCGGAGAGAGTTTCAGGAGGCGGCTCGTTGAGTGAAGAGCAGGTTCAAGCATTGGTAGCTTACTTGAAATCACTGTGAGTCTGTTTCGGGAGAGTTCCATCGCCTGAGCAGAGTGCTGACTTAGCAGCAATACACAGATGTTCCTAGAAGCTAGCCAGAGTGGATGACCGGTTTTTCGGAGCGCGGGCGTCCTCGCCCAATGTCACTCACTTTCTACATAATTTCGATCCTGCGTCGATATGGCATGGGATTTGCGCCAGAGGATTAGATTTCCTCTTTTAGGCCAAATTGACATGCGACCGATTTCCGACCTGATGACGGCTCCTGAACTAGATCAGGAGTTCGGTAGCGCATTCGAAATGCTCAAGGAGTTTGTGGACTTGTCACAAGTTGACGTGATGCAGCCGATGGCTAAATCGACCATCTACACAGCTTATGTGACGCTTTGGATGCTGGTTTACCAGCGGATGCATGGAGGTGTTACTCTGGGTTCCGCTGTAAAGAACTTTTTTGAGCAGAATGCTGACTACCATTCAGATAACAAGCGTGTCAGAGAGAAAACGCTTTCACTAAGTACCAGTGGATACAGCGCTGCTAGGAAGCGTCTGAAGCCCGAAGTAACGGAATGGTTCTTTGATCAAATTGCTAACTCAATTATCGCAACTACCGCGCCAACACTTGGCAATCAGCGGGTGTTCATTATCGACGGTACGACAATTTCGCTGGCACCGACAGCAGCTCTGAAGCGTGAGTTTCCGCCTGCTTCAAACGCCAGCGGTGAAAGTGCTTGGCCGATCCTATCGCTAGTCGTTGCACACGAACTAGAGAGTGGCTGTGCCTTGATGCCGGAGATAGGTGCAATGTATGGAAAGAAAGCAGTTTCAGAAACTCACTTGTGCAAGGCCGTATTTGGGCGTCTCCCGTCCAATTCGGTTGTAATGGTTGACGCTGGCTTTGGTATCTTCGGCGTAGTTTATTCAGCAGTACAACGCGGTCACGATATCATTTCGCGACTGACTGACCAACGATTTACTTCTTTGGTCCGGACAGCCGTGCTCGTCGATCAATGCGGTGAGAACAAGACATGGAAACTCCAATGGCAACCAACTAGACATGATCTCCGTACAACGCCCGACGCGCCGCGAGATGCAATCCTGGAAGTGTACCTACACCAGATCCACGTCGCTGGCGAAGGCGTACTCTACATCGTCACTACGCTTGAGCATTCGCGAATAGTAATCGCTAACGTTTACGCTAAAAGAATAGATGTCGAAACGGATATTCGTAGCATAAAAGTTACAATGGATATTGAACGTATGCGAGGCAAAAGTGGGCCGATTGTAATTACTGAGTTGCTAACTTCGTTGGTGGCATACAATCTTGTCATCCAGTTTCGGCGCCAAGCCGCAAAGCTTGCCCACGTCCCGCCACGCCGCCTTAGCTTCACGAGTGTCTGGAATACATTCAACATCTTCCTCTTGCCACATCTTCACACTACTCCACAAGCCTGGCGTGAAGCCTACCAAAGGGCCCTTGTAGTAGCCAGCAAAGACCTGCTTCCTAATCGTCCCGCACATCGGAACTTCCCGCGAAAAACAATACTCCGACGAAGGAAATCAACTGATGAATCAGACGGAAAACGAACGGCAGTACAAAAACCAGCCCCACCTATAGGCTAAAGTGAGTGACATTGGGCGGGGACGCCCGCGCTCCTGAAAACCGGTCTACTTTTGTGCAATGTTAACAAGCACCGGAGACAAAGCCATTCCGTTAGCAGTCTCCGCTGCCAACACAGCTTTTAGTAGAAAGTGAGTGACATTGGGCGTCATCGCCCGCGCTCCGAAAAACCGGTCAACTATTTTGCATAGCTTATGCGACAGGGGAGCAATTGCTATTGAGCCAACACTCTCTATCGCCGACGGCTCACGGCCATTAGCTAATAGCGAAAATGACCAGCAACACCGAAAACACGCGTCTGGACAGTCACGCAAACTGTTCAACGTGAACCGCAAATGTCCTCATTCCACTGAGTGAACTTAGTGGCGATCCGCGACAAACATCGCTAATTCGGTGGAACGATCTGCGGGATCATTTGAGGGACAAGATAGGCTTGAGCTGAGACCAGCAATCCGACGAGCACTGCGAGCGCGATACTGTGAAAGAAGACGTAACGCAAAATGGTTCCTTCTTGACCATGCTGGCCGGTCGCAATACCTGCCACGACGATCGATTGCGCGTCGATCATTTTACCCATGACTCCGCCCGAGCTGTTCGACGCCGCAGCTAACAGTGGCGAAACTCCCAATCGCTCAGCAGTGATTTGTTGCAAGCTTCCAAAAAGCACATTCGAAGCGGTGTCGCTGCCCGTTAGAGCCACACCCAGCCATCCGAGCAGCGGCGAAAAGAATGGAAATAGAAATCCAGTACTCGCGAAGGCGAGCCCCATGGTTGCATCCAAACCTGAGTATCGCGTCGTGTAACCCAGCGCCAGCATGGCGGCGATGGTTGCTAACGAAATCGATGTGCGCAGAACTGTCTTTACAAACAACGAACATAACCGAACGGGAGATAAACCCAGCAGAGTGCCCGATAGAAGACCAGCAAGAATCAATGCAGTACCGGTCGCTGATAGCCAATTAAATTGAAAAACCGCTTTCTCCGGCGATGGCGCTGCGACAACCGGTTGATTGCGAATGACATTCAAGTGCAGCATGGGAACTTGAAATTCAAATAGCGACAGCTCATTGAGTTGATTCTTGATCGCTGGAAGGCCCCAAGCGAAGACCATGACCGAGACGATCAACCAGGGAAGCCAAGCCGTAAAAGCTTCGCGTCGCGTGGGCGGAGTTTCTATTGAGGTAGACTCTTCCCCTTCGAAACGCCAGGTTGTTCGTGGATGCCAAAATCGTAGAAGAACCACGATAGCGAGAATCGACACGATAGCGCTGATGACATCGACTAACCATGGCCCATGGTAATTGCTGACCGCGAACTGCATGACGGCAAAGCTTAGCCCCGCGGTTAAGCACGCTGGCCAAACTTCGATCATGCTTCGCCAGCCAGCCATGGCCCAAATCAACCAAAATGGAATGATCACCGAGAACAGTGGCAGTTGGCGACCGACCATTGCACTGAGTGCTGCTAGCGGCAGGTCGGTAACTCCCTGCAATGCGATCAGCGGTGCTCCGAGCGCGCCAAACGCCACTGGAGCAGTGTTTCCAATGAGCGCCAAACCGGCCGCTTGTAAAGGTTTGAAACCAAGTCCAATCAGCATTGCAGCCGAAATGGCGACAGGTGTTCCAAAGCCTGCAGCGCCTTCGATAAAGGCTCCGAAACTGAATGCGATCAACAAGACTTGGATGCGTCGATCATCGGCCAGTGTTGCAATTGAGCGTTTAAGTATTTCAAACTTTCCGGTGGCCACTGAAACATCGTAAGCAAAGATAGCTGACAACACGATCCAGCCAATAGGGAACAGCCCGAATGCCGCTCCATTCGCGGCCGCTGCGAGAGCTAATGAAGCAGGCATGCGATAGATCAAAATCGCGACGAGCAGTGAAACTGCCAGTCCGGCCAATGCCGCGTAATGGGCTCGTACGTGAAAGAAGGCCAACAATCCAAGCAGGACAAAGATCGGTAGGGCTGCTAATAGCGCAGATACGAACAAGTTACCGCACGGGTCGTATTGCTGGGTCCAAGGTATCATCGCAATTAACTCCAATTTCTTGCAGCCAACTCAAGAACGATGGTAGCTTGGGACCATTGTCCCGAGCGTGCTGCATTTTACCGTGCGCATGGAAGGAGGAAGTGGTGTTCTCAGTTGGCGGGAGCAGTATATTCTAAAAGTGGATGGACGTGGCCGACGCTGCCAGCGTCGGCCACGATGCGTCGGCTCGCATGCTAGCAGCATCCGCCACGGCAATATCAATCCTGCAAGCATACTCCCAACTCAATAAGTCAATCGCTCATGACGACCTTCAATGGATTTCCCAAAGACACATTGGCTTTTCTCGATGACCTCCAAGCCAACAACAATCGTGAATGGTTTGCCGCGAACAAGTTGCGTTATGAACAGAGTTTTCTTGAACCTTCGCTTGAACTGATCCGAGATCTGGAAAAACCATTGGCCAAAATCGCCCCGATGCTTAAGGTGGAAGCGAAAAAGATGGGCGGTTCGCTGATGAGGATCTATAAGGACACGCGTTTCTCTAACGACAAAACGCCTTACAAGACAAACATTGGCATCCAATTTCGTCACATGGCAGGTAAGGATGTACATGCTCCCGGAATCTATTTTCACGTTGCGATCGATGAATGTTTCGTCGGAGCGGGCATCTGGAAACCGGAAGCTGAACCGCTAAAGCAAATCCGGGTGCATATTTCGCTAAATCCTAAGGAGTACACCAAAGCCATGACGAACAAAAAGTTCAGTTCACTGTATTCGCTCTTCGAAGATCGCCTGAAGAGTGCTCCACGCGGCTATGCGAAAGATGATCCGATGATCGATGAACTGCGCCGCAGAAGCTTTATTGGCGTAGCCAATCTGACTGCGTCACAGATTCAGAGTAAACAGCTTGTTGACTTGATTCTTGAACGTGTTCGAGTTGCCAAGCCGCTGATGGTGTTTTTGTGCGAAGCTCTTGAAGTGCCGTATTAAAGTAGACTTTCGGGTAGCTGGTTTCGTGAGAAACCGGATGCATTGAAGGTGGTTGCCAAGTTCAGCCGGTTTCTCACGAAACCAGCTACGTAAGAACTTGGGGTCGCTCAATCATCCTCCCAAAAATTATGTTCGACTTCTTCTTTCTTGCGCTTAGTAAAAACGCCTCGCAGCAAATCAGCAATAAGAAAAACCCCTGCTACCATTCCACCTGCTAAATAGCCAGCTACAACACCAAATGGCAATGAGCAAACGATTTCCACCACGTCCCAACGACCGTACCAAATACTGATGCTGGCAAGCGTAATTGCGAGGGCGATCGGGCCTCCAACTAACGAGGCAAGACGCGGGCTGTTTCCGCCAAAAAAGAGCATCTGGCCGATCGCGACGAGTGTGGCAAAAACGGTGACGCCAAAAAACACTTCAGGAATCGCATCGAGTGCCTTAAGCAAGGCAAACAAGAGTCCAAATGCAAGCGTAACGGCCATCAATGTGAATAGGTCAAAGACTCTTGGGGCGCCATAAGCAGGTTCGCTTAGCACAGCATGGAATGACTTCCATTGCTCGTCCCAAGGATCATTGAATTCATCCTGAAAGACAACAGGAGGCTCCTCGGAAGAATTGCGGTATCGCGGTGGCGGGTCGGAATTGGGGTTCATGGGCAACTTTCCGGCCCGGTTCGGGGGGAATCTTGTCGCAACTAAGTCTAAGGGCGTTGGAAGGAATGGGCGACAAGTTTAGACTATTACACATCAAACTAGCATCCGGCGCGGTTAGAATGTACTTTTAGAGCACTCCCAAGTTAAATCGCGATCGAAAATCTTTCCGCGATTCGTTTAATTCGTTGCCGAAGACCTTCGCTTTTCCCAATTTCCTTTGTCAGGTATGAATTCAATGTCGGACCCGCAAGAATCGGATGTCGTCCCAGCCCCAACTCAAGAAGCTGCGGCAGCGGTGGAATCCCCTTCAACCGAACAGGCAGGAACTGAACAGACGGGAGCCGAACAGACAGGGGGCGGCCCGATAAGTCTGGCAAGAATACGCGAATTGCGGAAAAGCCAAGAACACATTGCAAAGCCTACTGAACGCCCCCCCCGCCGGGACCGCCAAGAAGTGGTTTCCGCCAGTTCAGCACCGGTGGCTCCATCTGTGGGCGAATCAGCAGTTCCCGCTGGTGAAAACCCGAGTTCGAGCGCTGCCCATTCGGGAGAACGCAAGAAACCTCGTGATGATCGGCGCGATAAGCGCGGCCCGCGTCGAGATAATTCTGCCCAGGAACCGATTAGCTTTGTTTCGAAAGTGGCGGTTCCGTCCATTCGTCAGCCACTGTCCGATGACCTAGAAGCTGAAATTAGTGCAGCTTTGGAGGATGACGACCTCGACAAACTGCTGATCGGCGACGATATGTTGCAACTCAGCCACACCCTTGAAGAGGGACAGCGAATTTCGGCAACCGTTGTCAAGATTCACGGCGAACACGTTTTTCTAACGCTCGGCGGTCCCAACGAAGGGATGATTCCGAAAGTTCAGTTTGAGGACAACTTGCCTGAAATTGGAGCTCAACTCGAAGTCATCGTTCGTGGTTACTTGCCACATGAGGGGCTCTACGAGCTGACCAACCCAGGCAATGCGATCAGCGTCTCGGATTGGTCGGACCTCCGTGAAGGCGAGATCATCGAAGTCATGATTACGGGCGCCAACACCGGTGGACTTGAATGCAAAGTTGGCAGTATCGACGGCTTCATTCCGATCAGTCAAATTGCTGAGTACCGAGTTGAGAACACCGCCGAGTTCGTTGGTCAAAAAGCCCTTTGCGTTGTGACCGAAGCCAATCCGCGGCGCGGCAACCTCGTATTGTCGCGTCGTGCCGTTCTCGAACGCGACAAAGAAGAAAAGAAACAGCAACGTTTGGCGGCGCTGGAAATTGGAGCTGCGGTCGACGGCATCGTTCGCAAGATTATGGATTTCGGCGCATTCGTTGATATCGGCGGACTCGACGGTCTACTGCACATCAGTCAACTGTCCTACGAGCGTGTCAAACATCCAAGCGAGATTTTGACCGAAGGACAAAAGATCCAAGTTCGCGTCGATAAGATTGATCCAGTTACTGGCAAGATCGGCCTGTCCTATCGCTCGTTGCAAGATCATCCATGGACCGACATTGAAACACGATTCCCAGTTGGCTCCGTCGTGAAAGGTGCCGTCACGCGAATCGCCGAGTTCGGTGCATTTGTTCGCCTGGCAACTGGTATTGAAGGTTTGGTCCACTTGTCCGAGTTGGCTCATCACCGTGTGCAACGCGTATCGAATGTTGTCCAAGAAGGTCAAGAAGTCGAAGTGAAGGTGATGTCGGTTGAAGCTGATAAGCAACGCATCAGTCTCTCTCTGAAAGCGGCTCAAGCGGTTCCAGTCAAAGATCAGCCACCCGAAGCCGAGGTTGAGGAAGAACCGTCGAAGCCAATGTTGCCAAAACACCGTGGACCACTCAAAGGCGGTTTTACGCGTCCTGTAGGCGGCGATCAGTTTGGGTTGAAATGGTGATCTTCGACAGATTAGAAGAAAGATCAGTCCGATCCGACCGATTGGACAAATCCGACCGATCTTATTCGACAGAAGAACCCAACCCCAACCGCAAGACGCATCAATGAGTGGATTGATTCAACCGAGGACGCTAAAAGGTTTTCGCGATTACTTGCCCGAAGTCATGATGCCGCGCGAACGGATCATGGAGACTGCGCGGCGCGTTTATCGCCGCTATGGCTTCAGTCCGATCGATACGCCGGTCCTTGAGTACCTGGAGATTCTTACTGGCAAAGGAAGCGAAGAGACCGATCGTCAGCTTTACCGTTTCGAAGATCACGGTGGGCGACAAGTTGGTATGCGGTTCGACTTGACCGTTCCGCTCGCTCGTTTCGCTGCGCAGCACATTAATCAACTCGGCACACCCTTCAAGCGCTACCATATCGCTCCGGTGTGGCGCGGTGAAAGTCCGCAAGCGGGTCGTTACCGCGAATTCGTTCAATGCGACTTCGATACTATTGGCACCGAATCGGTTGTTGCGGACATCGAAACCGGGTTGGTGATTCATGAACTGTTACTTGAGATCGGCATCAAGAACTTTTCCATTCGCATCAACAATCGCCAAGTGCTTAGCGGTGTGTTGGCCAAACTTGAATTGACTGAAAAGTCGGTACCCGTTTTGCGGTCGCTGGACAAGCTTGGAAAAATTGGTCGCGATGCAGTCGCTACTGAAATGCAACAGGCCGCTGGACTTACAGAACACCAAGCCCATGAGGTCTTGCGTTTAGCTGAAATCAAGGGTTCCGTTGACGAAATCCTCACTCAGCTGGACCCTTTGGTCGCTGGCAATGAGCTTGGCGAAAGCGGAGTTGATCGGTTGCGTCAAATAGTGCGAGCGATGCAGACCTGCAACGTGCCAGCCGAACGGTTTCAATTAGACGTATCGATCGCGCGGGGCTTGGATTATTACACCGGCGTGATTTTTGAAACGTTCCTCGGAGACCTTCCAAGTATTGGCAGCATTTGTTCTGGCGGTCGCTATGACAACCTCGCTGAGTTGTATACCAAGCAACACTTGCCGGGCATCGGTGCATCGCTAGGGCTGGATCGCTTGTTGGCTGCGATGGAAACGCTAAAAATGATCGAGCCCGTTCGCACACCTGCACCGGTCTTGATCGTTTACTTCGACAAGGATCGGCTGCAAGATTATCTAAAGTTGGCTCAGATCATTCGAGGTGCTGGCATAGGTGCGGAATTGTATCCGGAGCCTCGAAAGCTCGCCGCACAGCTTAAGTATGCTGATCAACGAGGTTTTCAAATTGCCTTGATTGCAGGCAGTCAGGAACTGGACGCTGGCGCTTGCCAGTTAAAAAACCTTGGCACGAAAGTCAGTTCCGAAGTCACATGGCGTGAGAATCCGGCTGCCCTTATTCAAGCGATCAACGAACTTATGAAGCCTTCCGAGGAATAGGTTTTGCAATGACTGGGCGTTGCCTCGACGATGTTGTTCTACTGGATGTTCCGTCGTTTGGCGATGGAACTACTTCGCGTTTCTTTTCGTCGGGTTCTTTGGCTTCGCTCTCAGCTTCGCTTGTTTTAGCGTCGCTGCTTGGGGCTGCCTTTAGAATCTCTTCGTCGCCTTGACTCTCGCTTGCTCCAGGAACACGCTGAACTTGCTGTTTGGCAGACGCAAAATCGGGACGCGCGCCGACAGTTAAAACTTCCCACGGCTTAGGGTAATAGTAAGTCTTATAAACCGGTGGCATGTGATGCTGGTCGTAGTTGCCTGCGCAGTAGTTCTCTTTCCAGGTCATCGCTTCTTGGCTGGTGCGTGACATCTCGTAAGCTAGAAAACCACCGATGAAAGTTGGGCGATTGTATCGAGCTCGGTATTCGACGTGATTGTCGTAGAACGGTCGCGGGAGAATATCCGGTCGCGGGTCGCACGTTTCTATCAACGTCGGTCGCTCGTGCGGATGCAACACCAGCGGGCGTTCGACTGCTTGCGACCACGGGCCAACGAAACAAATGCAAACACAGAGGACATTGAATGTGCGCATCGCGAATCCATTCGCATAGGGTAATCGTACTTTCGATCGGGCAATCTCTGCCCACCCTCTGGTTTTCGGCAATTCAAGGCAAAGCGATGTTACTCAAGTCAACGTTTGAAAGAATGAATCCGCTATTAGTAACCGAAATGCCAGATTTAACGATTATGCCTCGCATTTTCTAGTAGCTGGGTTTGTAAAAACTCGGCTGAATGAATAGACCGCTCGGCTGCTTCCGGTTTCTCACGAAACCAGCTACAGCATCTAATGACGCGTTACTGCGAATCGGTGCTAGAATGGAGTTCACCGAAAGATCCTCTGGAGCTAACAGGTAAACTCAAATGGTACGTCAAACTTTCGCGGTCATAACGAATACAATCGCACTGGGGATCATATTGACTAACTTCGGTCTAGCTCAGGTGGGGTTGCCGCCCTTTAATGGTTTTGAGGCGGCTCGAGAGCAACTGATCAACGAAATCTTGATTCCAGGCGGAGTAACGGATACGGCGGTTTTGAGTGCAATTCGCAGCACGCCCCGCCACGAATTTGTTGCCCAGAACCAACGACCCGAAGCTTACTTCGATCGCGCGTTACCGATCGGTTCTTCGCAAACGATCAGCAGTCCCTACATCGTTGCGATCATGACACAAGAATTGAAAGTCAAACCTGAGCACAAAGTCTTGGAAATCGGAACCGGCAGCGGCTATCAGGCTGCTGTGCTCAGCCCGCTTGTAAAAGAGGTTTACTCGATCGAGATTGTCCCTGAACTGGGAAATCATGCGAAAAAAGTACTTACTTCACTCGGCTACAAGAATGTCTTTACCAAAGTGGGTGATGGCTTTTTAGGCTGGCCGGAACACGCTCCTTTTGACCGTGTCATTGTCACTTGCAGCCCCGAAGATGTTCCCCAACCGATCATTGATCAGTTGGCGCCTGACGGTTTGATTGTGATTCCAGTGGGCGAACGCTACCAGCAGATGCTGTACCTAATGCGAAAACGCGATGGAAAATTAGAAAAAGAAGCGCTGCGTCCAACCCTTTTCGTACCAATGACCGGTGAAGCCGAGGATAATCGCAAGGTCAAAGCCGATCCGAGCAAACCGCAGCTGGTAAACGGCAATTTTGAGGAGATGCCGTTGGAAAACGGACACATGCCGGGTTGGTACTATCAGCGTGGACTGACTTGGGAGACCGATGAGAAGGCCCTGAATGGAAAGCACTTTGTTTCATTTGAAAACGATCATCAGGGGCGGCCCACCAACTTATTACAAGGTGTTGCACTCGATGGTCGCAAAGTGCCTCGTATTAGCGTTTCTGCTTTTGTAAAAACCACCGATGTAAAAGCGGGCTTGGACGCAAGCGAATTACCCGCCGTTACGGTTCGATTCTTCGATGACCAGCGCAATTTGCTTGAAACTCAATGGCTCGGCCCTTTCCGAGGCACTCAAGCCTGGAAACAGCACGATCGTGTTTTTCGCGTTCCAAGCAAGGCTCGTGAGGCCATTGTTTCGATTGGCCTGTTTGGTGCAACTGGAACTGCCTCGTTCGATAAAATTAGTTTAAAGGTTGCGGACTAACCTTCTTGAACCAAACTCCACGACTTGCCTAAGTGTCGAAGGGCCTCAATTCCACAAAAACAAAATCATTTGATACTCTCCGCAACTGCAGCTTGAGCTACATTTTCACTGCGGTACCCGATCTACGCAAAAGGTAAATTCTACCTAGACTGCTTGAACCAAGCCCTGCGGCGGGTATGCTAATGGGTGAAGTTTAACGAATCTGCAGGTTATGCAGATTCGAGAAGTCAACATCGGTCGTGTGGAGAAGTGACATGAAGTACACAATGATTCGGCTAGCAATCGCTATTCTGCTCGGAGTGGTTGTAGGCAATTCAGCTAACGCTGGTTTCGGTTCGGCAGGCGCTGGCTACGGCAGTTATGGTGCTGGCTACGGTAGCAGCGGTGGCGCTGGTTATGGTAGCTATGGTGCAGGTTACGGTAGCAGCGGCGGCGCTGGTTATGGTAGCTATGGTGCAGGTTACGGTAGCTCGGGTGGCGTTAGCTACAGCGGCTACGGCAGCAGCGGTGGCTATTCCGCAGCCTATGGATCCAGTGGCGGCGGCTCAAGCGGTGGCGCAGCTCCACGCCAAGGCCTACTAAGTCGACTTCACACTCGTGTTCATTCGCACATGGCCGCTAAGCACGCTCGTCATTCAGCAGCCTACGGTAGCAGCGGCGGTGGTTCCAGTGGTGGATATGTCGGCTATGGCTCATCCGGTGGATACTATGCCGGCGGATCATCGGGTGGCTCTTCAGGCAGCTACTATAGCGGCTACACCACTATTGGTGGCGGAAGTAGCGGTGGCGTGAGCTACGGCAGCACAGGTTCAGCAGGCTACGGTAGCACCGGCTCGACGATGGGCTACGGAAGTACCGGAGCAGGTTACGGAAGCGCTGGCAGTAGCATGGTTCCAGCTCCGTACTACGGAACGTCGACCGCTTCGCCATCACGTACATCGGCACTGGTTTCGAACAGCCGATCAGATGACTCGGTCAAACTTAACGTGAGTGTTCCTGAGTCAGCCAAGGTCTATGTCAACGATCGATTGACAACGAGCACTGGTGAAACCCGCCAGTTCGTCAGCCGCGGTCTTGAATCTGGAAGATCCTACCGCTTTGAGATTCGCGCCGAAATGGACGACAACGGTAAGATTGTTACTGACACACAAAGCGTCGTAGTAACTGCTGGATCACAAGAGAATGTTCGCTTTGCTATGAAAGCCACTCCAAAGGCCGATGCAAAAGTAGACACAGCGGTTGTACTAAACGTTCCAGAAAACGCTGAAGTTACCCTCGCAGGCAATGAGACTCAAGTCAAAGGCGCTACACGCGTCTTCAAAACCAGTCAATTGAAAGCTGGCGACGTTTGGGATGACTATGTAATCCAAGTTAAAGTGGGTGAGCAAATCAAGACTCAGTCCATCCGCCTGATCGCTGGCGATAAGTTGGAACTGAGCTTCGATTTCGACAACGGCGCAAACCGTTTGGCAGCTAACTAGTCGGCTACCGAAAACAGTTCGCATTCAAAAATCTTTAAGCCCTCGCTGGTTCTTCATCAGCGAGGGCTTTTCGTTTACCATAGTCGCTCTTATGTTTCGCGTTGTGATGTTGTGTGCCACTGGCTTGGCCAGTGAGTCGGAGTAGTTGAGTTTAGTTACCGTTATGCATACCAACACCAACTATTTCTGCGTGAAAGATGCCGAAGTTTGAAAGCAAGGGAAAGGTACATCGTTCCAAAAGATAAAGGTGCAGCGCAGGGCACGAACTGGTCAATGAACGGTGATGTGCGACGTTTATTACTTCGGCAACTATCATGCAAACCGCCTAGGCATTGGCATGACATGACTGACTCGAAGTTATATGCTTCGATACGCTGGCAAGCCAGTGGCACCCCGTTCAAAATGTACAACATCAAAACAATCGCGCTCCGGCCCCTATGTGCCTTACCCTTTGTGAAACACTAATGGCTAAACTCGCTAACGAATCTACTACACTTTCAAACCAAAACGTTGCCCTGAGCGGAACGTGGAAGCTCGTCATTACTCTCTTGCTCCTACTGCATCTGCTCGCCGTTATTGCCGAACCGTTTGCACTGTTCACACGAGGGGCCAACGGATCGTCGCCCGCTGCATTGCCAATTCGAAAGAATATGGCTCCCTACGCGGAGTTTGTTTACCTGAATCACGGCTATTTCTTTTTCGCTCCCAATCCTGCCCCAAGCCATTTGCTCGAGTGCAATCTCAAGTCCACCAGCGGCGAGCAGAGTCGATTAAGATTCCCGGATCGACGTGTCCAGTGGCCGCGTTTGCTCTATCATCGCCATTTTATGCTTGCCGAATTCCTGCATCAGTTGCATGTTGAACCGATCACTGAACAGGATGTCGCCAATACCCCAAAGGATTTGCTCAACGTTTGGCGAATGGAACGCAGCCGCTTTGAAATGGTACGAGATTCGATGATAAAACACTTGAAACATCGATATAGCGTCGACTCGGCAGAGATCTTTCGCATGGAACATCGCTTGCCAAGTGACGTTGAAGTGTTTCGCGATAAACTTCCGCTCAACGATGAACGACTCTATGTAGTTCTCCCGGACCAATCCGTCATCGCACCCAGCGGTGGCCCGATTAATGACCCGATTAATGACCCGATTAGTGGACCCAGCGGTGCGCCCACCGGCTCACCTGTCCCAGAAGCAATTCCGGGTGAAGTCAGCAAATCTGGCAAGTCGATTTTGAAACCCCAAGCGGGCGATCACGAACAGGGGCAGCGATGAAGCCTGGTTCCACCAACATCCTAAGCAATTGGTTTCTTGATATCGGTCGAACCTGGGATCAGTTCTGGTTCGCGCCTCGGTTACCCTATACACTTGCCGTCATTCGAATTGCCTGCGGTGCGATGCTCGTCTATGTCCATACAATTTGGGCCATATTCGTTACCGACTTCATGGGCAGCAATGCTTGGATTGACAACGCAACTATACGACAGCTCCACGCGGCCGATAGTGGCATGGCGTGGGCTTGGAGTTGGTTGTGGTATGTCGAATCACCGATACTCCTTGGCTTGCACGAATGGCTGGCAATCCTCCTGAGTGCCGCGATGATGCTTGGCTTCGCAACTCGCATTGTAACGCCTCTGGCTTGGTGGTTCACGCTCATGACGTGCCATCGAATGACAGGCACCTTATTCGGACTCGATCAAGTTGTTGTGATGCTGTGCATGTATTTGATGATTGCTTCGTGTGGCAGCGTCTACAGCATTGATGCCTTGATGGCTAAGCGAGTCTGGACAAGCGGCAGTGGCCACCCTAGTGTCTGGAACAATATCGCCACTCGACTGATTCAGCTGCATCTATGTGTAATCTACATATTTGGTGGGCTCAGCAAAATGCGCGGCGACATGTGGTTCGAGGGTTCTGCGATGTGGTACACACTTGTGAATTACGAATACCAATCGCTCGATATGACTTGGCTCGGTAGATATCCGTTTATCATCGCATCGCTCACCGCCTTTACGATCTTTTGGGAAACGTTTTACTGTGCGCTCGTCTGGCCTCGGATAACTCGTCCCATAGCACTTGGGGCTGCGTTCTTTGTCCACGGTGGTATCGCTTTAGCACTCGGTATGGTCACGTTCGGATCCGGCATGATCATCGCAAACTTTGCATTCCTCGAACCGGAGTTTACAAGCCGCTTAGTCGCCCGATTTTCGCGACCAAAGTCCATCGACTCAGCTCAATCCATTCGGCGCTTTCCAAACGGTAAAAGTTGAGACCTCTGTGTCATTCGCGTAAGCGTAAGCTGCATGCCTCACCGTTGCGGAGACACACAGATCGAATTACGACTTAGATTGGTACGGTAAGTGCGACTCGACAGCCCAGACCCGGCGACGAAGCTATCTGAAACCGGCCGCCGGACATGTTCGCCCGCTGCTGAAGACTCTGTAGTCCAAAATGGCCCTGCGGCGTCGGAAGAGTCGTATCAAAGCCTACGCCTAGATCTTCGATACTCGCCACAACGCTCGATGAATCTTCGGCTATCTCCCAGCCCAGTTGCACTGTGATCTGAGTTGGACCGGCATGCTGAATCGCATTCTGAGCCGCCTGCTGAACAAACCTCAGCAAGGACCAAGCTTGATGCTTTGGCAAGTCAGGCCAAGCTGGATTCGGCAATTCGATCCGCAGCGTTTGTCCTCGATCGGCAACTAACGATTGAACCGAATCGACGAATTGTGCAATCTCTTTGACCGCATCACAGTCACCCATCTCTTGATTGTCAAAGAAACGGATGAGCGAGCGACCTTCGGCAAGTGCATTCAACATGTGCGCGATCGCTTGATCTAAGTTCAGAGCCGCGGCAGAGTCTTTGTCGATCTTCGCAAGCGCAGATTCAACTTGCATCCGCGCTCCTACCACCCATTGAAGCAACCCGTCGTGCAGTTCATGAGCCAGCCATCGGTATTGTGAATCGTTCACATGCTCGCTAATGCCGTCCAATTTCGCTTCCCCCAACTCGCTATCATTCATCGCCAGGGTCCGTTCATAGATCGAGCAAATCGAGTTCATCTACCAGTTGATCTAAATTCTTCCACTGGGAATCCGAAGATCGGCTGATGACCGGTGAGGCCGGCGTTGTCGTTTGAGGAACTGGGGCAACCTGTTCGATGGTTTGCGGCTTGGGAGCTTGTGCGATCGGTGGTTGGGCGACCGGCGTGTTCTTCATCGGCGATGTCATCTTCAATTGCAAACGCACCGGCTGAACTCGCAGCAGATCAAGCCTTGCCCTCAGTTGTTTGCAGACCTGCGACGGTACCGATTGAGAGGTAAGTTGAATATAAAAAACGCGTCGCCCGGCAATCTGTGCAGCCGGAACTGCCGCGGATCCGTCCAGCGACATGGGAACCACCGTGCCTGTCAACTTCAATTCAGCCCAATATCTCGCTGCGTCGTCCGTTGGCATCCATGAAAGCAACGCAAGATCCTGCGTAAAGCCACTCAAGCAAAGTAGGTCTGTACTGTCCGGGAGAATGCGTTCCAGCGGACCGACTAAAGTAGCGTCCAATCCACCGACCATGATTAGCTCGGCGACTATAGATTCTTCTATGTCCGCAACCCGAGCGTCGCGCATGGGTGCTTGAGAAACGACAACTGCTAGTCTTGGAGCCATAATTCACTCGGGCAATGATTGGTAATGCGATGCTCTACTGTGACCGCAACCGTTCGAATTCGCAAGTCGCCCGCGCTACGAATTTGACTTAACTTCACCTGTCATTTTTTTGCGTTGATCTTCGTATTGATCGTAGAGCTCCATCAAAACATCGCGCATGTTTCCACCATGAGCCAACAAACGACCTCGAATTTCCTCCTCGCTCGATTCTGCAAAATCGTCGCGTCCAGCAGTTAGCTGAGAAACAACCTGCCGCGCAGTGCTCGATGATATCGACAATTTGCACAGAGTTCCCAGCCATGTTCGCCGATGACTAGTTACTAACAGGCTTACACTTCGCAGTTTGGTTCGAACCAGAACAGAAGCCTGTTGCCATCGCGACAACTGTTCGTAACCATCAATTACCAGCAGCCTTCCGCGGTGCAGTTCTTTCCAAGGAATCACCATCGACGGCAAGGCAGTCCTTCGAAGCTGTAGCCAAAGCGTAGGGAGTCGCTCCGTAGCCGAATCCTCGATCGAGGCGTAATCAGAAAGGGTATCGAAAACCACACATCCTTCAGCGTCTCGTCGCCAAATTACATTGCCAATGAGAGGCACGAAGTACTCAAGCAGCGTAGATTTTCCCGACCCGTGAACACCAATTATCGAAGCCCGGCCCTTCAACGCCTTCCAACGAGCGACGAGCTGATCGAAATAGTTCTCATCACCAACCCAAGCAACTTGGCCGGGAGTTACGAATCGTGTCGAAAACGGGTTTGGCACGTGGCGGCTTAGGTCCGCATTGGTTCCCCCTCGCTCCGTACTCGGGGAGAAGGGGCCAGGGGGTGAGAGGTGCTTCATAGAAACCGAGCCGGCGATCATCACAAGTGCTAAAGTTATGGCTTGACCAGCGCGCTTACTATAAATCTCGTGTCAGATGACCTAGATAGAATGGTTTGTCCGTCGTCAACTCTCGCCCGTCCGCTAAAAACAATCGCAACCGAACACACCAACGGATTCTCAGCAAACGACCTTCGAAACTCAACGGCGATGCTGGCAAGGAACATGAAAGTCGGCGCGGTTGGTCAAGCGATATTGCTATCAAAGCCTCACGGCCCACTTGCTGGAACATGTGGATGCCAATGTCTTCGCTACCCTTACCTTCTGTGTACCACATCACAGACACTTCGAGCTTCTCAACCGACTGAGGCTCAACGTGATTGACTACGTACTCAAATTCAAGCAACTCACCAGGCTCCAAACCCTGTTGAAGCGAAAGGAGACGCAAACCTACGTGAGGTTCACATCGTCGCGCTGCTGGGCGGGTTGTGGATATACGGGTCGTGGATGTACGACGATTGGAAAACTTCTGCAAAACGTTCGCCACCGGGGAGCTTCTCCTTCAACAATCACTTTCCACACGATCGCATTATGCGGACTTTGGAAAGAATGCATGGTATCAAGTGGAAGGGTAAATTGGCAATCCAATTCTAGTGGCTTTTCCGGTTCAATGACAAATTGTTTCGGACCAATTACCACATTGCGCGACATCTCGTGCCGCTCAGTCCGCACGTCTGTCCCCTGTTGGTAAGTCGTTTCTTCGAAGCAAGCTAGGGAGACTTTCAGCTTTTCAAACGTGACTCGCCCGTACTGACATAGATATAGCGCGTACTTATTGCCAGGCAATAGCGGCAATTCGCTGATTTCGAGCGTCGTTGGTCCAACGCCAATATGCCGCCGAAACAAGCGGAAGAACCAACGCGTCGCAAAATAACTGACCGCCGCAAACGGAACTAGTAGGACAGTTAAAAAGTATTGGTGGTTGCCAACCAAGTGATTTTCAACGCAGATCACAATAAGCACTGCTAGCATGGCGTTCCAGGCCGCCCCAAACGCCGCACTAACGGCTAAAGTTGCGGTATCGCCCTGGTTTGCGGCCAATCGATAAGCCAGTTTTACCCCCGGACTGTCTTTAAGAATCGTCGCATCCGGCAAACTTGTCGCAGCAGTATCAGCTTCGCCTTTTGAGCGGCGGTGATGGTCACGTTTGGCTTGGTCCACCATCGCCGATCGCAGCTCAGGCGACGCCATCACGTGCGACACTTGCAACAAAAAGGCAGTCAAACCAATCAGTACAAAGCTGCTCGAAGCAATCACCATCAGCCAAAAACCGAAACCGATCTCCAAAATACTCGACGCAGGCCAAAAAACCCGCCACGTTACCACCGTCGTCAGCGATACAATGCCAAGAATGAAAAGTAGCCCGTAAAATGCGGCTTCACTGACGCTTCCAACGACCCACCAGCCGCTCATGCGCCCGCCGCGTTTTTTACCAAACAGCCTAAACAGCTTCGCCACCCGAGATCTCCACTATGTCTAACACTCAGTTTGCACACAGCGTACCATCCCACGACGCTCTCGCCAGTGCCAGACCGCCCGCCACTCGCCCAGTACTAACCATTGCGCTGTTACTTACGATTTTTACAAGTGCGTCGACCGCACGAAGCGACTGGCCGCAAATCCTCGGCCCCAACCGCGACGGCAAAGCCTCGCAGACCGAGCCTCTGAAGACAGACTGGCCTGCGGCGTTCACCCCAATTTGGTCACAAAATATCGGCAACGGTTATGGTGGGGCCGCGATCGTCCAGGATTCCGTATTCATTATGCATCGCATCGGCAGCGAAGAGTTCCTCGAATCGATCGACCTCGCCTCAGGCAAACAACGCTGGCGAACAGGCTGGGAAGCCACTTATAACAGCTCAATTGACCCCGACAACGGTCCGCGCTGCGTGCCAACCATCGCCGGTGACAAAGCCATCTGTTACGGTGCTGCGGGCGATCTAACTTGCGTTCAAACAAACGACGGCAAGCTAGTTTGGTCCCGATCGATTCGTAAAGAATACAACGCGGAAGATGGCTACTTTGGCGCAGGCACTACGCCACTTGTAATTGGAGATGTAGTTATCGTTGGTGTTGGCGCTTCCAAAGCGGGTATCGTTGGAGTTGACATAGCGACCGGAAAAAATCGCTGGGTTGCCACCGGCTATGATGCCAGTTACGCCGCGCCGATTCTGTTGAGACAACTTGGTAAGTCCGGCAAGCCACTAGCCCTGATCGTCACCCGCTTGAAAACCGTCTTGCTCGACTCAGCCGATGGAAGTGTGCTTTCAGAAATCTCTTTTGGTAGTCGCGGACCGACCGTTAACGCAGCCACACCAGTCGAAGTCGCCGAAAATCAGTTCTTACTCACCGCCAGCTACGGGATCGGTTCAACCCTACTAAGCACTGCCAAAGGTACGCTGACCGAAACCTATCGCAAGAATCAATTACTAAGCAGCCAATACAATACGCCCGTATTCATCAATGACCGGATTATCGGCATCGATGGTCGTGAAGACGCGGGTACTTCCATTTTGCGTGCCTTCGATCCGCAAACAAAGAAAACATTCTGGGAACAAGACGGCTTTAGCACCTCTCATTTAATCGCCGTCGCTAACCAAGTTCTAGTGATCTCGGTAGATGGTTCTATTAGATTGATCGATGGTACTTCGGCAAACTACAAGCTCCTTGCCGAATCGAAATTACCCGCCGGAAAGTATCGCGCACTGCCCGCTATATCGGAAGGAGTTCTAATCCTCCGCAAAACCACCGGCCCCAACAACAGTCAATGTATTGCAATTCAGCTTTAACAAGAGACTATGCATAAAACTTTTTGAACCGGTAAGACAGCGGCGGGTGTTTGCTTAAAGACATTAGTCCCAGATTAAGATTACCTCAAAAAATGCATTTATCCGTGGGACCGCGATGCCATCCGTGGGAAGACATACTTCTCCTTCCCACGGATAACATCGTGGTCCCACGTATGGAAGAAAGAAAGGCTGCCAGCTGATCAGCACGTTCCGCGACCGAATTAAAGTGGCGTATGCATCCTGCTTGCGATTTTCCTGTAGAAATCTTCGAAAACCAGGATTACCCCAGTA
Organism: Planctomycetia bacterium; assembly: GCA_031412515.1. GTDB lineage: Bacteria > Planctomycetota > Planctomycetia > Pirellulales > Pirellulaceae > Aureliella. Next base: position 33,082 of record JANODD010000319.1, on the reverse strand, counting down.
ACCTAATCGCAAGCTGGAAGCATACGCCACTTAATCCAAATTCGACAACCTTGAGTACTTCGCTCGAACGACGCTGAAATTGTCGACTTTACCAGAGTGAAAAAGAGTCTGCCCGACTTCGTTCAACGTCAGATACAAAGTCACTAACCTCTCGCTCTTTTCAGCCGCCACGGAAAGCGGCGAAGCAAGTGCCTGCAGCGCAATCCCGATGTTCTTCTGCAAATCACCAATAATATCGTGCAACTCTTTGTTGCCAATCGAACGGTTGTCAATCACCGATTGCAGCGCGTTGAGCGACACCTGAGCCTCTAAGCTCGATGGCAACTGATCGAGCACCGTCACGCAACTGAGCAGATTGATGAACTTTTCATTGCTATCGGTCTTGCCCGCGCGGTCTTGCAACATCGCAGCAATCTTCTGCAACTTGAGATCTGAATCGCATGCGTCGAGCAACGCTTTGCGATTGTCAGCACCCGCTAGGAATTGCTGATTGAAAAACTCCGTTGCCCCTTCGCCGATACCTCCAGCGCGTAACACAATTCGCTTTACAAAGTTCTCGATCCGCGGCACATCGATTCGATCCTCTATGGGTTCCTCCGCCGTGATCGCAGCCGCCAACAACGATTGGCTTGCCTCAGGCAACAGCTTGGGCGGATTGGTAACCGGCACGATCCACTGGATTATTTGAGGTATGTAAGTCGACTTCTTCGCAAGGGCCATCGTGATGTCGATGCTCATCGGTTGGTTCGAGTTCACAAGAGCCGCCGTGTAATGTAGCAACTGGCAATACGTGTCGTAGTCCTCACCACACTCAAGCTCCTCGAGCTTCTTCTTAAGCGGAGCAGGGAGTGGCCGCCCATCGGGTCGCCCCTCCATGATCGCAAACTCCGTTTTCTCTTCCAAGTCGTAGAGCGAATGTTTTACAGTTAGATAGTCGCCAAAGCGTTGCTTGAGTACATTGCCATCCGTCGTGCAATCGTCAAGCCGCTTCAGCGTTCGAACGATCAACTCGCCATGCTTGACCACCAAATCAACCGCTCGCTGCAACATCTGTTCGCACTGCGGTGCATCAAAGCGGCTGGCCATGAACGTCAATAACCCAACATAATCTTCACCGCACTCGCCTTTAACGACGTCACAAGCCGCCAAATAACGAAACAATTCAACTTGCTGTGGCCCTTCAAGCCTCGCACGATTGGTCGTTCCAGCTCGTGGCATCATCACTGCGGATAACAGATTCAACCAACTAGGAAAAAGCAGCTCATAAGGAAATTTCTCAGTGTACTGCGGCAGTGGCTTTAAGCCTGAAAAATAAGCTGCGTCAGCAAAGATCGCACGGATCACATTCACCGCAGAATCCTTGACAACTTCGTCTGAAGCGAACCGATCCCGAACTACCGCTTTTTCAAACTCTTCGAGAATTTCTCGCTGAGCTTCATTCAGCGTTGCTTGTTCACCGATCGACTCGCGGCTGGCAATTTCACAGATCGAATCCAGCAACTGATAAAGTCCCTGAGTACGCTCTGGCAACTTCGCCAAGTTCTTGTCCGCAGGACGTTGAATCTTCTTGTCGCTTGTCGTGCCATACAAGCGATGGATCTGATGTGCCCGATTCAACAGGAAAAAATCTTGACTCATAGGAACTTTAACAGGCTGGAGACTTGAGGCTTGAGACTTGAGCTTTTAACTTCTACTTCAGTTGCTCTTCCAACCACGCATAACTCTTCATGCGTGTTTCGTCGGGGTAATCGTGTTCCGCATTAGGATATTCGAAGACGCATTTCTTTTCAGCGCCTAACAGCGAATATAGTGGCCGGACGCTGGCCTCACACTTTTTCACTCCAACAACCGCAAAGTTCGCATCGTTTACTGGGGCACAAACAAACAATCCACGTGGTGCAATTGCCGCCAAGACTTCAGGGAAATTGAAGGGCATCTGTTTTGGATCGCAATTAAACCTTTTGTCAATGCGCGGCATGTATCGCGAACTGCTCCAGCCCTTCAGATTGCCGCCGTAGTAATCCTCGAACGCATTGAACCCGCAACTCGACACTGCACAGCGAATGCGTTGATCGAAGGCCGCCGAGTAGAGTGAATTGTGGCCGCCGAGGGAATGGCCGACTGCGCCGATTCGATCTCGATTCACGCATGGTAAGGTTTCCAACAGATCGACGCCGCGGACATTGTTCCAAATCGCTTTCATCGTGCCGCTACCAAAGCGATCGGTATTGGCATCAAAATCATACTTGTATTCAGCAAAACCGGGATAATCTGGAACTAAACAAACGAAACCGCGTTCGGCCAACTCGTGGGCGTACCAACGACTGACTTTGCCCCCCAAGCCCAGTAGCTGCGCCTTGCCCAATTCGAATTGGGTCGGATGCAAACAGAGCATCGCTGCGGTTGGTCCCTTGAGATCTCTTGGGATCAACAGATAAGCTGGCACACGGTCGCCTGGATCGGGCACATAAGTCAACTTGATGCGGTGATACTTTTCAGTCTCATCAACGCTTACGATCTGCACATCTAAATCGCAACGTAGCGATGACTCAGGAAACTCGCCCATCGCTTGTTCCATTTGCAGCAGCGCATGATGTCGACGGATACCATGATCGAGCGGAGTGCGGATCGGCTTTCGCTCGTCGCCAGCAACATAGTAGCTCGTGTCCACATGATCCGCGTAGCCAGGCAGCACTTTGTCCCCCCGTGGGTCGCGCTTGCCGGATGCGACCTGAGCGACCGCCTCCCGATCCACTCGCAAATTTTCCAACCAGTGCAACCCGCACCGCGCCGGCGCCAAGATATCCACATCTCCATCCTGATCGATATCCGCACAAACTGAATCCAAATCAATCCCACACGTTCCACCATAGGTAATCAAATTGCGAACCCAAGTCTTAGCCTTTGCATCGAACGCATACCACTGAGTTTGCAACGGATCGTTTTCGCCCGGATCTTTGCCGTCATGACCAAGAAAACGCTTTCCCGTGACAAGATCGTTGCGGCCGTCGCCATCGATATCCGCCAACATCAACGTATGAGCGTTTGACCAAGTGGTATCAATCGCATGCGTTTTCCACTTTCGCTGTTCACATTGCTCGGCCACTTTCGACCAAGCCGGCAGAAACTCTGCCGACACAGTGAATTGACCTTCCGTCGCACTTACTTGTTCTGTCCAATAGAGTCCGATATTGTGGCCTCGGCCCCAAATCAAATCCATATCGCCATCGCCATCCACATCAGTGCATAGAATCGGCAACCCGCTGTCTCTTGCCAGTTTGAAATCGGCGTGCCAAGTCCATCGTCCACTTCGAGCGTCCGTCGGTGCCTCAGCCCATCCATTCGGCGTTACAATATCAACGCGTCCGTCGCCATTGAGATCTCCAGCTCCAATCCCGTGGCCCATGACTTCGTCTGGCAACGCGTGCCTAACAAATAGCTTGTCGCTTGCCACTCCACTTTTTGGAGCTAGCTCATACCAAGCCGCGAAGGTTGCTCCATTGGGCAAAACGTCCAGTTGCCCGTCGCCATCAATATCTACTAACCTACCTGTTTCACTCGCACCTGGTTCATCGATCAACTCAGTCGCCCACAACACTCCGTCACTCTGCTTCCCTGGATTGCGGCACCAGTAGAGGCTCTTGCTCCGATAGTTCACGCTGACGACATCTAGGTCACCGTCACGATCAACGTCGAGTCCCAGGTTGGAGTAGTCATCAAAACGCCCATTGATTTTCTTGACATCGCGAAACAGGTGTTTTGTCCATGTCGGCGCCTCGTACCAGAATGCCCCACTGACGATATCCAGCTTGCCGTCACCGTTCATATCCAAAGTTGTCGCGGAGCTAAATTCGGACTCTGCGTTGAGCAAATGAACGCGAAACGCCGGTGGTTGCACCGCCGACACCTGGCTCAATATGCAAATGAAAAACTCACCCGCCAGCAAGTAAGGCAAGAATCGCGTCATCATGTCTATTCCAATTGCAAAGTTTAAACGCAGGTTAGTTCACCGCAGAGCGACGCGATATCTTAGCCGATCTTGAGTTGCTTTTGGTAAAGGATGATGGGTAATGATAAAACAAATCTGCAGGGTCACGTGCGGTGAGGTTATAATACTGACAATGTGTGGACGCACTAAGCGTCGTGTAATGGGAGGCCATGACGAAACGGTGAACACTGATGAGACGAAAAAGCCCACTCCCAGGTATGGACCCCTGGCTTGAAGACTACTAAGGCGATGTAAACGCGCGGTTAACGACTTACGCCAGCGACCGACTGCAGCCGAATTTGCCATCTGGGTTAAGGGCTCGAATCGAAGAGTACGTGACGGTTGAGTCCAAGTTGGGCGACGAGGAGTGGCGGCATCGGATTGGGGCTCGCGATGCTAGTGTCAGGGCTTGCGCTACTTTTGCGGAGCAAAAGGCGACAATGCAGAGAGGTGCTGCTTCAGCAGTAGATTGATTTGATCCGCGTGCGTAATGGGCAGCGCATGCGACGCGTCGGCAACTTCAACGTAGCGAGCGTGAGGCATCGCGTTGCACAGTATTTTCGCGCAGCTGGGCGGAGCGATCGGATCGTGTGTTGCGCTGACCACAAGCACCGACTGTTTTACTAGATCTCCTAGCCGTGAGGTTACATCCTCCGCACGCATGGCAGCAAGCTGAGCTTTAACGATCGTCGGTTGTTCCGCTAAATCATGTCCAAAGAGTTTTCCCAAACGATCAGCCAACGCATTGGGTTCTTCGATCGACCCGGGTGCGGTCACCAGCCTTAGGAACCCCATTCGCCTCATATGCTGAGTTCCCATTACGGTTCGAAGGCCCAGCCAGATCATTCGCATTGTCAAAGGAGCCGTATACTTTCCGCCCGAAAAAGTGCAAAGCAACGCTAGGCTCATCACTGACGCGGGATTATTCAGCGCGAGCCGCTGTGCGATCAGTCCTCCCAAAGAATGGCCGACAACGTGCGCTTTGTCATGTCCGCTTGCTTGCAAGATACTCTTTGCATCCTGTGCCATTCGATCAACGGTGAGAGTTGTTCCAACGGGCTGGCTGAGTCCCATGCCTCGATTGTCAAACCAGATGCAGGTGTAGTTCTCAGCTAACGCGTCGATCTGCGGCAGCCAAGCGTGGCCCTGAACGCCGCAGCCCTGAATGAACAAGACCGCAGGGCCTTTGCCACGCATCCACCATGCGAGCTTGCAACCATCCACGGTCAATTCATTCGTTTTCATCCCGGCCATTCTAGCTTCGTTTGACTGGATCGTCTTTTAGTAATTTTGGGGATCGAAAAACGATGATTTGTGATTGTCAAATTGTTTTTAAATTGGTTCAGCTTCGTATTCTGACGCAGGTTCCTGAACACAGGTGGTGGTAAATTCAATCCCTTCGTAGATGTCTCGAAGAAATAAAGAGCATCCGAGAAACGGAAGCGGGATTTGTGCCTCGACGCCTTCGTATGTTTCGCGAAGAAATCCATTTTCTGTTCGCCGCATGACGATAGCAGTCGGCATATGCTGTTCCAGAATGATGTAACATTCCAGCGAGGGGATTTCTAAGTATGCGGCGAGCTTCTCATCCAAGTCATACTGCCGAGTCGACGGAGAAAGGACTTCTACAATTAGAACTGGAGCGTCTTGGTAGACATCGGTAGGAGCATTACTTTCGCATACAACTTGAGCATCTGGATAATAGAATCGCGTTCGTGTTACGCGACGAATCCGAACTTTTGTATCTGAATCAAAGGGTTGGCATTTCATTCCTCTTAGCGCGAGGCTTAGATGAAAGAGGCAATTCATTTTGACTCGATTGTGACGGTTCGTCGCCCCCGTCATGGCTCGAACCCAACCGTCGATGTACTCGCTGCGCGTCGTCGCTGTTTCTTCGGAAGCTAAATAGTCGCTGACCGATACGAACTCAGGAATCTCTGCTGTACTCATGATTTTGCTGCACGCTACGGAGGAGGTTACATATCAAGCATCTATCCTACGGCGAACCGTTTTCTAAAACAATCCAATTTGGTACAGGTCATTTGCGGCGAGGTTATAATGGTGACCATGCGTGGACGCCACTGAGCGTCGCGCAAACCTATGCAATGACTAAACGGTGAGCAGCAATGAGACAAAAAAGCCCTTTTCCAGGTATGGATCCATGGCTGGAAGATCATTGGGGCGATGTGCACGCGCGTCTGACGACTTACGCCAGCGACCGATTGCAGCCGAATTTGCCATCTGGGTTAAGGGCTCGAATCGAAGAGTACGTAACGGTTGAGTCCAAGTTGGACGACGAGGAGTGGCGTCATCATTTTGTCCCCGATGTCATCGTGACGGAGCCATTTAAGATTTCCGCTTCAGAGCAAGAAGGCTCCGTTGCTGTGATCGCTGAAACCGAAGCGGTGCTACTTCCAAGAATTGTTGAGCCGCCGACTTTGCGACGGGTTCAGATAATCGATACACAGAATGGCAACCGTGTCGTAACCTCGATCGAGTTCTTGAGTCCCGCAAACAAGATTGGTCGTGGATTGGAAATGTACCTTAAAAAGCAACGCGAGATGATCGAAGGAAAGGTTAATTTGGTTGAAATTGATTTGGTCAGGACGGGCGAGTGGGTGGTGGCAGTCGATGTAGGGTACGTGCCAGTTCGACTGCGAGGCATCTATCGCGCTGCTGTCGTTCGCGCTACTCGCACCGATCAATGCGAGTACTATCCGATTCCACTGACTGCGCCACTTCCTAAGTTAAAAATCCCACTACGGCCTACGGACGCAGATGTGCTGCTTGAGTTACAACCGCTACTCGAAGCCGCTTATACAAACGGCGGCTATGCAGATGATATCGACTACAGCAAGTCACCACTCTTGCCATTGCCAAAGATCGTAGCCGAATGGACTAGCGATTGGCTCAAGCAACAAAAAGCTATTTGACACGCGACCGGAACTGTGCTGCTCGTGGCGGATGCTGCCAGCATCCGCACTGACGCTGGAACAAGCGTGGATCGTCGATGAAGCTTGCGATGAATTCGAAGCGGGCTGGAAAACTGGCATTCCACCGGATTTCCAGGACTTCGTCGAATCTCGACCTGCGTTCTTACAAAAAGCTCTTTTGGACGAGTTGTATCAGATTGAATTGCAATATCGGGAAGACGCGGATTCGACTGCTTTAAACGATCTTTATCGACGCCACTTTCCGAATTGGATTTCGAGTCTCGTTCATAATTAAAATAGGGACAATTAAGTCCAGTTCGCTTCTCATTCCCTGGAACGGCGTTTGCTCAATATGAACTACTTTGCCCAGGAAGATTTACGATCAGGCATGCAAGTGAGACGCGGACCAAGCGGTTCGATGAAGTACGTGGTCAGTGAATTGGGTCTATATTTGCGTCGTTAATTGAGTAATCCTCAGTAGAATTGCAATAGTTGAAAAACCTCGAGCGTCATTATGCAAGTCAGCCATCAAACCGCATTCCCGGTCCTTAATCCAACTCAGATGCAGGCAGTATCGGAGCTAGGCGAGTTGTTACGTTTTTCGCCCAACGAGGTTTTGATCAAGCAAGGATCGAAAGATTACCCGTTCTACGTTATCAAATCCGGAGTGGTCCGAATCGTGGAGTTAACTGGAGAAGTCGAGAATCCAATAACCACTCACCAAGCTGGCTCGTTCACGGGTGATGTCGACATGCTGACAGGCCGTTCGGCCGTCATCTCCGCATTCGCGAACGATACGGTCGAAGCCTATAAACTGTGTGCAGCTCGACTTCGGCAACTTCTCAACGAGTGTCCAAATTTCAGCGATTTATTGCTGGAAGCCTTTCAGGCGCGTCGTGAACTGTTGGCCAACACAGCTTTCTTGGGCGTTCGTCTGATTGGCAAACCCAATACACCTGAGACGATGCGGATGCAAGAATTTCTTTACAAGAATCATGTCCCGCATACATTCTTTGACGTAACAACCAGCCAAGGCATAGAGCAATTGCGGACGCTCGATGCAGTTGACAAGCCACTCCCAATCGTCCATTGCAATGGTCGCACCGAATCTGAGCCGTCGTTGCAAAAGATTGCGGACTGTATTGGCATCCGGCGCGAGGTTGACAAGCAGGTGTTCGACCTTGTGATAGTGGGCGCGGGACCGGCTGGTCTGGCAGCGGCCGTCTATGCTTCTTCTGAAGGAATTAAAACATTGGTCATCGACGGTGTTGGTCCAGGCGGCCAAGCCGGAAGCAGTTCAAAAATCGAGAATTTCATTGGTTTTCCATCGGGGATTAGCGGCGTTCAACTGGCCAATCGAGCCTATCTGCAAGCTCTCAAGTTTGGTACACAGTTCAACGCGCCCGTTATGGTAGAGTCGATTGAACAAGACGCTGACGGATTACATGTTCTAACGTTGTGTTCAGGTCAACACGCGCAAGCAAGATGTATACTCGTTGCAACCGGTGTCACCTATAGACAGCTTGACCTGCCAGGTTGCCAGCAATTTGAAGGTGCTGGCGTTTACTACGCTGCAACTTCGGTCGAGTCTCGCGTCTGTGATAAATCCGTTGCAGTCGTGGTGGGCGGAGGCAACTCAGCTGGTCAAGCAGCGATGTTTTTGGCTCAGAATGCGGCTTGCGTAAAAATGGTCATTCGCGGTTCCGATTTATCAAAGGGCATGTCTTCTTATCTCAGCCACCGCGTAATGAATCATCCCAAAATTGAGTTGATTGCCAATAGCGAAGTCACTGCAATCAACGGAAACAGCTGCGTCGAAGAAATTGTCATTCGCAATTCGCAGACCGGCGAAGTTCAATCAACCAAGTGTTCGGCCCTATTCATCTTCATTGGTGCCAGTCCCAATTCAAAATGGCTGCCACCAGCGGTCAAGCGCGACGCCAAAGGCTTCGTTCTCACCGGTCCCATTCTTCAAATGTCCAACAATGGAACCGATGAGTTGTGGCCCTTGGAACGCCCTCCATGTGATTTGGAAACATCCGTTCCTGGAATTCTAGCCGCCGGAGATGTGCGGGCTGGTACAACAAAACGCTGTGGTTTTGCGGTGGGCGACGGATCGCTTGCGGTGACATGTGTCCATCGCTACCTGAACGACTATACGTCAAACGGGCGAGGAACGGGGGAACGAAGCTCTGCCGAGCGAGTCTCCACAGCCAGTTTGACTTGATTGTACGAACTGAGGCAGTTGAATCAGTGAGTCGTCGGCACTAGCCGCGGGTGAACGAAGTTAGGCGTTCAAATTGCTTACCGTCTCGCCAACGCTGATGTCTCTTTGTCACTCTGCGAGTAAATAGGACCGGTTGTCATGTCCGACTACTCCTTCGAAACCCGCGGCTATGATCCATGCGAAGTTGAGCGAGCGAAAGTACGGGCGAGTGCTAAGCTCAAAGCAGAATCTTCCGCACAACATTTGCCTCCTCGACCCCTGTCAAACGCTGGTCAAGACCTTGGAATGGAAACGTAAGGCGACGGTGATCGATTCCGAGTTGGTTTAGGATCGTGGCATTCAAGTCATTGATGTGAACGGCATCGTCTTCGAAGCGCTTCGTTGGCGCACCGTTTTGGTCGACGATGTTGTAGCTGTATTCATCTGTACGCCCGTGCTCGATGCCACCCTTAATACCTCCCCCTGCCAACCAAGCAGTGAAGCATCGAGGATGATGATCGCGTCCGTAATCGGTGGCCGTTTGCTTTCCCTGACAATAGACCGTACGTCCAAACTCGCCAGAGCAAACAACCAGAGTATCTTCAAGCATCCCGCGCAGCTTGAGATCCTTAATCAGAGCAGCCCACGGTTGATCGACATCCTTACACTGGCCTCGCAGTTTTGTCGGCAATGTGCTGTGATGATCCCAGCCCCGATGGAAGACTTGCACAAAGCGTACGCCACGCTCGACCATCCGCCTTGCGAGCATACAGTTTCGTGCAAACGAGCCTGACTTTTCAACTTCGGGACCGTACAACTTTTTAACTGATTCGGGCTCATCGCGAAGATCGGTCAGCTCTGGGACGGAGGCTTGCATGCGGAAAGCCATTTCCTGCTGCGCGATCGTAGTCTGGATCTCCGGATCGCCGATGTCACCCGCATGTTTGTGATTGAGATGAGTCACTAGCTCCAGCATCTTGTTGCGGCTGGTACGCGAGACACCGGTCGGGTTCGAAAGAAACAGGACCGGATCGCCCGCAGCTTGGAAGGCCACTCCTTGATACTTGGACGGTAGGAAGCCTGTGCCCCATAAGCGACTGTAAAGAGCCTGGACGTTCTGTTGGTCGCCGGACCAAAAGGCGGAATTGAGCACAATGAAGTTCGGCAGATTCTCGTTCAGTGACCCCAAACCGTAACTCAGCCAGGCACCCAAACTCGGCTTACCCTGAATTTGCGAACCGGTACACATCTGCGTCTTGCCTTCATCATGATTGATCGCTTCGGTTCGCATCGACTTGATAAAGCACAGCTCATCCACGACGGTTGACAAGTGCGGCAGCAACTCGCTCATGTACCGTCCGCAACTGCCCTGCTGTGTGAATTTGAAAATCGACGGCTGGATTAAATGCTCCTTGCCTTCGGTCATCGCCGTTACGCGTTGGCCGTCACGAACGACATCAGGCAAAGGCTGTTTATACTTCGCCTCGAGCCCCGGCTTGTAGTCATACAATTCGATCTGACTGGGTGCGCCCCCCATAAACAAAAAGATGACGCGTTTGGCGCGGGGTGGGAAATGCGGCAACTCCGGTAGCGCGCCAGGTGCTTGCTTGACCATTAAAGACCCCAACACGGCAGCCCCCAAACCCACGCTGCTTCGATTCAGAAACCGGCGTCGCGATTCCAACAACTGATATTGCGCTAGAAGATGATCAGACATGTCTATTACTCGCGTGTTTTAGCTGCATCGAGATTGATGAGGGAGTTTACCACCATCGTAAAGGCTGCCAATTCGATGCGCTGCGCATCGCTGGCAAGCGTCAGATCGGATGTCATCCCGCGAGCTGCGTCTAGGTCGTCGCGGTAGATCGAGCGAAAACTCTCGAGGCCGCTTCGCAAGTCCGCTTGTTCGTCAGCATCGGGCAGTTGTGCCGTGACGGTCTCAAACGCAATACGCAGGCGATCTGCATCGCTCTGATTGGATGTGCGCAACAACTGCTGAGCGAAATGGCGAGCCGCTTCGAAATATTGACTCTCGTTCATCATCAACAAGGCTTGGACCGGCGTATTGGTCCTCTCGCGTCGAGATATACAGCTCTCTCTCGTCGGCGCGTCGAAGATAGTCATCTGGGGCGGTGGCATAGCCCGCTTCCAGAAAGTATAAAAACTTCGTCGATAGATCTTGTCACCAGTGTCTTCTTTGAATGAGTAAGTTGAGGACGAGACCATCGAAACCGTCTTCCACAAGTCCGCAGGCTGAGGCGGCTTCACGCTCTTTCCATACATCGTATTGTTAAGCAGGCCGCTGATAGCAAGCACTTGATCGCGTATCACTTCCGAATCGAGTCGAATGCGCGACCCGCGAGCAAGCGACCGGTTGTCCGCATCGGCGCGGTACTCGTCAGGCGAAACTCGCGACGATTGCTGGTAGACTTTTGACAAGACAATTGACTGGACGAGCGACTTGACGTCCCAGTTGGATTCGACAAATGAAATTGCCAGTTCATCCAGCAATTGCGGATGGCTAGGAAATTCACCCTGTGCGCCGAAGTCTTGAGAAGTCTTCACGAGGCCTACGCCAAAAAATTGCTGCCAGTAACGATTTACGGTGACTCGCGCCGTCAAGGGATTCTGCTTGTCAGTTACCCATCGTGCGAGGTCGAGTCGCGTCTTAAGTTCGCCCTTAGACTTCAGCGGCGGCAAAAAGGCTGGCGTGTTTCGCGATACCTCTTCGCCCAGTTGGTCGTAGGCACCGCGTTTGAGAATATATGCCGGTCGTACATCGGAGCGTTCTTTCATTACCAGAGCGATCGGAATGCTGCGGTCGAGTTCTTCTCGGGCTGTCTTGAGTCGAGCTAACTCCTCTTCCTTTTTCTTAACCTGCGATTCCAATGAACTGGACGTGCCGCCACTGGCTGCGCTAGCACCGGCCGCGCCAAAACTATTCGGCTTGTCCAATTTACTATCCGTTTTATCTATCGCGGTAAGATCCTTAAGCGATTGCTTCAAGCTGTCGACCTCTTGCTTGATCGATGCGAGTTGTGAGTCGAGCTCACTTAATTGGCTTGACTGTTCTGGCGTCGGTAGCTGCAAGATCGGAGGCTGTTGATCACGCCCTGGGGTTTCAGGGTCACCATCAATGTTATTGAAGAAAGCAAAGAGTTGATAGAAATCTCTCTGCTTCACGGGATCATATTTGTGATCATGACACACGGCGCACTCCAGAGTCATTCCCATGAACACTGTTCCAAAAGCGGAGACTTGGTCGACGACATTGCGAGTGTAACTTTCTTGCGGTGGGTTGGTTCCCCGGTCCATCACCATATGAAGGCGGTTGTAGCCTGAAGCAATTCGTTGATCGATCGTCGCGTTCTCAAGCAAGTCCCCTGCAAGTTGATTGGTTGCAAACTGGTCAAAGGGCATGTTTGCGTTGAATGCACGAATGACCCAGTCTCGATACTGTGAAAGCTCGCGATAGTGATCGTGATGCATTCCGTTGGTATCCGCAAATCGCACTAGATCCAACCAGTAGCGAGCCATGTGTTCGCCATACTGCGGAGTCGACAGCAGACGATCGACCAATTTCTGATACGCGTCAGGGGAGTCATCTTGAATGAACTGTCCAATCTCTTCGCGCGTTGGAGGTAGTCCGGTCAGATCCAGAGTGACACGTCGAATCAACGTTCGTTTGTCGGCTGATGGTTGAAGCCGCAGTCCCTTCTTCTCCAAGGTCGCGACAACAAACTGGTCGATCCGTTTAGAGAGCCCATTGCTATTCTGGACAGTCGGGACTGACTGAGGCCGAGGTGGAACAAACGACCAAAAGTCTTCGTAAGTTGCTCCTTGCTGAATCCATTGTCGAATTAGATCTCTCTGCGCAACGGTCAGCGGTTTTTTGCCCGATTCCGGAGGCGGCATTTGCAGCGAGGTGTCGTCCGTAATCAGCCGATTCCAAAGCTCGCTTGATTCTAGGTCCTTCGGCTTGATCGCTTGATGATCGTTTCGAACGTGAAAAGGGCTCAGGTCTCCGGAGGCAACGTCCAGCCGCAGTTCCCCTTCTCGTTTTGCCTCATCGGGTCCATGGCAAGCAAAGCAGCGGTCGGATAACAGCGGTCGAATATCTCTGTTATACGAAACGGCATCTTCCTCCGCGACAGCGTGCAAGAAGACCGATGCCACGATTACTGGCAGTCCTAAGATACAAATGACTGATCGCATTACTTACCCTTTAAAAATGCAGCGATCGGCGTCCCGCAACTCTTGACTCGACTTTGTCTGGAACGTTCCGACCGGTAGTTCTTAATTCTACTTGATTGGACGGTGCGCGACAACGAAGGCGACAAAGAGCCGCATTGGTTTGCACTTTACGCTCTCAGTAGCGACCTATGCGGGTCAAACGAATTCGCGCTCGTTTGACCCATAGCCACAGCGGCGAAGGGTCGGCTTGTAGTTCGCAGCACGAGCGGGTCTTCACGGTCCTAACTATCTCCTGCCCAACCCGCACCCATTATGTTTGCCACCATGGAAGCGTTTGCTTCGAGCCAAGCGAAACCTACGCTGTCTTATACTTCGTAAGTTCACTTTACCATTTACCTGCCTTGTGGTTTTGGCTGCAAGCCCGCCTACGCCGCTGGCTACGGGTCAAACGAATTCGCGCACGTTTGTCACCTATAACACCTGGGACCTGTATCCAAGACTATCGCATGCCATCGCTTCGCGATTCCAATTCAAATGCTGCTATCTCAGCTATTCTATTTCGAACCCAACTGTTCTACTTCACCCCCAACCCAGCTCCGCGTCCGTTGATCACATTTCGCACGCCGATTAACTGCGATGGATCGCGTGCCAGCTTGTCAGAGAAAATTCGCGCGTCTTCAACAATCGGTTGCATACGATGCGTCAACAGCTCGACGTTCTCAAGAGTCCGCACAATCGAATTGTAAAGCTGATCATCGGATAAGAGTTTTTGAACGGTCCCTTGGCTGTTGTTCACTGTGCCTGTCAACTTCCGAATGTCAGCTAGGGCAGCATCCAAGTTGTTTAGCGTCCGCAGTGCATCGCTAACGATCCTGTCACCATTTTGACCCAGCGGCCTGGTAAACTCAGAAACGTTCTTCATCGTTGCCTCAGCCTCTCTACCTACTCCCTCGAACGAAGCAATCGTCTTTCTGGTTTGGATCATGACCCCTTCGGCTTCTTGCATCAGTTGAGGCAGGCGTTCGGCAACATCTCTCAGGCGGGGATCGTTAAACAACCCTTCAATCGAAATAAGAGTCTTATCCAGGATGCCCATTGATTCCTCTGCCTTCTTGGCCAGTTTTTGGAAAGGTCCATCCCCCATGTCGCCATCGCCACCACCGATCACTTGCCGAATGTCAGCCGCCAATCCATTGACCTGATTACTCGCCTGTTGAACGGCTCTAAAAGTTGGCTCCATCGAGGTTAATGTCGGCGCAAAGGTCTCTTGCATCTTTAAAAGAGCTTCAAACGGATCTGGAGCAACTTTCCCAGCGCCATCACCTAGGTAATCGCCCTGGGCTAAGACCGAATTGGCGATCGTTTGCTCATTAGGATCCAGTGTTCCATCTTTCGGCGAGCCGCCGCTTCCATCAAAACGCCGCAAGCGCTCCTCGTCCGTGGCCTGTACGAACTCGACAACGTTGTCACCGGTGATGAGCGACCCAGTACCAATTCGAGCGACTTCGCTGGCACGAATTTTATATTGGGAATCGAGCTCCATTGTTAGATTTACACCAGGATTCTTGGTGTCGTTGTCATTGGAATCAAGCAGTTTCACGCTCGTGACGCGTCCGATCTGTACACCGTTTTTACGAACCGGCGTATCAGTCTCCACGCCTGGCGCTCTATCAAAGTTGATCGTGATCTCGTAACGCCTCGCAAAGAAATTCGGAGCCGCTCCGAAGAACAAAATCAATATGATCGTGATCACCAACGAAGCGACGACTAACACGCCCACTCCGAATCGATATCCTTGCTCATCCATGCTGTTCATACTCCATTGAAAAGGTGTCAGACACCTTTTACCACTTGCTTAAGCTCGATACGTATCCGACAACCTTGGCGTCTCTTCAAATCCGCTCAGAGAACTGCGCTGCAACTCCATCAACCGCTCGCCCGCTTCGCCCTCAACAAACTGCCGCACACGTTTATCCTTCGTTGTATCCAATCCTTCAGGAGGACCGTCGTAGATCACTTGATTCTCACTGCGAGCCAACCGCGAATGCGGATACAGCATCACCACGCGATCAGCCACCTTGCGCGCGGTCCGCATATCGTGAGTCACAATCAGGCTAGTCACTTTGCCCTTTAATCGCGTCCGCAGCATCAGCTCGTTGATCACGTCGCTCATGATCGGATCTAGTCCCGTCGTCGGTTCATCGTACAGCATCAAATCAGGCTGCAAGATTAAAGCTCTCGCAATGCCGACTCGCTTACGCATCCCGCCCGACAGCTGGCTTGGTCGCTTATGCAACACAATCTCCGGCAGTCCAACTTCAGCCAATCCTTCAATGACCATGCGATCAATACTGCGTCCGTTTGCCAAGTTATGCTGAACCACTGGAAAAGCCACGTTCTGGCCGATCGTCATACTGTCAAACAAAGCCGCGTTCTGGAATACAAATCCGAACTTACAACGCAACTTGGTCATCTCAACGTCGCCCAGTGAATGGATATCGACGCCGTCATACAGCATCGCTCCCTCTGTCGGTGTCATCAGGCCAACCACACTCTTCAGCAACATGGTCTTGCCGCAACCGCTCTCACCAATGATCGCTACCGTTTGTCCGCGAGGAATGGTCAAGTTGATGTTGCTGAGAATCGTTTGCTTGGCGAACTGCAAAGTCATATTGCGAAGCTCGATCAGCGGCTTTGCCACAGGTCGTGCCCTTGCAATATCCGTCGCTAGTTCGTCTACGTTGGTCATTTTAAAACAACTTTGCTCCATGTGGCCAAAATGACGTGTAGACGGCGTCAAGGAAAATACTAAGCATCAAGTCGAGCCCCAGAATCAACACAAAGCTAAACACAAACGCCGCTGTCGCTGCACGGCCAACGCCTTCAGCACCAGCTTGGCAATGAAAGCCTCGATAGCAACTGACGACTGCGATCGTACCGCCAAAGAAGAAGCTCTTAAAAATCCCAGAGAAAAAATCGAAGCCGCCCACAAACTGGCGACTGTTATTCAAATACTGATAGTGATCAATGCCCAACATCACCACACTATAAAAGTATCCACCCACGATCCCCATGAAGTCCGCCATGACAGTCAACGCTGGAATGAGCAAAATACAAGCCAAGAATCTCGGCACCACCAAGTAATGAATCGGGTTCGCACCCATACTGATCAATGCATCGATCTGCTCGGTGACGCGCATCGTCCCCAGCACCGCTGCCATAGCGCTTCCCACTCGACCTGCCAACATGGTCGCTGCAAGCACAGGCCCCAGTTCGCGGACAAGCGAGTAATTGATGACCGCGCCCAGTTTGCTCTCCATGCCAATGGTTCGAAACTGACCGATGCTGGTGACCGCCAATACCATCCCGATGAACGTTCCTGTCAGCGCAACCACTGGCAGACTCAAAACGCCCACATGATAGAAATTAGGAAGGATCGTTCCCTTACACGGTTTCGCGGTAAACATCCACACGAACATCCGTCCCGCGAAGATCGCCATGTCGCCCAGCGTCGTGACGGCATCGACAACAACGTCGCCCCACTCTGTGAACCACTGCGTCAGTGACTCACGCCAACTATATTGAGGCGCCAAACGGCTTTGCGAACGTGAAGGAACCGACGACAATGAATCTCTCCTGTTTTCATGTAGCTGGGTTTGTAAAAACCCGGACGAAGCTGCTAACCAACTCCAACAAATCCGGTTTCTCACGAAACCAGCTACAGGCTTGCTTCCGGTTTCTCACGAAAC
Source organism: Planctomycetia bacterium (assembly GCA_031412515.1). Taxonomy (GTDB): domain Bacteria; phylum Planctomycetota; class Planctomycetia; order Pirellulales; family Pirellulaceae; genus Aureliella. The sequence goes on along the minus strand of JANODD010000319.1, from coordinate 16,012 downwards.
CAGCTACACATCACCCTGTTAAATTGTATCGTCCGCGCAAACCTTAACGCTTCAGCCAATTAGACTAAATTTTTAAAGAATCGCACTTCTTCAACCGAACGCCCATGCCGACACCTCTTCGCTTTGACATCATTACTCTCTTTCCGCCCATCTTTGCCAGCTATCTTGGCGAAAGCTTGCTATCGAAAGCCATCTCTGCCAGGTTGCTTGAAGTACACGTTCATGATCTTCGCAATTGGTCTCGCGACAAGCACAAGAAAGTAGACGCCAAGCCCTTCGGCGGTGGCCCCGGGATGCTCATCCAAGTCGAGCCCGTTGTCGAATGCGTCGAAGCCGTCCGCGGTATGACCGAAGAACCCGGCCAGTTGATTTTGCTCACCCCGTCTGGCGAACAACTGCAACAAACCATCGTCACTCAGTTAGCCGCTCTTCCTCGCATAATTCTGCTTTGCGGTCGCTACGAAGGCTTTGACCAGCGCGTCATTGACATCCTTCAACCGCGCGAGATCAGTCTTGGCGATTTCATCTTGAACGGAGGCGAAGTAGCTGCGATGGCCATCATCGAATCGACTTTGCGACTCATCCCCGGTGCACTCGGCGACGAACGCAGCGCTCAAGAAGACTCCTTCTCTGACGCTGCATTGCTTGAGTGCCCGCAATACACCCGTCCACGCGAATTCCGTGGCCTCGCCGTCCCCGAAGTCCTTCTCAACGGCAACCATGCTCAGATCGCCGCCTGGCAAACCACTCAGCGTCAACAACGCACCGCCGAGCGCCGCCAAGATTTATTAACACCCGAAGACAGGTGACCAGTTTTCGGACCGTGGTTAGGGTCTTAGGTGGGTCGCTTCTGCCGGATGCGACCAGCGAAGAATCTGTACAGAACAGTCGTACACGGTTCTACCCATTCCATACTTAGCCAAATCAACCAAAAAAATCGCGTTTTGGCTGAGTTAAACGAGACATCCCATTGCGGTGGCAACTCCGAAGAAAACAAAAGCAAGTTTTTGTTGCAAAATTAATACAACTCGCTATACTCAGCCAAATCACGATAAAAAATGGCGATTTGGCTGAGTATAGGACGAACCCAGACGAGAAAGGCCGTTTTTCTTACTTTGGTCACGGCATCAGGATTAGAGCAGAACTCCTATGCAGCCAGCCTAGTGTCCAGTCATATTCAGCTAAATCAGTTGTTTTAAGCAAAAGTAGCAAACTAGACCAATCGCAAAGCACTACACGCCTGCTGATAGGAAACTTCAAGATCGATCGAAATCGCGTGATCGTTGTCTAGCCAAATCGGAAGAACAGGTAACCGCTCGCCGACGACCATTGGATAAGCCCACGATTCAAATCTCGATCGAGTGGCCAGCGCATGACTGCGACATGTGACAGCGTAGGTCGATGGTGGTAAGGGTGAGAATGCAGGATCGGACTGACCGAACTGATCGAGGACTGCACAATATAGATTAAAGTGCATGATGGTCACCAAATCGACGATCGATACGCAAATCTTCTTTTGCAAAAGCGCCGCGCATTTAGATACGAAGGCTTGGCGAGTCTTTGGCCGGTCCTTGTTCGCAGGACTGACAATCTCGATCGCCGCGACCAGTTCACGCGCTCGATTTTGATCAAAGATCAATACCTCATACTCGTAGAAATCTGTAGGATCGAGTTCCAACGTCAACGTGGGTTCCGGCGGTGCCCAAGTCGAAGTTGCCAAGCTAGTTCCACCTTCGTTCAACGAGAATCCCGACTCAGCTTGAATATCGAACGCACAAACATCAACCTCAAAGTTGCTCCCAAGATGCACTCGCGGTTCGGCACTGTACTGCTCGGGGAGTGTTTTGCACAATTCTATAACCATTAGCGCAGGCCACATCCCATGGAATCCCTCCCACGAACCCTTCTTGGAAACCGGTAATCGAAAATGATCTAGCAGCGGCATATTTGTCTCCTATCGCTCTATTGTAACCCAATGACCAGCGTTTTCGCTCTAGGTCAACGCGTGTCATGTGTCGACGCGCCCTTTTCGGCAAAGTAAACTGAATCGCAATCAAACGCGTGGCCGGATTTTAAAACACAAGATACATCATGGTTGAAATCAAATTCACTGGTGAAGCCCTTTGGGAACGCATGGAGCGAGCCGTGGAAAAAGTCAACGAACGACTTCGCAAGACAGTGGCTATCCTCGAACAAGCCCAAGTGCCTTACGCGATCGTCGGCGGGCACGCAGTACGAGCGTGGGTGGCGCAAGTCGACGAAGGCGCCGTACGAACCACCCGCGATGTCGACGTGCTCATTCGGCCGGCCGATTTGCCAGCGATGATCACAGCTATGACTAACGCTGGATTCCATTATCCTCGAACCGCTGATGTGGATATGTTTACTGAAATACCCGACGCATCAGCTCGCGATGCCGTTCATGTCGTGCTCGCTGGCCAAATGATCCGTGGCGATGATTTTGATCCGAACCCTGACATCGAACCCAATACTCGGACCAACAATTTCCAGACGGTTGAATTCGCAACCCTTGTACGGATGAAGTTGAATTCGTTTCGGCGAAAAGATCAAGTTCACATCGGCGACATGATCGAAGTCGGACTGATCGATGAAAGTTGGCTCGAAAAACTTCCAAGCCATTTTCAAGAACGATTGAAAATGATCCTCGACGATCCACACGGTTGATCGTTTGATCGCAACTTCTTCGGTTGACCGCGACCCGCGGCTAGTGCTAAAAACCGGAAGTTCCTTCCGGTTTTTGGAGTAGCGCCTCAGGCCGGGCTGTTAAAACTTCGGCATTGACATGCGTTCTTGCGGACCATCTTAGTTCCGCAGGTAGGGAGTCCGAATTGCCTTCCGTCCGGCTTGGCCGGGCGGAGGCGCTAATTGGCAGCTACATTGAAACGCCGCTCATGTCGAGCTCTCCGTTGGCCTTGTGCCAGCGGAAGCCCGTGAAGGCTGACACGCTCAATAGCGTTGCTTCCGCCCGGATAAACCGGACGGAGAGCGACGAACGTTTCGTTGCACTTTGTGTAGCTGCCAATTGTGGTCCCGCTGGCATGAAGCCAGCGGAAACCTTTTTCGTGACCTACTTGAAAACCACTCTAGACTCCGGAATAAAACTCGCGCATGCTCCAAACGCCACAATACCAGTTTTTTAACAGGCAAGCCTCAGGCTCAATAGAAATCGAAACAAAATACCGGAAGGAACTTCCGGTATTTTGCGCTAGCCGCGGGTGTACGAAGCGACTGCCCCAACGTCACCGCTAACTCCCGAATGCAAAACCAACTGCGACTGTTGCGTTGTCATTGGTTAGACAACCGTTGATGAGCGCCTACTATTTCGAGACCCGCGGCTTGCGCCGACGGCTCACATTGAATCGTACGCGATTCTCTCGCGCTCAACTCGCTGGCCTGTTAAAGTAGAAATCGGGCCAAATGTAACTTCGTAAAGGCTCATTCTACTTTCGCCAATTGATCACACAGTTAAAAAAGCCTTACAGAGCCAGGCTTCAAGCCATAACTCAATTACTTCTTTTCAACTGGCTTGCGAGCACCGGCAAAATCTAGTTCACCCGAATTATCACCCAACACGTACGCTATCTTGCCTTGAATCTTATCGCCATATGGTCGGCCTTTGTAATCCGCTTTGATCTTGGTGCCGTTGACTTCGCCAGATACGTTGAAGCTCAGCTGATTGTTTTCGACTTTCAGCTCGGTTACGTCAGCCGTAAAGTCCTGTCCGCTTGCGTACTTGGCTTTGTACTTATCGCCGTCTTTTGAAATCGTAACGACTGGCTCCAATGTCCGGTCGCCTGCCTCGATCTTCATCTGCCATTCGCCAACAACGTCTTCCATCAGTACGCTGCGCTTGGGTGCCCAAGGATACTCTTGTGAGCCATCGCCCGTGGAGACCGCAACATTTCCATCGATCTCGTCCCCTTTGATTTTGCCTTTAAACTCCAACTTCAGGGGCGTTCCTTGGAAATCCAGCCCAAGCAAGAACGAGAGGGCATCTCCTTCAATCTTCGCATCTTTAATCTCGACTAATTTTTCTTCGCGACCCTTGTAGTGACCGACAAGCTTGTTGTCTTTGCTCAAATTCAACCGCACTGAGTCTTTCATCGTCTCGCCGCCGAGATCATACTCCCAACGCCAGGTGCCTGACGGATCCGTTGTTTTGGTCGCCTTGTCTTGTGCATCGACCGAGGGAATAAGCGGGCAAAGCGTAGCGAACGCCAGAGAAAGTGCCAGAGAAAGTGCAAACGAAGATTTCATGTTTTGTTCTCACTAGAAGAGGTGGAGTGAAAGCGGTGAATGCCGCCCGAGTTCAACGATGATAACATCAGAATTAGCCGTAGTGTTACACTATCAAAGCCAGATGTGCAAACTCGCATCGTAAATTCAGTCACTGTTGGCTGATCGCTCTGTCGACAAAGGACCCTCAATGCTCAACCGCCGCAAAATCCTCAGTTTCGCCGCTGCCGCCACAGCTACTGCGTCGCTAAGAACGCTTTCCAATGCACGCCTACCAGTCGATCACACAGTCGGATTCGGCTTCAGCTTGTATGGCATGAAAACTCTGCCACTCATCGAAGCTCTGGGAAAAATCGCAGCGGTTGGATACGACTGCGTTGAGCTGCCGACGATGGCAGATTGGCCGGGAGCACCCGAAAAATTTACAAAAGAGGACCTTGCACGATTCCGCGATGCACTCGCTCAACACTCACTGCGACTTTCGGCGCTGATGGAGAATGTTGTGCTACTGGCTGCGGAGGAGCTCCATACAAAAAATCGCGACAGATTGCGGGCTGCCGCGGAGCTTGGGCATAATCTAAAGCCCGGCGGTGATCCCATCATCGAAACGGTTATGGGCGGGCAACCATCGCAGTGGGACGATGTTCGAACAGCGATGGTCGATCGTTTAGGCGATTGGGCAAAAGTCGCCGAACAGACCCGATCGGTGATCGCTATCAAGGCTCATATCAGTGGCGCAGCACATCGACCCGAGCATGTTCGCTGGCTGCTTGATCAAGTGAAAAGCCCATCACTCAAAGCCGCCTTCGACTACAGCCACTTTCAGTTGCGAGGGATAGACTTAAAAGAATCTTGGAACTTGCTGGCATCCGATACGGCCTTCATTCACGTGAAAGATTCAACCGGCAATCAACAGAAATTTCAGTTTGTGTTGCCCGGCGAAGGAACGATCGATTACGCCCAGTACCTAAAGCTGATTCGCGATTCAGGTTACCAAGGTGACATCGTTGTCGAGGTCAGCGGACAACTTCACAGTCGCCCCAACTACGACCCCATCGCCGCCTGCAAGAAGTCGTACGGCATCGCACCAAGTTTCCGAGAAGCAAACTTAAAGCGAGACTGATCCATCACATCCAGTGCTTCATCCAACTTAAATTTTGGGATTAGGCGATATGACCAACCACAGGCTAGGACGCGGGACTAAAGTTGTAACGTGAGCCGTCAGCGCTAGCTGCGGGTCTCGAAGTAGGGCGGTTGGCATTCGCGAGATGCCTATCCAATGCTGTTGATTGTTCGTTGTCTTTGCGCTTAAATCGGGCTGGTTGTTGTGATAGAGTATCACTCCGAAACCCGCGGCTAGCGCCGACGGCTCACTGAAAAAACTACTCGAATCCCGCAAGCAACTGCGCCGATTTAGTGAATCCCAAGATGAATTTTGGACAAAGCGCGAGTGACATTCCGGACGCTCCTGATGCAACTTTTGGGGCCTAGGAAACGATAAAACGGAAAAGTCAAATGAAAAAGCGCTTTCTGCTAGCGTCGCTGGAGAAGCTAGGTATAGTTGTCGGACCCAGGTTTTCCTCGCGTGTGCGTCAAGATTGGTTTCGCTATGGCAAAGTTGTATTTCTACTATTCTGCAATGAACGCGGGTAAGTCCTCGACACTGATCCAGTCGAGCTACAACTATCGCGAACGCGGTATGAACACCTTGGTTCTCACTCCAGCGGTTGTAACAAAAAACATTACAGAGGTTCGTTCGCGGATTGGATTGACCAGCGAGGCAGTGGCGTTTGAGCAAGCCGAAAATCTGCTGGAATTAGTACGACGCCATCATCAAGACCACACGCTGCATTGTGTCTTAGTAGATGAAGCCCAGTTTGTATCACGCCGACAAGTCCAACAACTCGGCGACGTAGCGGACCTTCTCGATATCCCAGTTTTAACCTACGGACTGCGCACGGACTTCCAAGGTAATCTGTTCGAGGGCAGCCAATACTTACTGGGCTGGGCCGATAGTCTGATCGAAATCAAAACAATTTGTCATTGCGGTAAGAAGGCCACGATGGTTCTGCGCACAGACACCGACGGCAACATCGTTCGCGATGGCGAGCAAGTAAAAATAGGTGGCAACGAGTTGTATATATCGGTGTGTCGAAAACACTTCCGATCCCAGCAGCCAACACGCCGTCAGCCACAATTGCCCTTTGAAGATGCGAACGCTTAAACGCCGCAGGTAGAGTCGCCTTTCGTTCCGCGAAGGTAGCACCGCAGTTCGCTACTTTCGCGGAGCGAAAGGCGACGATGGCTCTAAGCGTCCAGCAATTCTGTAACAACCTTGCCGTCGCTCCAACGCAATGGTCTGCCGATAGGCGTCATGTTTTCTTGCTCATGATTGACTCCCAACGCATGCAATAACGTCGCGTGCAAATCAGGGACAGTAACCGTGTCTGACGTGAATTTCGTCAAATCTTTGGCTTCAAAGTTAACAGCGGATGCGGTAGCCCCATGAACGTAGCCGCGACGCAAGTTGCCGCCGGCTAGCAAGACACTGAATCCATGCGGCCAGTGATTGCGTCCACCACCTGGATCAATACTTGGTGCTCGTCCAAACTCGCCTCCGCAAAAGACCACTGTGCTTTCAAGCAATCCGCGCTTGGATAATTCGCTGAGTGTTGAGGCCAATGCACTATCGAGCAGTTTCGCTTGACGCGATTGAATTTGATGATTGTTGACATGTGAATCCCAACCATTCAATTCAACCTCCACACATCGGACGCCTGCTGCCAGCAAGCGAATTCCGGCCAAGCAACCACGACCGAATGGATTGTTGCCAAAGCGGTTCAGCGTCTCTGCACCTTCATCCTTCACGTTGAAAGCTGACAATTGCTCGCTGCTCATCATCGTCACAGCTCGTTCTGTCGCGGTCCGGTGCACCGTTCGATTGCGATCAAGATTGGCTAAGCGACCACGTTGAAATTCGCTCTCTAGAGTATTTAGCAACGGACCTAGCCGCGACTCCATTCGCTCGTCAGAAACTCGCTTAGAAAGATTCGCAATCGGCTCGGCGGGATCGCCGATCTGGAAGGCATCCAAACTGGGTCCAAGGTAACCGGCTCGAGCAGGCCATTGCGAAGCCAGAATGGAAATATGCCTTGGTATCTCGATGTTGTTAGGTGATTGATGGCAGAGAACTGAACCGATCGATGGATGGATGACGGTTGGATCGGGCCGCCAACCGGTTTTCAGATGATACGTTGCCCGTTCGTGATCGCCTTCTTTGCTGATCACAGAACGCACCAGACACACATGATGCAATTGCTCAGCCGTTGCTGGCAACGTGTCGGCCAGTTCGATCCCCTTCAGTGAAGTTGAAATCGCCTTGACTTCCCCGCCCGCCAGGGTGCCAGCGTGCGGATCAAATGTTTCAAGCTGACTTGGGCCGCCCTGCAACCAGATCATCAGCAGCGATTTCGGCTGAGCGGATTTTTCACCGGCGATCGCTAGTCGCTCAGCAAGTTGCGTCAACCATATACCGCCAGCGGCCACGGCTGAAGATTTAACCAAGCTCCGTCGCGTGAATCGGTCGAAACTTTTGCAAGCCGGAGAATGATGATCGTGCATGATGGTGTTCCGTTTGCTTAATGATTCCAAGAGAACTCAGTTGAATTCAACAGCGCCCAGTAGATGTCTCCGACCGCTTCGCGCCTATTGCTTTTCTTATCAGTAAGATACTGAGTGAACGTCTGCGATTCATGCGGCGATGGAGAGCGGTTCATGACGGTCAAGAAAATTGCCTCAACGGAATCTGAGTCATCGCGGACCATATCTGCAATTCGCGTGGCCGCATTGGCAACCAAATCAGACTTCGTGCGCTCGATGACGAGGTTGCCGTTCATCATGATGAGGCGCTGCGGAATGGTGACCGAGTTGGCCTCAAAATCATCTTCGCCTTTATCACCAAAGCGTTGAAGAAAATCTTGCGTATCGCCAAAGACTTTTAGCTGCGTAAAAATGGAACTGGTTGAATCAAGTGCTGTCAGCGAGCAAGCTTGAAACAGTCGACCCGCCACTTGTTCGGGCCGCAGTTGTGAGATTGGGAAAACTGCCCAGCACTTTTCATGTGCTTCGGTAACTTCAAAATCAGCTCGACTATCGCGCTTAAAAGCATCAGACTCGACGATCAATCGAATCAGACGCTTGATCTTAAAACCATGCGCAACAAAATCGTCGGCCAGTACGTCGAGAACTTCCGGCACAGTGGCATCGATGGGAATATCGTCAACAGGTTCGACGAGTGGTCGTGAGAACATTAAAGCCCAAACTCGGTTCACGGCGGCTCGCGAGAAGGCTCGATTCGCCGGATTGGTCACCCACTGCGCCAAGCGTTCGCGCGGTTTGCCATCAGCCGGCAACAAATCAGCTCGAAAAGGCACCGTGGGTTTGACTTCACGAGCCTCAGACTCGTGCAGAAACTGGAACTGGTAGTTTTTCTCGTCTTCCGCAATCCCCTTAAACGGGTTTTTCAATGCCGTGCCAGCATAGAACGCTGCAAGCGAATGAAAATGCATCTGCTCGCCGAGCACTGGTTCGTCTTCAGTTCCAAAATTGAGCTTGTCGAGAAAATCATTATGGCACTGTAAGCAATCCATACGTTGCGCAAGAAAGGCTCGCGAAGTTCGCCCGGCTAGACGAATCGGATCGCCGCGACCATTGTTGGCTTCGTCCATCGTGGCGGTCACGAAGTTGACTTGCGGAGTATCCGTCCACAACCCTTCGGCGCTGATCATCGAACGTGCAATTTGATTGTAGCCCTTGTCGGCGGCCAACTGTTCAGCGATCCAGGCGTTGAATTTGCGTCTGCGAAATAACAAGAAAGGCCCGTTAGCTGAACCGACGTAGGCTCGCGACAAACGCTGTGAAAAGTAATCGGACCAGCGTTTATCTTGCAGCATGCGCGATGTCCACCAATGCACTCGCTCTGAATCTGGAATCAGCTGCAAAGCGCGAATTTCTTCGTACGACATGCCACTGCCAATCATCGCTAACGTAGCACGCTTGGCGATCGTCAGCGAATCCGCAGGCGGAGCGGTTTCAAGGCTGAAATTTTCGATCGTTTTGGCAAGCTTCGAATTTACAGTCGCCAGAGTTGTCTGAAAATCGTCAGAGAAGTAGGGCGATTCAATGTCGCGAGGCGGCTCAATCGCTGGACGTCGTCTAAGCGTCGCGCCCACAACGCTGACTCCGAATACGCAAACTCCGAACATCAGCAATGTCTTTGCAATTGTGCGGCGTTTGGACATAATCAGTCCTGGCAGAAAGTGTTCAGAGGATAGAACGAGTAGAAACGAAGTTCACAACTTATCAGCCTAACTTACACGCTCGATCGAAACCAAGTGATTTTTTAGGCCACTTTGGTTTGAATTCGAAGAATTTTGTTCAATCTTGCTTTACGATGCAATAAATATCACGATTCGGCGAAGATACTAGCGCTTCAACACAATTTAACTTTGCTGTAACGTAGGATGAGACTGTTTGTCCCGTCCTTCCAGTCTTGAGTTGTGGAGGCCGGCTCGGCAGAGCCTCGTTCTCCCGTTCCATGTTCTCCAAGTCCCACCCTTACACATTTTGACTATGCCTAAAGTTGAATTGTATTGAAGCACTGTCTAGAGAAGTCCGTTTTTTGGCTTGGAGATTACTCGTGTCGAATCCTTGGCAATCGGAACCGCCAATTCTAAACGGGCAACCGCCCGTTTTGAGCGGCCGGAATGCTGCGCCAACTCTCGATGAACCTATGGTCTTGCCTTTGACGGTTGAGAATAATCTCCCACCCATCGTTGCACCGTCTGCTAACCCAAACGAGTTGCATTCAGTTAACCTGCCCGACGCCGATTCCCAGTCAACTGTAAACCTTGTGCGTCGACGTTGGTATGTGTGGCCTTTTTGGTTATTGGGGCGCACCTGGGATATTGTGTCGCTTTCAGTCCTCTTAGCGGTTGTTGCAGCAGCTCCGCTTTTGCAGTTTGCTAGTCTCGGTTATATCCTCTTTGCGGCCGGTCGCCTTGCCAACGGACAATCGTGGCAATCGGCACTTCCTGGATTGCGGACGGCGGGCAAGCTCGGCACCTTCGCTCTGCTGGCGGCAATTAGTTGGTTACCGATCTACGTACTGACCGATTTGGCTTATTCGGCTCAACTGCTTGATCCAAATTCGTCCAGCGCACGAGGTTGGAGATTGGGAGCGTTTTTGATCGCGGCGATCTGGGTAGTGCATATCGGATGGGCGGCAATGCGCGGTGGACGATGGTGGCATTTCGTTTGGCCAGCTCCGCTTAAGTTTGTAAGGACCATTTGGCGTCCATCCCATTGGTCGCGATCGTCAGATTGGCTTTATGACTTTGTAGCCAGTTTGCAATTTCCGAAGTTGTGGTGGTTGGGTGCTCGGGCCAGTGTCGGTGCGCTACTTTGGACGTGCGTCCCTGTTTCGATGATGATTATCGGCATGCGAGCACAAGACTTCGCCGCGGCGCCACTGGTGGGCTTGATCGGTGCGATCGCGATGACATGCGTCATGCTTTACTTGCCACTTCTCCAAGTACGTATGGCAGCGAAGAACCGCTTTTCTGAGATCTTTAATGTGTTAGCGATTCGTCAGAGTTTTATGCGTGCGCCATGGTTCTGTGCGATGGGTCTGCTTGCCCTATGCGGACTGGCCATTCCGCTTTATCTGCTTCGTATTGAAGCCACGCCGAGCGAATTTGTCTGGGCGCCCAGCCTCGTGTTTGTGGCGCTGATGATGCCTGCGAAGTTACTGATCGGAGCCGCCCTGGGCTACGCTGATAAACGTGAAAACTTGCGTCACTGGATGTTGCGCTGGCCTGCTTTTGCAGTAGTAATGATCAGTGTTGTGTCTTATGTCGGGGCGCTTTACTTTGCACAGATCATTGCATGGCAAGGCGCACCCGTGATGTACTTCCAGCACGCTTTGCTCGTTCCCGCACCGTTTATCAGTTCTTAGATTTATCGGTCGCGGTTTCTGAAATAAAAAACCGACGAGCAGTCGGTTGCTCGTGGGCTTAGTTTTTAGGAACGTTCACTAAAGTACCTTCGATGTGCGACTAATTTCGTTTATCGGTGGCGAAACCAGCTAAACAATCCGCTGAACCAACTGTGTCCGCTACCATAAGTCCAGTTTGTATAATTCCCTCTCACAACAAAGGACGGGATTCTCATATCTCATTGGCGGTATTCCCCAGCGACCGATCGTTCACAATCGCTACAAATGTCATAGAGCGAAGTCAAAAGCCGAAAATAGCAAAGTTCTTGACTAGAAAGTGCGGCATTCCACATCGCGGCACCATTAAATGTTCCTTTCGAACCTGTTGCTCGCCTCTTAACCGTGACCTACTTTTGCCAGGAAGTACTTTCCTTAGCTTCAGGTAAAGCAACATGCTTGGTGAAAACCTTATCCCTACAATCGATTCACTTTGCACTCGCACTGTGGTAACTGCTGGCCAATCGGCGGCACCCATTGTTTCAATGCCCCTTCCAACTTCGCGCCGCATACAATCGACAGTGCTTCCTGACCTTCGACAGACGTTCACGCAGCTAGCAGAAAAGAACCCTCGCCCGTCAGCCTATCTGCATGCGGCCTTGCGTGCAATCGTCAATCATCATCACCAGCTCGGCTTCAGCTTAACGGGACGTATCGCAGCCGAAACGCTTGGAGACTTTGCCTGCGTGGGATCGTTGAGCGCTGATGAACAGTTGCAACTCCGCAACTTGGCCAGCGAAGGTGCGTTGGCCGGTCACAGCGAACTCCATACTCGTATCACTGGCCCTTACTCACTCGATAAACAGCGAGCATTCTTAGTCACAATACCAATGCTTGGCGAGAACCAAGATGACTTAGTTGCTTCGGTTTGCTTTGCGATCTGTCCAGAAAACGATCAAGAAGTGCAAATGCGTGCGTACGAATTACAGTCGTCCGTAATGCTCGCGCAGCAGTTGATCCCTGCGGCAAAAAAGGCCGGAAGCAAACTAGTCATCGATGAAAAACTGCAGATGACCGCGCGAGTTAGCCGGTACAGCGATACTCGCGAGTTTGCTTTCGCACTCGTGAACAGCGTTGCGTCGCGATTCGATTGCGAACAAGTTGCTCTGGGCACCATTCGCGGTGAACAGTTGAATGTATTGGCCATTTCAGGTACGGATACATTCAAATCGAGCAGTCCTGGGATCATCGATATTCAACAGTCCATGGAAGAGGCTCGCGATGCTGGACAAACCGTTGTGTCCCAGCCCGAAGCTCAGTCTACAAAACATAAGAAGATGCCCATTCACACACGCTGGGGAACGAGTTGCCAGAGCGCTGTGTGCTCGATTCCATTGATGGCGGGGACTGAATGCATAGCCGTTTTAACCCTTCGTCGTCATCGTCGCCTGGGCTTTACCGAGGCCAATGTTGAGGAAATCGAAAAGCTGATCAAGCCGTTCGGCGCGGCCATCGAATTATCGCTCCGTGGCGATCAAACACTCAAATCACATTTCCGCGAGGTTGCAACCCAAGCGATCGACACACTTCGCAACCCAAAGACTCGTGAAGGTCGGATAGCTCGTCAAGTCTCGATTACATCTGCGTTGATTTTACTGCTGGGTTGGTTTCCGTATCGGCCTTTAACTCCATGTGTCTTAGTCCCTGGAAATGCAACTCAGGCAATTGCCGCCTTTGATATGCAACTGAGCGACGCGAAGGTTCACTCGGGCGATCGGGTCGTTCGCGGGCAAGTACTGGCAAAGTTCGATACACGGCAACTTGATCTTCAACAGGCTGGATTGAAGTCGCAGTTGGAACAAGCTGAAGTAGATGTACGCAAAGCCCTCGTCAAGAGCGACGCCGCATCTGCATCGCTCGCCAAGGCCAATTCCCAAGTGTTCGCAACTCAACTGGCCGCAGTCGAGAGGAAGATCGCTCAGTGCACAATCATTGCTCCCGAAGATGGGATGGTCATGGATGCTGAACTGCATCGAAAAGTCGGTCAAGTATTTGCACAGGGCAGTCCCATTCTGTCGTTTGCGCCGCTCGACAAATGGCAACTGGAAATTCGCGTACCGGAAAACCAAGCCAGGTACTTCCGTCAAAACCAAACCGGGTGCTTTGCCCCAACTGCGAACCCAGGCCGGATGTTGGACTATAAAATCACCAGCATCTCGGGCTCGGCTGAGTTAATCGATGGGAAGAACGTCTTTGTAGCTACTGCACAAGTGGACGGTGAAGCCGATTTCTTCCGTCAAGGAATGAAAGGAACCGCCCGTACGCACACCGGATGGCAACCGATTCCTTGGATTCTCTTGCACCGACTATTTGAATACGCCCGTGGCGGATTCTGGATGTAATGAGCACAAACGTGACCATCGTAACACTACCAGAGAAATCCACCGACAAATTTGCGTCCTATCGCCAATTGCGTACTGGCCTGCGCAGCGACTTGCAAATCACTCGCCAGTTGACCAAGGGCAAACCAGTTTACATTATCTACGATCCCGTCTCTTTTCAGTCACATCGACTCAGCCTGACTGATTATCGCGTTGCGGCCTGCCTTGATGAAACACGTACACTCGACCAGTCATTCCTTGAGACCGTCACCGAGGAACTGCTGAGCCCCGAAGACGAAGCTGACTTCTTCCAGTTCGTATCGCGTCTTGAATCGCTTGCACTACTGACGATTTCAAATCACGATGCGAAAGTCCTCTTCAATCGATTCAAGCAAAAGACGGCTGACTCAACCAAAGCAAAATGGCTTAGCTTTCTTTTTCTAACCATTCCACTTTCGAATCCAGATAAATTTCTGGATCGTTCGGTGGCACGCTTCCGTTTCTTGTTCAGCTCAACTGCGTTACTAGTGTGGATCGTGCTTGGCCTTTTTGCAGCTGCATTAGTTGTTAACAAATGGTCTGAGTTTGTTGAACCGCTCAATGGACTGCTGGCCGTCAGAAATTTGCTGTTCATGTCACTGGCGTTTGTGGCGCTCAAAGTTTGGCATGAACTGGGTCACGGCTACGCCTGCAAGCACTTTGGCGGACGAGTTCCCGAAATGGGTTGCAAGTTGATGGCTGGAATGCCGCTAGCCTACGTCGATGCTTCGAGCGCTTGGAGCTTTCCAAAGCGTTCGCATCGCATCATGGTCATGCTCGGAGGTATGTACTTTGAAAGTCTAGTGGCGATACCCGCTGTCTTCATTTGGGCGTTTGCGCCCGATTCGTTCATCGGTGCGTGCGCTTATCAGTTGATTTTTATGGCGGGCGTTGCAACTGTCTTCTTCAACGCCAATCCGTTGATGAAATATGACGGCTACTTTGTGCTCAGCGACCTCCTCGGCATCCCTAATCTTCGCGCCCGTTCAAAACGCGAGACCCTGAGCACGCTGAAGCACTATGCACTTGGCCTTGAACCTGACTCCGCCGCCGCCAGCCAGACTGAACGTTTCAGTCTGCTGAGTTATGGAGTGCTGTCGAGTATCTACGCTACGATGCTGATGATCACCATTCCACTGATGCTCGCCAGTCGTTTTCAAGTTCTCGGGTTGTTAGTGGGCGCCATTCAGATCGGTACAACACTCTTCGTTGTCCCCAAAAAACTTCACGAATATCTTTTCCACTCTCCGGAAACGGAACCCGTTCGTCCACGCGCTAGACGTGTCGGATATGCATTGGCCATAGGAACGCCACTTATATTGCTGCTATGCCCTATTCCAACGGGTTTGCGAATTGATGGTGTTGTATCAGCCGAGCAATCAACGGTGCTGCGAGCTAAAACGCCTGGGGTTGTCCTCTCAGTCGATGCCGAGCCTCGAACCGACGTTGTCGCAAGTCAAGCTCTGATAACAGTTGAAAATATTGACGCGAAGATTGCATCGCAGATAGAGTCGGCGATGGCCGACACATCAAAACGCAGTGCTCATTTCATAAGCCGCATAGATCTATCAGAAGGTGCGAAACGCCAAGCCATCGCGACAGAACGTCAAGCGACCGCGAACGCGGCCCAAGCATCAGCGGAAGAGCTAACCATCCACGCGCCGCACGAGGGGCGCCTGAGTTATATTCTTCCCAAGCGGGCTGTAGGTAACTACGTCGTGACGGGCGATCCAGTTGCAAAGTTGGTATCTGGCAAGACGATCGTACGAGCGTGGCTGGACGAAGGGCATCTCCATACAGCCAGCTTAAAGCCGGGCGCGACAGTCAGTGTTCGTATGGCAGATCGAGCATCCAAGAACTACCGCGGGACCATACTTTCCGTCGCCCCAGCGAATGCAGCCGAGTTCGAAGACCTTTCGCTGACGACCAGCGGTGAAGGGGACTTTTTGATCGACCCGTTAACTGGCCTTACATCAAAATCACTTTTTCAATTGCAAATCGCCGTACCAAGCTTGAGCAGTGAAGATGCTGCACAAGCCGTTCGGGCTTCGGTACTTGTCGGGCGCAACTACGAGTCCATCGCTCAATGGCTTGTGCGACATACACACAAATTCATCACCAGCATATTCACCAACTAGAACAGTTTCCGTACGAGGTTACTCATGTCACTGCGCACCGCACTCATTATGTCCGTTTTGTTGTTGGGTTCATTATCGGCCCTCGCCGCGGATCGCGACTTCCACAAGTCAGACACTTCTAAAGCAAGTCCCGCTGAGACACCTTTGAGAGCTCCAAGTGCGTTTCTTCAAGGGATTGCAAAAGCCAAGATGGACGCGCTGCTGCG